>JBEKZS010000039.1:0-29253 GCA_049509635.1 Roseiarcus sp.
GATCAGGCGCGCGCTCGAACATCAGCGCGAGAATGGCGGCCGACTTGGGGGAAGTCTCGTCGCCCTCGGCATGCTGACCAAGGAGCAGATCGATCGGGTCCTCGATGAGGCGCCACAGGCGCCGTTGACGGCGGCCGCCACCGGCATCGATCCGGCTTCGCTGCTCGAACTCGCCATGAAAGGCATGTACTCGGAAAATCTCGAATTGGCCTCGCAGATCGCCGAGGCGCTGAAACTGTCCACCACGATCATCAACCAACTGCTGACCGAAGCCAGGGAACGCAAATTCGTGGAGGCGCTGGCGGTGGCTTCCGTCGGCGGATCGATGGCCGAATTGCGCCTTTCGCTGACCCGCGCCGGCCGCGAATTCGCCGCCGACGCGATGAAGCGCGGCCAATATTTCGGGCCCGCGCCAGTCTCGCTGAAGGACTTCCAGGAGCGCATCGAATGCCAGCGCGTAACCAACGAAGTCGTGTCGCGCCAGCGGCTGGAGGCGGGGTTCGCGGGTCTGGCCATGTCGGAGCGGTTCCTGAGCCGGCTGGGACCGGCGATCAATTCGGGAAGCGCGATTCTCATCTACGGTCCCGCGGGCAACGGCAAGACGACCGTCGCCGAGATCGTCGGCAAGATATTCCAGAACATCATCTACGTACCCTACTGCGTCGATCTCGACGGCGAGATCATGAAGGTCTACGACCCCACGGTTCACCGGAAAGTCGCGGACTCGGGCGAGCAGGAGGGCGTCGCCAATGTCCGCCGCAGTCGCGTCGACACGCGCTGGGTCGCCTGCCACCGGCCGATGGTGATCACGGGCGGCGAACTGACGATCGAGATGCTCGATCTCAAATACAATTCGGTCGCCAAGTTTTATGAGGCGCCGCTGCACGTCAAGGCGTTGAACGGCGTCTTTCTCATCGACGATTTCGGCCGACAACGCGCCAAGCCCGAGGACATCCTCAACCGCTGGATCGTGCCCCTGAACAGCCGCGTCGACTATCTGACCCTGCATACGGGCAAGTCGGTCACGATCCCGTTCGACGAAATCGTGATCTTTTCGACCAACATGCATCCCGACGATCTGATGGACCCGGCGTTCCAGCGCCGCATCGGCTACAAGCTGGAGACCGTGGCGCCGCCGGAAGATATGTTCCGCAAGATATTCGACGGCATGGCGAAAAAATCCGGCCTCGAGCTGACCAACGACATCTACAAGCAGGCGCTCGACCGTATCGAGGAAAACCAAGCCCCGCTCGCCTATTTCCAGCCCAAGTTCATCATCGAACAGGTGCTCGCCTCGTGCAAGTTCGAGGGCACGAGACCCCGGTTCACCACGGAAAATGTCGAAGACGCGCTCGCCAACCTGTTCATCAAGAAAGCGGACGGCAAGATGTTCGGGGTCAAGCGGAGCTAGCCGCGCGGCCAATGGCGCAAACCGGGTAGATTGCCGACATCAACTCCCCGACCATCGGTTCCAGCCGGCCGAAGCCGGGGGAACCCTGGTTCACGGCCGCCGGCTCTCAGGAACGGGGCGCCGCCGGCCGCGCCGCGGCCGCCCGTCCGGTCGACCGGCCGAGGCGGGGGCGCCAGACGCCGAGCACGACATTGGCGGTCGAGACCGCCAGCAGCACCCAGAGCGTGCTGACCTCTCCGCTGGAAACGCCGGCGAGCGTCGCCGGGTCGAGCCCGCCCGCCAGCGCCTGCGCGCTGAGCTGCGCCTCTTCCTGAATCGGGGCGAGCGCGTGCAGGCCGCCGGCGAAGATCAGGAGCCCGGTCGCGGCCTTGATCCAGGCCCAGCCGGCTTCGTAAAAGGCGGGGGTGACGGCGATCGCCAGCAGGCCGGGGATCAGCGTCAGGACCAGCGAGGGCAAGACGAGCCAGGCGGCGATCTCAGCCATCGCGCTGCGGATCAGCGCATAGCCGGCGAGCGAAGCCGGCGGCGGCGCGAGCCAGGCGAGCACGATGAGGCACGCGAGCGAACCCATGAACCCGATCGCGCCCATCGTGTGGAGAAATTTGATCAGCCGTCGCATGGCGTCCCGAGCATTGCGTCCGTCCGGCGTTCGAACATCCATGATAGCCGAACGCGCCGCGGCGGCCGAATCGTTCGCCTCGCGCCCGGCAATTCTAAAACTGCGGGTAGCCCCTCTCCTGCTTGCGGGAGAGGGGTTGGGGTGAGGGGCGGTCGCCACAGCGGAAAGCGGCCCGAAGACGCTCATCCGGCGCTGCGCGCCACCTTCTCCGGCAGGCGGGAGAAGGGTTTTTCGCACTTTCAGGATTGCTGCGCCGCGCCTCCCCCACGAGCGCGTCGAGCAATCGCCAGTCCTTTTGAACGACGGGCCGAGGACGGGCGAGCGGCGTCGCCGGGCGCCCGTTCAGACGGTCGGCAAGCGTTCCCGCATCATCCATCGCCACGTCCGCCTTCGCCTCCCATCGATTTGAGCGGCGCGGCGCCGCAGGATCGGTTAGAAGGGCAGCGGGAGAACGCGCATGACCAGACCGCCCAATCGCCATCGACCGACCGACGCCCTGTCGCTCGCCGAAGCTGCGTTCAAACCCGCGCCGCGGCCGGCGGCCCAATCCGTCCGCGCGCCGAGACAAGGCGGAATTCCCGTCTCCAGGGAATTGGTGTCGATCAAGCTCGACAGCGATGTGATCGCCCATTTTCAGGAGGATGGAGCGGGTTGGCAGGAGCGAATCAACGAGGCGCTGCGGCGGGCGGCGGGGTTGTGAGCCGGCGAGCGATTCCGAGCGCGTTCGGCCTGCCAGCATTGCGGACCTGTGACTGACCTGGGGTTTTCTCTTTAACAGAAAAATAGCTTGACGCCGGCCGCTCTCCGATCCATAGTGACGATCTCGGTAGACGGCCGGTCCGGGCCAAGCCGACCCACGGGAGAGTCACCGCCGCCCCGCACGTGTTCGATCGCTAACCCGCCGGGCCTTCGAGAACACGGAGCCCCGGGGTCAAAAAAGCTCCCGGCCCCCCGCAAGCCATTGAAATATGAAAGCAGATGCGGTGGAGCCAGGAAATAAAGGATTTCCAATAGGCTTCCAAGGGGCTTCCAAGGGGCTTCAAAGAGGCTTCCAGGAGCTTCCAAGAGCTTACAAAAATTTCCGCGGCTCTCGCCCCGGGCGATGCGAAGGGATGGCGGCCTACTGCGGCGAGGGAACGGACGGCGCCGCGGCGGATCATCGTGTCGCCGGGGAGGCCTGCGCGAGCCGCGCGATCGCGCCGGGAAGCGCCCGCGCGAGATCGGCGTCCGCCGCCAGCGTGACGACGTCGGGTTCGGCCTCCGGCGATTCCAGGGTCGCGAACTGGCTGTCGATCAGCGAGGCCGGCATGAAATGGCGCTCGCGGCCGGCGACCCGCGCGCGCATCAGCGCCTTGTCGCCGTCGAGGAACAGGAAGCGCAGGGCGGGGCCGACGCGCGCGCGCAGGCGGTCGCGATAGGCGCGGCGCAGCGCCGAGCAGGCCACGATCGCCCCGGCGGGATGGGCGGCGGCGTCGGCGAGCAAGGCGCCGATCCGGTCGAGCCAGGGCGCGCGGTCGGCGTCGTCGAGCGGCACGCCGGCCGTCATCTTGGCGCGCGCCGCCGCGTCGTGGAGGTCGTCGCCGTCGACGAACGAGGCGCCGGTCGCCTCAGCGATCGCCAGGCCGACGGTCGTCTTGCCGCTGCCCGAGACGCCCATCACGACCAGCGCGAGGCGCCCGTCAGAGCGAGGCCGTGATGCCGCCGTCGACATAGAGGATGTGCCCGTTGACGAAGCTGGAGGCGTCGGAGGCGAGGAATATCGCGGCGCCGAGGAGTTCGTCGACGTCGCCCCAGCGCCCGAGCGGCGTGCGTTCGGCGAGCCAGGCCGAGAATTTCGCGTCCTCGACCAGCGCCTTGTTGAGTTCGGTGCGGAAATAGCCGGGGCCGAGTCCGTTGACCCGCAGGCCGCGCCTGCCCCAGTCGATCGCCATCCCCTTGGTCAGCATTTTGAGCGCCCCCTTCGACGCCGCATAGGGAGCGATGCCGGGTCGGCCGAGCTCGCTCTGCACCGAGCAGACGTTGATGATGCGGCCGCGCTCACGCGCGATCATCGCCCGCGCCACCGCCTGGCCGACGAAGAACGCGCTGTCGAGATTGGTCTTCATCAGTTCGCGCCAGGTCGCCTCGGGATAGTCTTCGAGCGGGCCGCGGCGCTGGATGCCGGCGTTGTTGACGAGAATCTCGATCGGGCCGACGTCCGTCTCGATGGCCGCGACGCCGGCGCGAACCTGCGCGGCGTCGGTCACGTCGAAAGTCGCGCCACGCGCGGTCCCGCCGGCGGCGGCGATCTGCGCGACCACGGCTTCGACCGGCGCCGGGCGGCGGCCGTTGACGACGACGGTCGCGCCCGCCTCAGCCAGGCCCAGCGCGAGCGCGCGGCCGATGCCGCCCGAAGATCCGGTGATCAGCGCGATGCGGCCGTCGAGGCCGAACAGGCGCTCCAGAATCGACGCCATCCCCGCTCGCTCCCGTTCTCCGCCCGGCCGCGCCCGCCGCTCATCCGGCAATTGGGTATCGATGAGGCGCGCCCTTCGTCAAGCGCGCCCGGACGGTCGAGGAGCGAGGTCCCCCCGATGGCCGCCGGTCGTCGAAGGCCACTACTGGCGCGCCTTCTGGAGCCAGCGGTCGGCTTCGGCGTCGTCCCTGGCGACCCCGAAGCCGGTCCGATACGCCTTGCCGAGATTCTCCATGGCGAAGAGATTGCCGGCCTCCGCGGCGCTGCGATACCAGCGCACGGCCTCCGCCGGATCGGCCGCCACGCCGAGACCGCGCTGATAGGCGGCGGCGATGCGGTCCATGCCGGCCACATTGCCCGCTTCGGCGGCCATCAGGTACCAGCGCGCGGCCGCGGTCGGATCTCTGGCGACGCCGGCGCCGTTGGCGTAGGCGAGGCCGACGTTGATCATCGCGACCGCGTTTCCCGCCTCGGCCGCCTTGCGGAACCAGCGCAGCGCTTCGACGGGGGCCCTGGGCAGGCCGAAGCCGTCGCGATAGGCGACGCCCAGCTGCTGCATCGCGGCGGAATTGCCCGCTTCGGCGCCCATGCGAAACCAGGCCATGGCCCTCGCGCCGTCGCGCGGAACGCCTCTGCCGCTCTGGTAGACGAGGCCGAGGCTGTTCATCGCTCCAGCGTGACCCGCCGCGGCCGCCTCGTGGAAGAGGACGAGCGCCTCGGGGCTCTCCGGGTCGGACCTGGACAGGGCCCGCGCCAGTTCGAACATCAGGCGCGGATTGTTCGGCTGCGCGCCGAGCGCGGCGCGGCAAGCCGGAATCGCGACGAGCGGGTCGAGACGCTCGAACTCGAGTCCGGCGACGCCGGTCGGCCGCTCCGGATCGAGCGGCGCGGCCGCCCGGCGGTCACAATCGCCGACCGCGCCTTCGGGATCGGCGAGCCGGCCCGGCGAATCGGCGGAATCGAGCGATGCGGTCTTCACCGGCTTGGCGGGCGTCGGGGCCGCGGCGGGAGGATCGGCCGCCGCCGCGACGCGCCCGGAATCGGCGTCCGGCTTCGGCGGCTGGATTGGCGAGGCCTGTGCGGTTGCCCCGTCACGGGCGCCGGCAAAATAGAACGCGCCCTCGATCGGCGAGGACGCGAGCCAGGGCTGCTGCGCTCCGCCGGTCGCGCGCTTGACGGCGAGTCCGACCTCGTTGAATGCGTCGAACAGGCCGAGGCCCGGCCGCGCGATCGTCTCGACGAGCGCCCTGGTATAGGGACTGTCGCCGTCGGCGCCGTCCAGCGCGACATTGCCGGGCTGCGTCGCGTAGGAGATCAGCGTGCCCTCCGGCGCCTGCATCTGGGCGAGGCCGCCCGCCGCCGCGCGCAGGGCGCGACCGCCGAACGGGCTGTTCCGGCAGGCGTCGAGCAGGACCATGTTGAGCTTCGTGCCCGAGCCCTCCATCTGCCGCAGCACGATCGCGGTGTCGATCATCTGAAGATAGACATCGGCCTCCTTGGCCGGATTGGCGTCGACGGGGACGAGGAAGTTCCTCCCGCCGACCTGAACGCCGTGGCCGGCATAGTAGAACAGCGCGACATCGGCGCCCTGCACCTGGTCGCTGAAGTTCTGCAGCGCCGCTTCGAAGGCGGGCTTGTCGAGGTCGAGTCGCGCGCCGCCGCCGACCAGGGCGAAGCCGAGGCGGCTGAGCGTGTCGGCCATCAGCCTGGCGTCATTGGCCGGGTTGTCGAGGCGCGGCACGCTGCGATAGGCAGAGACGCCCACGACCAGCGCAACGCGCCTGGCGGCGAAGGCCGATGCGGCCGTGGCGAGCGCGACGATCTGGCCGAGCGCCAGGAGCAGGAGCAGGCGGCGCAGGATTTCAAAGGGTCGCTTCGCAGACATGGCGGCCGCAGTTCCGAGAAATGGACCGTTTCCGGGCGCCATTGTCGTCCGCGCGGGCCGGCATGGCAATCGTCGCCAGCGCGCCGGGTCCCGCCGCGGCGGCGCTGCATCGTCATTCCTTACGGTCCGCGGCCGCCGGGTCGCTGCCGGATCGCCGAAACTCGGCTATGCTCGCCGACGAGGCGCGGATGGATGGAAAGGTCGCCGGCGATGAGCATGCCCGTCATACGTCTCGGCCGCACCGGCCTCGCCGTCTCCCGTCTCGCCCTCGGCACGATGACGTTCGGGCTGCAGACGGAGGAAGCGGTCGCCCACCGGATCCTCGGCAAGGCCGCCTCCGCCGGCGTCAACTTTCTCGACACCGCCGACGTCTATCCGCTCGGCGGCGGACTGACGACCGCCGGCCGAACCGAGGAAATCGTCGGCCGCTGGCTCGAAGGACAGCGCGGCGCCTATGTCCTGGCGACCAAGGCGGTCGGTCAGACGGGCCCCAACCCCTGGGACCAGGGCGCCTCGCGCAAGCATCTGCTCGACGCCATCGACGCCTCGCTGCGCCGCCTGAGGACCGACTATGTCGACCTCTACCAGCTCCATTTCGACGATCCCGCGACGCCGCTCGACGAAACGCTCGAGGCGCTCGATGCGATCGTGAAGTCGGGCAGGGCGCGCTACATCGGCGTTTCCAACTTCCTCGCCTGGCGCCTGGCGCGCGCGCTGGGTCGTTGCGATCTGAAGGGCTGGGCGCGCATCGTCTCGATCCAGCCGCGCTACAGTCTGCTGTTCCGGGAGATCGAACGCGAATTGCTGCCGCTCGCCCTCGAGGAGGGCCTTGGGGTGATCCCGTACAATCCGCTGGCGGGCGGCCTTTTGACCGGCAAGCACGCGCCGGGCTCGGCGCCGACTCCCGGCACCCGCTTCACCCTCGGGGCTGCCGCCGGTCGCTATCAGGATCGCTACTGGAACGACCGCGCCTTTGCGACCGTGCAGTCGCTGCGCGGCCTCGCGGCGGAGGCGGGGACTTCGCTGACGACGCTTTCGGTCGCCTGGATGCTCGCCAATCCCGCCGTCACGGCGCCGCTGCTGGGCGCCAGTCGGCCGGAACAGCTGGACGATTCGCTGGCCGCGGCGACCTACCGGCTCGATCCCGCCCTCAAGCAGAAACTCGACGAACTCACCATCGACTACCGCCGCGGCGATGCGGCGCGGTGAAGGTGGGTTCCCCGCGCCCTCCGGGCGATGACCGGCGCGGCGTCGGGGCCTGTCCGCTTGGGCGGCCGTTCGTTCGCGGCTCCGCCGACCCCGAGACTCGCGCCTTCGCGCGGTCCGGCGATCCCGGCGCGGTTCGGACGATAGGTCGACGCCGAGCCGTTCGTCCGGCGCCGGCTGGCCCGCGTGCTATCGCGCCGCGGCGGTCCTACGCTCGAATATGAGGGGTTCATCCTCCGCTCAAAAAATGTGGTAGGAAGGAGTTCGTTCCTACACAAAGCTTGCAACTGACCGCAATTCGTGCATAACGCGAATCGTACGATAGATGCATCGGATACATGCAAGGTAGGAGCAACCGTGGCCAAAGCAGCAGTACGAGCCAAAAAGGCGCCGATCCGGCGTCCATGGACGAAGGATGATCTTCGTGTTCTCAAGAGCATGGCGCGCAAGGAGCCGCTCGGGAAAATCGCCAAGTCCCTCAAGCGGACCGAGGGCGCGACTCGCCACAAGGCGACGATGGTGGGCGTTTCGCTGAGAATGACGCCCAAGAAGCGGGTGTCCGCGAAGAAACGCTGAGCCGGGACGTTCTTTCACGAGACGCGAACGTCGCGCGACGAATCCGGCCGCGGCGGGTCTGGAAGTGCGGTCCAGCGGGTCGCTGGCCGGATATGGTCTGCTTAAAGGTCTCACGCCGCACGCTGGCGATGAGAGCGTGTTCTCTTGCGAGCGGCGACTTCGGTCGCGGGCGCGCCGCCGGCTCGGGTCGGCGTCGTCTTCGTCGAGGGGTCGCATTGCGGCCGGGTGCGGCGCAGTCGGACCGGTCGCCCGACCGACAACCAGGAAGGGACGAACCATTGAACACGACAGAGCTAGTGGACGCCGTAGCCGCCGCCAACGATCTATCGAAAGGCAAGGCCAAGGACGTCGTGAACTCCATCTTCGCCTCGATCGTCGAAGCGGCCAAACGCGGCGATGAAATCGCGATCAGCGGATTTGGTCGGTTCGTCGTCAAACAGCGACCCGCCCGCGAGGGGCGCAACCCGCGCACCGGCGAAGCGCTGCAGATCCCGGCTTCCAAGTCGCTGGGGTTCAAAATGTCCAAGCCGGTCGGCGCCACGCTCTGACGCCGGTCTCGACGCGACAGCGCGTCGATCGCCAAGTCCCGCTGGTCTTGTCGAGGCCTCGGCCGGCCGCCTGGCGCGATTTCCGCGCCGGGCCGGTCGCGGCCACTCTGGCGCGCGCACGACGCTCGCCGCCAAGGCGGGAACTCGATGCGACAGAGCGTCGACCAGGTCGTGATGACGACGCATGCTGCGCTCGATCTCCTCGCCCGAAAAATGGCGGAACGTGCGCAGCGACGGCGGCGCGTCGACGCGAGCGAAATATACATGGCGCGACGGTCGCCACCAACACGGTGCTCACCAACGCCGGCGATCCGCTCCAAGGCCGAACTCGCAAACTTCGGCTACAAGCTCGCGATCTTCCGCTCGATCACCGGGCTGGCGGCGGCGGCGATCGCAACAGCCCTGCGCATCTCGAAGTCGACCGGCGCCAGCGTCTCGCCGGACCTGAAATTGTTCGCTTTCGCCCGATTCAATTCCCTGATCGGCTTCGACGAGGTCTGGGAATTCGAGCGCCGCTGGGCTCGACCGGAGGCCGATAGCCAGCCCTCGAAAGCAGGGTGAAGCCGCGCGCTCAGGGCGCGCTTCGACGCCAGACATCCATTTCGACGCCGTGGTCCGGGTCGAGCGGGATATGCTCGCTGACGCGCAGTCCGGCGCCGGCAAGCACCTGTTCGGCCGATTGGCCGGAATCGCAGGCGGAAAAGATCGCAAGGCCGCCGGGCAGCGTCACATTGCGCGCGCGCGACAGGTGGAAGGCGTCGAAGCCGATCGCCAGAAAGAGGTCGAATACGACCTGGCCGCCAGGGACGGCGACCTCGCCGCCCGCCGGCAGCAAACGTCTGGCCGCCTCGGCCCAGCCGACGCGCGCGGGGTCCCACCACCACGCGTCCGCGCGCTGCTCCAGCCCCGCCGCCGACCGCGAGACCACCAGACGCCGGTCGCCCCGCAGATTGGGTTCGGCTTCGTGGCTGCGGCGGCCGAAGACGACGAGATCCGAATGCGCCAGGGCGTTCTGGTAATAGTCCCAGTCCCTGGGATTACGCAGGCTCGGCGGCGTGAGGCCGTCGGCGGCGGCGATCCGGTCGTCGCTCGAGACGAGCGCGTAACCGTGAATCTCGGCGCGGCGGGCGAGACCCGCGGTCATGGTTTTTCGCCGCCGGCCGCCGGCGACGCGACCGGATCCGGGTTCGCCAGCGATTGCTCGTCGCGTAAATGCCTGACGATCGCGACCGCCAGTTGCATCGCGAGCGAAGCCGGCAGTTCGAGCGCCTTCGGCCCGCCGGCGGTCAGAATTTCTATCGAGACGATAGCCGGCTCCGCATCGGCGTGCGGCTCCGTCACGATCGGACCGATGTTCGTGATGCGTATCTCGTACATGGCGCCCTCCTTGCCGCTGCGCGAGCCTGCCGGGCCGGCGCCGTGCGCGGCGACCGTTGATCGAAATCAAGACTCGGAGCGGACAAAACGATAGAGTGTCTATCATTCTCCCGACGATCCGTCAGCCTTGAGACATTGCCGATGACCTACGCGACCTTGATGGTGTGTCTTCGCCTGGAGCGCGGCAACGCCAATCTGCTGAAAATCGCCGGTGGTCTCGCGCAACGCTTCAAGGCCGAAGCGATCGGCGTCGCCGCGCGCCAGCCCACGCCATTCGTCTACAGCGACAGCTATGTTCCCCAGGAGCTCGTCGACCAGGACCGCGAGGCGATCAAGAACAGCGTCAAACTCGCGGAGGAGGAATTCCGAGCCGCGCTCGCCGGGCGGGCGAGCGGCCTGCGATGGCGCTCGTCAATCATGTTCGGTCCGCTGGCTGATTACCTCGCCGACGAGGCGCGCGGCGCCGACCTGCTCTTGATCTCCGGCGACGCCGAGGGTGCGGGCTACGATCCGATCACCGACGTCAACGTCGGCGATCTCGCCATGCGGGCGGGCCGGCCGATTCTGGTCGCCCCGGACGCCCACGAGCATTTCGATCTGCGGCGCGCCGTCGTCGGCTGGAAGGACACGCGCGAGACCCGACGCGCGATCGTCGACGCCTTGCCGCTGCTGCGTGCGGCCGAGCAGGTCTCGGTCGTCGAAATCGCCGATCCGGACGACTTGCCCGAAGCCCGCGTTCGCCTCGACGAGGTTGTGGGCTGGCTCGGTCATCACGGCGTGACGGCGCAGGCCGTCGTCTCGCCCGCCAAGGGCGACGACGCGGGTGAATTGAAGGCGATCGCCCGCGAACAGGGCGCCGATCTCATCGTCGCGGGCGCCTACGGCCACAGCCGTCTGCGCGAATGGGCGTTCGGTGGGGTGACGCGAGCGCTTCTGCGCAACCCGCCGGCCTGCCTCCTATTGTCCCACTGACGCAGGATGTTCGCCGTGGCGCCGGCCTCGTGCCGTGGTTGACGAGGAGCATGGCGTGGGCGCCGATCCCTATCGCCCCCGGCGAGGCTGGGGCGGGTTTGAGGACGCCGGCGACAAGGGGCGCTTCCTCGAGACGTTCCAGATCGAGTCCCGGCTCGAAATGAAGCATCTGCGCGAACGCGTGACCAAGGCCGACCGCGTGCTCGAGGAGCGGGTTCACACGTGGCTGGAGAGCGCGCCGACGGTCACGTTCTTCGTCGCCTCAGGCCACCGCAGCCACAGCTGGAAGTGGCGCGTCCGCCATCCCGGAGCCTGACCATGCGCGTGCTCGTCGTGTTCGCCCATCCGTCCGAGACGAGCTTCGTCGCCGCGCTGCATCAGCAGATCGTCGCGACGCTGCGCGCGCTCGGCCATGCGGTCGACGACATGGACCTCTATGCCGAACGGTTCGATCCGGTCATGCCGCGCCGGGCCTTTCACGACTATACCGACACGGCGAACAATCGGGAGGGGATCGCCCGCTACGTCGAACGGCTGCGCGCGGCCGAGGCGCTGGCGCTCGTGTTTCCGGTCTGGCAGGACGGGTTTCCGGCGATCCTCAAGGGGTTCTTCGATCGCGTGTTCGTCCCCGGCGTCAGCTTCCGGATCGACGACAACGGCCTGTTCCTGCCGATGCTCTCCGGCATCCGGCGCATCGCCGCGGTCGGCCTCTATGGCGGCGGGCGCCGGCGCGCGAGCCAGATGGGCGATCCGACGCGCCGCTTCGTCGTCCGCAATCTCGCCGCCCTCGCCGCCCCGAGCGCGCGTTGCGACTATCTGGCCTGTTACGACATGAACGATTCCACGCCGGAGTCGCGCGCGGGGTTCATGGCGAAGGTGAGGCGCGCCTTCGAAGGCTGGCGCGAGTCCTGACGACCGCCGGGGCTTGCGGGCGCGCCGGCGCCAAGGATTCGTGGAACCTAATCGCCCGGCGCGCATTGTGGGTGTGGCGGCCGGCATGCTCTTCGCGCGCTCCGGCGGCAGGAACACGGGACGTCGCCGGTCTCGACCATCGGAAAAGGGGCCGCCATGTCTGGTGAAAGTCTGCTCGTCATCATCGTCGTCGGCATCGTCGCCGGCTGGCTCGCCGGCCAGATCGTGCGCGGCGCCGGCTACGGCCTCATCGGCGACCTCATCGTCGGGATTCTGGGCGCCTTCCTCGGCGACGCGCTGATGCCGCAGCTACACCTTCACCTCGGCGCCGGCTTGGTCGCCGCGATCATCAATGCGACGATCGGCGCGATCGTGCTGTTGCTGATCATCCGGCTCGTCAGCGGCGCCGGATGGGGAAACCGCTGGGGCGGCGGCTGGGGCCGTAGCCGCTGGTAGCGTCAGGCGCCCCGCGATCGGGCGCCCGAGCGACGATGCTTCATCCCGGGGTCGAGCATGTCGGTTCCCCAGCCCTTGCAGCCGGGCTCGTTCGACAGGCGGATCGGCGCCGAGCGGAGTTTGCCCGGGAGTCGGCGAGCGGCTCGGGCCAGAATGCCCTCGCCTCGAGGCATTATTGGACGCCCAGCGACGCGTGGCCCATTGCGACGTCCCATAGTGCGCCCAGAGGCTGCGCCGCCGCCTCGCGCAGCCTTTATGTCGGCCCATCTGCCGCGCGGCGGCCGATTCTGTCAGGGTCGAGGCGCGAGATAGCCCATTCCGGCGCCGGCGATTTCGCTCAGGGCTTGATGAGGATCAACGTCCGCGAGCCGGCGCGCTGCTAGCCTCGGCCACGGGAATGGTCCCTGCAATCGGCGAGGCCGCCATGGCTTACAAGGAAATTCTCGTCTATCTCGACCCGTTTTACGACACCGACGATCGCGTGAAACTCGCCGTTGCGCTGGCGCAGACGCATGGCGCGCGAGTCGTCGGCGTCGACGCCTGCTCCGAGGCCGCCTTCACTGGCCAGTGGCGCGAGCGCGCGCTCGGCCTCGAGGATTGGTTCCAGACGACGCTCGCGCAGGCGGGCCTGCGCGGCGCCTACCGCGGCGCGGACCAGTTCGCCGCGCCCGGCCATCCCTATGCGCATTATGTCGACCTGATCATCGCGCCACAGCCGGAATTCGAGGTCAAGGACCTCGTCGTCCGCGGCATTCCGGAGGACGTGCTGGTCTCGGCGGGCGTCCCGGTCATGTTGCTGCCCTACGCCTGGAAATTCCACTCCGCGATCGACAACGTCGTCATCGCATGGAAGGCGAGCCGGGAGGCGACGCGCGCCGTCCACGACGCAATGCCGCTGCTGCGGAGGGCCAGGAAGGTCACCGTCTTCACATTCGCGCCCGACAGCGATGTCTTCGGCAAGGAGCCGGACATTCTGGTCGCGCATCTGCGCGAACATGGCGTCGAGGCCGGCGCCGAATCCTGGCCCGGCGGCGGCGGCATGTCCGCGGTCGAAGCGCTGTTCGCCTGCCTCGAGACGCAGGAGGCCGATCTGATCGTCGCCGGCGCCTATGGCCACTCCCCCATGATCGAAGGGCTGTTCGGCGGGGTGAGCCGCGATCTGGCGCGACAACCCTCGCTACCGATCCTCATGTCGCACTGAACGGCGACCCGGCGTTTTGCGTCGCCCGTCTGGGCGACAGGAGTCGCGCGGCGGGATATGGGTAGGGCTCAACCCGCCGAGGCTCCCCGTCCGATGTCCCGTCCACGCAACTATCTGACGCTCGCCTGCGCCAATCGCCCGGGGATCGTCGCCAAGGTCTCCACCGCGCTGTTCGAGGCGGGCTTCAACATTCTCGACGCCCAGCAGTTCGACGACACCCTGACCGGCAATTTCTTCATGCGCGTCGTGTTCGACAGCGCCGCCGGCGCCATCGATCTCGCCGCCTTTCGCGAGCGGTTCGCGCAGACCGCCGCGTCGTTTGCGATGAGCTGGTCAATCCGGGCCGACGTCGAGCGCAAGCGCGCGCTGATCCTGGTCTCGCGCTTCGACCATTGCCTGGTCGACCTGCTCTATCGCTGGCGCAACGGCGAACTGCCGATGGCCGTCGTCGGCATCATCGCCAATTACCCGCGCGAGACCTACGCCCATATCGATCTCGACGACATTCCCTTCCACCATCTGCCCGTCACGAGGCAGACCAAGCTCGAACAGGAGACGCAGGTCTGGCAGATCGTGCGCGACTCCGAGGCTGACGTCGTCGTGCTCGCGCGCTACATGCAGATCCTGTCCGACGGGCTCGCGGCCAAGCTGCAGGGGCGCTGCATCAACATCCACCATTCCTTCCTGCCCGGGTTCAAGGGCGCCAAGCCCTATCACCAGGCGCACCAGCGCGGCGTCAAGCTGATCGGCGCTACCGCCCATTACGTGACCGCCGATCTCGACGAAGGCCCGATCATCGAGCAGGACGTCGAACCGATCAGCCATCGCGACACGCCCGAAGACCTCGTCCGCAAAGGCCGCGACATCGAGCGCCGCGTCCTGTCGCGCGCGCTCGCCCACCATCTCGAGGACCGAGTGCTTTTGAACGCCGGCAAGACCGTGGTGTTTGCGGGCTGATCCGGCGGCCCGTCAGGGGCAGCATTCGCCACCGTGGCGGCGGCCGGCAAGCGTTCGATGCAGGGAGGCATGCGGGCGGAACGGCCGTTATTCCCGCCCGATCAGCCCCCGAGCCCAGCGCCACAACCGGTTCTTCAAATGCGTCGCCGGCGGATTGACCAGGACGACCGGTTCCGCCACGCGCCCCGCGCAGCCTTCGGCGAGCAGGGCGAACCGGATCTCGCCATCGGTGAAATAGACGTCCCCGCCGCCGTTGCGGGCGCTCAGGGTCGGCCCGATTCCGCTGGTCTCGTAGGCCTCCGCAACCTTGCCGGCCCGGGTCAGGTCGGCCAACATCAGGTCGCGCTCGGCGTCGATGTCGGACGAAATGTGGTGGGTGATCTGCGCGGTGTAACGGCTGACGCCGACGCCGCGATCGAAGGTCGCCGCGCCCAGCCAGACCGGGCGGCCGGTGTCGCCCGACTCGACCGCCTTCCACAAGCGCACGTGGTGGCGGGTATCGGGGCTCTTGCCCGACGGCTTTTCGAACGCGAGATCCTCGCGGCGGCCCTCGTAGAAGAGGTCGCTGACCGGCGCCTGAGCATAGGCGCGATCGAGCAGCACGCTGCCGACGATTTTCAGGCTCGTCTTCAACGTGACGGGGTCGGCGGGCGACCAGCCGGCGGCCTGGATCGCGCAGACGACCTCGTCCTGCGAACCCTCGAGCCCGACGTTCAGCGCGTCGCCCGGGATGCCGAGCCTGGTGACCGTCGTCATCGCGAGACCGGCGATCGCCCGCTGATGGTCGAAATGCCGCCAGACGAACGGCGAGACCAGATAGGCGAGCGCGAGATAGACAGCGAGGCAGCCGAGCAGCGCGATAGCGAGGCGCCGACTGCGCGCGCGGCGGCGGGGCGGGGCGGGTTGGTCGAGCGCGGTCATCGGCACATGGTTAGGGCGCGGCCGGGCGCGAAGCAATCGGGGCGCTCTTGCTTAACCCTCCGGGCTCCCCGATAAGGCGGTCATGGCCTTCGTCCGCCTCTACGCCCGCGTTCTCGCGCAATTGAGCGCCGCGCGAGGTCTGGCCGTCACGCTCGTCCTCGCCAATCTGACGATCGCCGCCGCGCAATTCGTCGAGCCCGTCCTGTTCGGCCGCATCGTCGACCGGCTCGCGGGCGCTCATGGGGCCGGGGCCGCCCCGCGCTGGGCCGACGTGATGCCGCTGCTCGCGGCCTGGATCGTCTTCGCCCTGTTCACCATCGGGGCGGGCGTGCTGGTGGCGCTGCACGCCGACCGGCTCGCGCACCGCCGGCGACTGGCCGCGATGGCTGCCTATTTCGACCACGTCCTCCACCTGCCGCTGAGTTTCCACGCGGGCGCGCATTCGGGTCGCCTGCTGAAGGTGATGATAGAGGGCTCCTATGGCCTGATGGGTCTGTGGCAATCGTTCTTTCGCGAGCATTGCGCGGGCTTCGTCGCGCTCACCATCCTGCTGCCGCTGACCCTGACGATCAACTGGCGGCTCGGGGCGATCCTGCTCGTCCTCGTCCTCGCCTGCGGCCTGACGATGATTTTCGTCCTGCGGCGCACGCAGAGCCTCCAGGGCGCGGTCGACGTCTTCCATTCCGACCTCGCCGAGCGGGTCTCCGACGCGCTCGGAAACGTGCCGGTCATCCAGAGCTTCGCGCGCGTCGAGGAGGAGGCGGGCGCCCTGCGCGCGCTGATCGGGCGCGTCCTCGGCGCGCAGTTGCCGGTTCTGTCTTGGTGGGCGGTCGCGGCGGTGGCGACGCGGGTGAGCGCGACGCTGACGCTGCTGGCGATCTTCGTCGCCGGCATCGCGCTCGACATTGCGGGCCTCGCCACGATCGGCGAGATCGTCGCCTTCATGAGCCTGGCGACCATGCTGATCGCCAGGCTCGAGCAGGTCGTCGGCTTCGTCAACCTGATGGTGACGCAGGCGCCCAAGCTGCGGCAGTTCTTCGACGTGCTCGATGCGTCCTCGAGCGTCATCGACCGGCCCGGCGCGCGGGACGCCGGCCGGCTCGCCGGACGTGTGTCCTTCGAGGCGGTCACATTCCGCTATGGCGGCGCGCGCGACGCGGTCGTCGACGTCTCGTTCGGCGTCGAGCCCGGGCGCACGATTGCGCTGGTCGGGGCGACCGGCTCGGGCAAGTCGACGACGCTGAGTCTGCTGCACCGGGTCTACGATCCCAAGGCGGGCCGGGTGCTGATCGACGGGATCGACGTCCGCGACCTCACTCTGAAGTCGCTGCGCCACAATATCGGGGTCGTGTTCCAGGAGCCTTTCCTGTTCGCGCGCTCCATCGAGGAAAATCTGCGCATCGGCAAGCCGGACGCCACCGCGGCCGAGATCGCCGCCGCGCTCGAACGCGCCCAGGCCGCCGAATTCGTCGCCGGCCAACCCATGGGCCTCGCCACCCTGATCGGGGAGCGCGGCCGGGCGCTGTCGGGCGGCGAGCGCCAGCGGCTGGCGATTGCGCGCGCGCTGCTGAAGGATCCGCCGATCATGATCTTCGACGAGGCGACCAGCGCGCTCGACGCCCAGACCGAGCGCCAGTTGCAGGGCGCGTTGGAGGCGGCGATGGCCGGGCGAACCACTTTCGTCATCGCGCACCGGCTCGCGACAATAAGACGCGCAGACCGGATTCTGGTTTTCGACCATGGTCGGATCGTCGAATCCGGGGGCTTTGATGAACTCATTGCGCGCCAGGGCCTTTTCGCCGGGCTCGCGCGCGCCCAATTCATAGGGGGTGACGAAGCGGGCGTCGGGGACCCGATGCCGGCGTGAGCGGGACAAACCCTGCGCGCCGGCCGACCGGGAAGCCCCGGCGGACGTTGGTTGGGCGGGCGCGCCGCATAAACTGGAGCCGAGGAGGCCGATCATGAAGCATGAAACCTTTCCAGTGACCCATACCGACGAGGAATGGCGCCGGATTCTCACCCCCGAGCAATTCGCGATCATGCGCCAGCACGGGACCGAGCGGGCCGGCAGCTGTGCGCTCAACTACGAGAAGCGCGCCGGGGAGTTCTCCTGCGCCGGCTGCGATACGCCGCTCTTCGTCTCGAAGACCAAGTTCGAGAGCGGCACCGGCTGGCCGAGCTTCAACGATCCGCTTCCGGGCGCCACGGCGACCACGGTCGACCGCAGCTACGGCATGGTGCGGACCGAGGTCCATTGCGCGCGCTGCGGCTCCCACCTCGGCCATGTCTTCGATGACGGCCCGGCGCCGACGCATCTGCGCTATTGCATCAACGGCGTTGCGATGAACTTCAAGCCGGACTAAGCCGGCAGGGCGGATCGGGTCCCGGCGGAGGCCCGGTCCGCCGCGAGAGCAAGGGTTGGCCATGAATGCGCCATCATCGCCCGAGGCCTTTCGCAGCGGGCAGCGGCCCGCCGGCCATCCCGTCGTCGCCAACGGGCGGATCGGCGTGCTGCTGGTCAACCTCGGCACGCCGGAGGGCACCGACTATTGGTCGGTGCGCCGCTATCTCAAGGAATTCCTTTCCGACCGGCGGGTCATCGAGACCAACCGTCTGGTCTGGTGGCCGATCCTCAATCTCGTCATCCTGTCGCGGCGCCCGCAGATCAAGGGCAAGGATTACGCTGCGATCTGGAACAACGATCTCGACGAGAGTCCGCTGAAGACGATCACGCGCGGCACCGCCGAGCGGGTCGGCGCGGCGCTTGCCGACGGCGGCCGCGATCCCCAGGGGCGCTGTCTCGTCGACTGGGCGATGCGCTACGGCAAGCCCTCGATCGGTGAGCGGCTGCGCGCGCTTCAGGCGGCGGGCTGCGACCGCATCCTGCTCGTGCCGATGTATCCGCAATATTGCGCGGCGACGAGCGCGACCGTCTGCGACAAGGCGTTCGACGCCCTCAAGCAGATGCGCTGGCAGCCGACCCTGCGTGTCGCCGCGCCCTATTTTGACGATCCCGTCTATGTCGGCGCCGTCGCCCAATCCGTCACCGACGGCCTCGCCGCGCTGGATTTCGAGCCGGAGGTGATCCTCGCCTCGTTCCACGGCATCCCGCGTCGCTATTTCGACCAGGGCGATCCCTATTACTGCCATTGCGCCAAGACCTGGCGGCTGGTCCGCGAGGCGCTCGACCTGCCGGCGGAAAAATTCCAGTTGACCTTCCAGTCCCGCTTCGGGCCGACCGAATACCTCCAACCCTACACCGACATGACGGTCAAAGCGCTGGCCGCGCGCGGCGTCAAGCGGCTCGCGATCGTCACCCCCGGGTTTTCCGCCGATTGCCTGGAGACGATCGAGGAGATCGGCGTCGAGAACGCCGGCTATTTCCGCGACGGCGGCGGCGACCGATTCGCCGCGATCCCCTGCCTCAACGACAGCGCAGAGGGCGTGCGCGTCATCCATCACGTCGTCCAGCGGGAATTGTCGGGCTGGCTTTGAGGGCGAGCCGCCTCTTACCAATCCCGCGCCGCCGGCCTATATCGGTCGGGCTTTGCGCCCGCGCCGGTCGTGCGCCAGGAGGATCCAGCTCCGATGAATGACGCCGCTTCCCTTTCCCTCGCTCCCAACCGCGCCGCCGAGGGCAAGATCCCCGTCACCGTGCTGACCGGCTATCTCGGGGCCGGCAAGACCACCTTGCTCAACCGCATCCTCAGCGAGCCGCACGGCAAGCGCTATGCGGTCATCGTCAACGAATTCGGCGAGATCGGCATCGATAACGAGCTCATCGTCGGCGCCGACGAGGAAGTGTTCGAGATGAACAACGGCTGCATCTGCTGCACCGTTCGCGGCGACCTCATCCGCATCATGGAGGGGCTGATGAAGCGCCGTGGCTCGTTCGACGCAATCATCGTCGAGACGACCGGGCTCGCCGATCCAGCCCCGGTCGCGCAGACTTTCTTCGTCGATCCCGACGTCCAGGCGCTCGCTCGGCTCGACGCGGTCGTCACCGTCGCCGACGCCAAATGGCTCGCCGCGCGACTGCGCGACGCGCCCGAGGCCAAGAACCAGATCGCCTTCGCCGACGTCATCGTGCTCAACAAGACCGATCTCGTCACGCTCGCGGAGCTGCGCGAGGTCGAGGCGCGCATCCGCGCGATCAACCCCTACGCCAGGCTCCACCGCGCCGTGCGCTGCGACGTCGCGATCGCCGACGTGCTGGAGCGCAACGCCTTCGATCTCGACCGCATCATGGAAATCGAGCCCGATTTCCTCGAGGTCGACGATCACGATCATGATCATGACCACCACGGCGACGATCATCATCAAGGCCATGCGCATGGCCACGGCCTCAAGCACTATCACGACGAGGACATGCAATCGATTTCCTTGCGCCTCGACGGCGACGTCGACCCCGCGCGGTTCATGCCCTGGATCAACGAACTCACGCAGACGCAGGGGCCCAACATCCTGCGCTGCAAGGGCATCGTCGCGTTCGCCGGCGATCCCAAGCGCTTCGTGTTCCAGGGCGTCCACATGATGCTCGACGGCGAGCCGCAGCGGCCGTGGCGGCCGGACGAGAAGCGCGAGTCGAAGGTCGTGTTCATCGGCCGGGACCTGAGCGAAGAGCATATCCGCAAGGGTTTTCTCGCCTGCGCGGCGTGAGCCGCCGAGCGCCCGCCGCATGACCGAGCCCACTTCGTCGCTCACGCGCAACGTCGAATTCTTCGACGCCGGCGCCCATGTCACCGCCGCCGCCTTCCTCGGCGACGCCGCCGCCTATGCGCTGGGCGACGGCGCCGTCCTGCTCGGCGAGCCCGGCGCGACGCGCCGCATCCTCGCTCACCCCGGCGGCGCGATCCTGACCGCGGCCGGCGAGGGCGGGCTGCTGGCGACCGGTGGCGACGACGGGCGCGTGGTCGCGACCGCCCCCGACGGCGCGACGCGCGAACTGGCGCATGAGAAGGGTCGCTGGATCGACGCGCTCGCCTTGCGCGAGGGTCGCATCGCCTGGGCGGCCGGGCGCGAAGCGCGGGTCCGGGACGGCGCCGGCGGGATAAAGGTGCATCAGGCGCCGACGACGGTGCGCGGCCTCTGCTTTCTGCCCAAGGGCTTTCGTCTCGCGCTCGCCCATTACAATGGCGTGTCGCTGTGGTTTCCCAATGTCGCGGCCGCGCCCGTCCTGCTCGAGTGGAAAGGCTCCCATCTCGACGTCGTCGCCTCACCCGACGGGCGCTTCGTCGTCTCCTCGATGCAGGAGAACACCCTGCACGGCTGGCGGATCGCCGATTCCCGCAACATGCGGATGTCGGGCTACCCGAAGAAGACGCGCTCGCTGTCCTGGTCGCACGACGGCCACTGGCTCGCGACCTCGGGCGCCGACGCCTGCATCGTATGGCCGTTCCGCGACAAGGACGGCCCGATGGGCAAGGCGCCGCGCGAATGCGGCGTGCGCGCCGCCGGGGTCTCGCAGGTCGCATTCCATCCGCGCACGCTGGTCGTCGCGGTCGGCTACGAGGACGGGTTCGTCCTGCTGTGCCGGCTCGCCGACGCCGCGGAAATACTGGTCCGCGAGCCGCGTCCCGGCGACGGCGCGGTCACCGCGCTCGCCTGGGACACGGTCGGCGCGCGCCTGGCCTTCGGCCTCGACAGCGGCGGCGCCGGCCTGCTGACCTTGCCCGCATGAATTTCGCCGAACCGAATTGACGCAAGAAGGAACGACCCGATGAGCCGTGACGCCGCCGCCCTGTTCGCGCCCTACCGACTGGGCGATCTCGAACTCCCGAACCGCGTCGTGATGGCGCCGCTGACGCGCAATCGCGCGACGCCCGGCACCGATGCCCCGCGCGAGCTCAACGCGCTCTATTATCGCCAGCGCGCGAGCGCGGGGCTCATGATTTCCGAGGCGACCCAGATCAGCCAGCAGGGCCAGGGCTATGTCTGGACGCCGGGCGTCTACACCGAGGCGCAGGTCGAGGGCTGGCGCAGGGTGACCGCCGGCGTCCATGCCGCGGGCGGGCGCATCTTCGTCCAGCTCTGGCATGTCGGGCGCGTCTCGCATGTCTCGCTGCAGCCGGGCGGCGAGGCGCCGGTCGCGCCCTCCGCCATCCGCGCCAGGGCCAAGACCTTCATAGCCAGCGGCTTTGCCGACGTCTCCGAGCCGCGCGCTCTCGAGACCGGCGAGATCGCCGGCATCCTCGCCGACTACGCGCATGCTGCGCAATGCGCCAGGCGCGCGGGCTTCGACGGCGTCGAGGTGCACGCCGCCAACGGCTATCTGATCGACCAGTTCCTGCGCGACGGCTCGAACAAGCGCGCCGACGCCTATGGCGGTTCGATCGAGAACCGCGTGCGCTTCGCGCTCGAAGTGGTCGATGCGATCGCCGGGGTCTGGGACAAGGTCCGCATCGGCATCCGGCTGTCGCCGGCGAGCCCAGCCAATGACGTCGAGGATTCCGACCCGGCCGCCCTGTTCGGCCATCTCGTCGGCGAACTCGACAGGCGCGGGCTCGCCTATATCCACATCGTCGAAGGCGCGACCGGCGGCGCGCGCGACAACCTGACCTTCGATTACCGCGCGCTGCGCAGGGCGTTCCGCGGCGCCTATATCGCCAACAACGGCTATGACCGTGACCTTGCGATCGACGCCGTGACGAGCGGAGCGGCCGACCTCGTCGCCTTCGGGCGTCCGTTCATCGCCAATCCCGATCTGGTCGAGCGCCTGCGGATCGGCGCCCCGCTGAATCCGATCGTCAAGGAGACCCTCTACGGCGGCGGCGAGCAGGGCTACACGGACTATCCGGCGATGGCGGCGGCGTGAGGGGGAGGCGCGCGGCCCGCCAGGCGGTCGCCTCCGAGGTCGAACGCCGCGACCTCGCATTTTCGCGCCGCCTCGCGAGGACCCTGATGCGGACTCGGACCAGCTATGATATCGCCAGGCCTCGCTGGCGGGCGTGCGTGATTTCGGCTGCGCTGTTCGACGCGAAACCTGCTACGGGATCGCGATCCCGGTCCGAGGGGGCGGAGACCGCATGAGCGAGGCTTATATCGGCGTCGACGTCGGCACCGGCAGCGCACGCGCCGGCGTTTTCGACGCGGCGGGCCGGCTGATCGCGAGCGCGAGGCGGGCGATCGCGATCTGGCGCGAGGCGGGCGAGATCGTCGAGCATTCCTCGGCCGACATCTGGCGCGCAACGACCGGCGCCGTGCGCGAGGCGGTCGAATCCTCTGGCCTGCCGCGCGAGGCCTTCGCCGGCATCGGCTTCGATGCGACCTGTTCGCTGGTCGTGCTCGATCCCGCCGGCGCGCCGCTGCCGGTCGGCCCCAGCGGCGATCCCGAACGCGACGTGATCGTCTGGATGGATCATCGCGCGACCGGCGAGGCCGATCGCATCAACGGCGGCGGCCACGAGGTGCTGCGCTATGTCGGGGGCAGGATATCCCCGGAGATGGAAGTCCCCAAGCTGCTCTGGCTCGCCCGGCACATGCCCGACACGTTCCGGCGCGCCGGCCATTTCTTCGACCTGACCGATTTTCTGACCTGGCGCGCTTCGGGGTCGCGACGGCGTTCGGTATGCACGCTGACCTGCAAATGGACCTATCTGGCGCACGAGCGGCGCTGGGCGGGGGATTTCTTTCACGGCCTTGGTCTGCAGGCGCTCGCCATCGACGGCTATTCGCGAATCGGCGCCGAAGTCGTCGAACCGGGCGCGCCGCTGGGCGCCGGCCTGACGCCGGAGGCGGCCGCCGCGATGGCTCTGCCGGCCGGGCTCCCGGTGGGAGCGGGCCTCATCGACGCGCACGCCGGAGCGATCGGGACGCTCTCGGCGAGTCTGGACGGCGCGCCGGTCGATCCGCGCCGGCGGCTCGCCCTGATCCTGGGGACTTCGGCCTGCTGCATGGCGGTGTCCGATTCCCCGCTGTTCATCGATGGCGTCTGGGGGCCCTATTTCTCGGCGCTGACGCCGGGCCAATGGCTCACCGAGGGCGGCCAGTCGGCCTTCGGCGCGGCGATCGATCGCCTGATGCGCCGGCATCCCGCCTTTTCCGACGCCGCGCGGCGCGAGGGCGACAACGCCTACCAGGAGATGGAGCGCGACATTCTCGCCCATGCCGGCTCGCTTTCGAATGCGGCGCTGATCGCGCGCGACCTCCACGTGCTGCCCGATTTCCTCGGCAATCGTTCGCCGCATGCCGATTCCGCGGCGCGCGGGGCGCTCGTCGGCCTCGACTTGCGCGCCGATCGTGCGAGCGCGCTGGAGCTCTACGTCGCCGCGCTGACCGGGCTCGCCCATGGCGTCGCCCAGATCATCCGCACGCTGGAGGCCGGCGGCTTCGATTTCGACATGCTGGTCGTCAGCGGCGGCGCCGGGCGCAGCCCGCTGGTGCGCCAGATCATCGCCGATGCGACCGGCCGGCGCGTCGGCGCGCCGGAGACGAGCGAGCCCGTCCTGCTCGGCGCGGCGATGCTTGGCGCAGTGGCGGCGGGCCGCCACGACATGGGCTCGGCGATGGTCGCGATGTCGCGGCTCACCGAGACGGTCATGCCCGCGGGCGCCGAGATCGCACGCTTTCACGATCGCAAGCGCCGCGCCTTCGATCTCATCCAGGGCGCCGAACGAGGCGTCCGGGCGATCATGGCCTCGTGAGACTCCTCCCGTCGGCGCGCCGCATAATTGGGCAATTGACCATGCACTGGGCAGTTGTCTATTCCGTCCGGCCCGATCATGTTAGATTCGCCGGGTGGGCGGCTCACGCGCGCCCGAGCGGTCGAAGCCAAATTCATGCAGGCGCCTGATCTCGTCATCTTCGATTGTGACGGCGTGCTCGTCGACAGCGAGCTCATCGCGCTGGGAGAGACGCGCGCCGCTCTCGACGCCGCCGGACTGCCGCTGACTCATGCCGAGGCGATCGACCGCTTCCTCGGCTTCAGCCCCGATTCGGTCGTGCAACGTGCCGAAGCCGATCTCGCGCGGCCACTGCCGGACGGATTCCGGGTCGATCTGGCGCGCGACATTCTCGACCGCTTCGGGCGCGAACTGAAGGGCATCGCGGGCGTGCGCCAGGCGGTCGCCGGCCTGCCGTGCAAGGTCTGCGTCGCCTCGTCTAGCGGTCCCGACCGCATCCGCCTGGCGCTGTCGATCGCCGGTTATTCCGGGCTGTTCGAGCCGCATATATTTTCGGCGACGATGACGGCGCGCGGCAAGCCGCATCCCGATCTCTTCCTGCATGCGGCGCGCGCGATGGCGACTCCGCCCGCGCGCTGCCTCGTGATCGAGGACAGCGCGCCGGGGGTGATCGCCGCGGTGAGCGCGGGCATGACCGTGTTCGGCTTCGTCGGCGGCAGCCATTTCTCCGGTCTCGCGCAGGGGCAGAAATTGCGCGCGGCGGGCGCGGCGCTGATCTTCGACGACATGAGCGAACTGCCCGCGCTGATCGCGCGATTGGCGCCGGTCGCGGCGACGACGGACTGAGCGCGGCATGGCCAAGAAGACCGAAGCGGAGGATGGCAGGCTCGACGAAGCCGCGCGCGCCGGCTGGCTCTACTATGTCGCGGGCAACACCCAGGACGAGATCGCGCGCAAGCTCGGCATTTCGCGCCAGTCGGCGCAGCGCCTCGTATCGCTCGCGATCAGCGAGCGACTGATCAAGGTCCGGCTCGATCATCCCATCGCGCGCTGCATGGAGCTCGGCGCCGCGCTGAAGAAGCGGTTCGATCTGCGCTTCTGCGAGATCGCGCCGACCGACCCCGCCTCCACCTCCTCAACGCTCGGCATCGCGCAGGCCGCGGCCGCCGAACTGGAGCGGTGGCTGCGCCGGCCCGAGCCGGCGATCATCGGCATCGGCACCGGGCGCACGATGCGCGCGGTCGCCGACCAGCTCCCGGCGATGGAATGTCCGCAACACAAGCTCGTCGCCCTGGTCGGCACGACCAAGACCGACGGATCGGCCTCGTTCTACGACGTCCTCATCCGCGTCTCCGACACGATCCGCGCGCCCCACTATCCCATGCCGCTTCCAGTCATCGCGCGCTCGGTCGAGGAGCGCGAACTGCTGACCAGTCTGGCCTCGGTCCGCAGCGTGCTCGCGCTCATCGAGCGCGCCGACGTCAGCTTCGTCGGCGTCGGCACGGTCGGTGACAACGCCGCGATCGTGCAGGACGGAATCGTCATGCGCGAGGAGGTCGAGGCCCTGCGTGCGGCGGGCGCGGTCGGCGAGATCACCGGCTGGGCGTTCGATTCGCGCGGGCGCGTGATCGAGAGCCCCATCAACGATCGCGTCGCGAGCGCGCCGCTGCGCCCGGCCACGCGGCTGACGATCGGCGTGGCGATGGGGCCCTCGCGTCGCGCGCCGCTGCGCGCGGCGCTATCGGGACAGCTCATTTCGGGCCTCGTCACGGATGAGGCGACGGCTGAGCATTTGCTTCTGCGATGAGCGAATATTTTTTATAAACTCATATATTAGAATGGGTTATTTCATATCGGAGCGGGAATGCTGCGCCGCAGCGACGATTTCGGATTGACTAGCGGGCGCGTTTGCGCTGAATATTCGCCCGCAAAACTAGCAAATGCCCAGGCATTGCGATTGGAGGAAACGACATGAAGGTTCTCGTGAAGAGCCTGCTCGGGGCCGCGGCCCTGACGGTGTTCTCGCTTTCCGCCTATGCGGAGACCACGTTGACGATCGCGACCGTCAACAACGGCGACATGATCCGGATGCAGAAGCTGACGGATGATTTCACCGCCAACAATCCCGACATCAAGCTGAACTGGGTCACGCTCGAAGAGAACGTGCTCCGCCAGAAGGTGACGACCGACATCGCGACCAAGGGCGGCCAGTTCGACGTGCTGACCATCGGCACGTATGAAGTGCCGATCTGGGGCAAGAAGGGCTGGCTGATTCCGCTCGACAATCTGGGCGCGGACTATGACGTGAACGACCTGCTGCCGGCGATTCGCGCCGGATTGACGGTCGACGGCAAGCTCGACGCCGCGCCGTTCTATGGCGAGAGCTCCTTCGTCATGTACCGCAAGGATCTCATGGACAAGGCGGGCCTCAAGATGCCCGACGCGCCGACCTGGGAGTTCATTCGTCAGGCCGCGGACAAGATGACCGACAAGGCGGCCGGCATTTACGGCGCATGCCTGCGCGGCAAGGCCGGCTGGGGCGAGAACATGGCGTTCCTCACCGCGACCTCGAATTCGTTCGGCGCGCGCTGGTTCGACGAGAAGTGGAACCCGCAGTTCAACACGCCGGAATGGAAGGCGACGCTCGACTACTATCTGGCGTTGATGAAGGCCGATGGCCCGCCCGGCGCATCCTCGAACGGCTTCAACGAGAATCTCGCGCTGTTCAACGCCGGCAAGTGCGGCATGTGGATCGACGCCACGGTCGCCGCGTCCTTCGTCACCGGCAAGGATTCGACCGTCGCCGACAAGGTCGGCTTCGCGCTGGCGCCCGACGACGGCAAGGGCAAACGCGGCAACTGGCTCTGGGCATGGTCGCTCGCGATTCCCGCGGGCTCGGCGAAGGTCGAGGCGGCCGAGAAGTTCATCGGCTGGGCGACGAGCAAGCACTACACCGAACTCGTCGCGTCCAAGTCGACTTGGGCCGACGCGCCTCCGGGAACGCGCAATTCGCTGTACTCGAACCCCGACTACCAGAAGGCGGCGGCCTTCGCCAAGATGACGCTCGAATCGATCGACTCGGCCGATCCGACCCATCCGACGGTGAAGCCGGTTCCCTATGTCGGCGTCCAGTTCGTCGCCATTCCCGAGTTTGCGGGCATCGCGACCGAAGTCGGCCAGGACTTCTCCGCCGCGCTGGCCGGCAAGATGACCGCCGACGCGGCGCTCGCCGCCGCCCAGGCGAGCACGGAATCGGCGATGAAGAAGGCCGGCTACATCAAGTAGCCGCCGTCCGGACCATCGAGGCCCTCGCGCTTCTGCCCCTCCCCGCAAGGGGAGGGCCCTTCATCCGGCGACCGGCGGCCGAAACGTGGCGACGATCGCGCCCGATACCTCCCTTCAATCGAGTTGCGGCGGTTGCGCGCCTCGCGCCGTCGCGATCCAGACAGAAGGCCTCGCTCATGGCGACGCAACAGACGACGACGGCGGGCCGCGTTCTGGTCGCCCCTTCGGTCATCCTGCTGTTCCTCTGGATGATCGTGCCGCTCGTGATGACGCTGTATTTCTCGGCATTGCACTACAACCTGCTCGATCCCGACAACGTCAGCTTCATCGGCCTGCAGAACTACCGGGATTTCCTGTCCGATCCGAGCTTCATCTCGGCGCTCGTCAACACGCTGATCCTCGTGGGCTGGGTTCTGGTGATCAGCGTCGGCGGCGGGATTCTCGTCGCGCTGCTGATGGACCAGCCGATCTTCGGCCAGAACTTCGTTCGCCTGATGGTGATCGCGCCGTTCTTCGTCATGCCGACGGTCAGCGCGCTCGTCTGGAAGAACATGCTGATGAACCCGGTGTCAGGGCTGTTCGCCTGGATATCCAATCTCCTCGGCCTCCCCGTCGTCGACTGGTTCACCAACTGGCCGATGCTCGCGGTCATCATCATCGTCGCCTGGCAATGGCTGCCGTTCGCGAGTCTGATCATCCTGACCGCGCTGCAATCCCTCGACGAGGAGCAGAAGGAGGCGGCCGCCCTCGACGGCGCGCGCGCGCTGCCCTATTTCTTCTACATCGTGCTGCCGCACATCGCGCGCGCGATCACCGTCGTCGTCCTCATCGAGACGATCTTCCTGCTCAATGTCTTCGCCGAGATCCGGGTCACCACCAACGGCGGCCCGGCGACCACCAACATCCCGTTCCGCATCTTCGAACTCGCCACCAACGACAATGACGTCGGCGGCGCTGCGGCGGGCGGGGTCGTCGCAGTGGTGCTCGCCAATATCGTCGCGTTTTTCCTCGTCCGCATGATCGGCAAGAATCTGGAGGCCTGAGCCATGGCGCTGAAACCGACCACCGGCCGGCGCCTGGGGCTCACCGCCTTCGCCTGGCTGATCGGCTTTCTCATCTTTTTCCCGATTCTGTGGACGTTCCTGACCAGCTTCAAGTCGGAGGTCGACGCCTATGCGATCCCGCCGAAATTCCTGTTCTTTCACTGGACGACGGAGAACTACGTCGAGGTGCAGTCGCGCACGGACTATATCCTGCACGCCTTCAATTCGATCGTCCTGTCGATCGGCGCCAACGTCTTCGGTCTGATCGTCGCGATCCCCGCGGCCTGGTCGATGGCCTTCGCCCCAACCAAGCGGACCAAGGACTTGCTGATGTGGATGCTGTCGACCAAGATGATGCCCGGCGCCGGCGTCTTCATGGCGATCTACTTCCTGTTCCTGCGCGGGCATCTGCTCGACAACCGCTGGGGCATCGGCTTCCTGCTGATGATGGTCAACCTGCCCATCCTCGTGTGGATGCTCTATACCTATTTCAAGGAAATACCGGTCGACATCCTCGAGGCGGCCAGGATGGACGGCGCCTCGCTGCTCAAGGAGATCGTCTACGTCCTGACGCCGATGGCGATTCCTGGCATCGCCTCGACGATGCTGCTGGCGGTCATCCTGTCCTGGAACGAGGCGTTCTGGACGCTCAACCTGACGACCTATAATGCGGCGCCGCTGTCCTATCTCATCGCCCAGTTCTCCAGTCCCGAAGGCACGTTCTGGGCCATGCTCTCGGCGGCCTCGACGCTCGCAATCGCGCCGATCCTGATTCTCGGCTGGTTCTCGCAGAAGCAACTCGTGCGCG
>JBEKZS010000004.1:0-59568 GCA_049509635.1 Roseiarcus sp.
GCCCGTCGACAGCGCCTCGAAGATCAGCGCCGCGTCGAGCCTGGTGAGGCCCGAGCCGCCGCTCTGCTCGCGCACGCAGATCGCCGCCATGCCGAGCCCCGCCGCCTCGCGCAGCACGTCGACGGGAAAGTGCCTGGCCTCGTCCCAGGCGAGCGCGTTCGGCGCGAGCCGCTCGGCGGCGAAGGCCATGGCCATATCGCGTACGGCGAGGTGATCCTCGGTGAGGGCGAACATGCGGTCAGGAGTCCTCGCGGGCGAACATCTCGGCGACCGGCGCCTCGAGGCCCGGCGGGTCGAGGCGCAGCACGCCGTCGGCGAGGACGCGGGTCTCGATGACGTCGCCCTGCCCGCGCTTGTGGTGGATCAGCACGCGGCGCTCGGGATCGAGGATGAGATAGTGGACGAGGCTCGGAAGGGAGAAGTAGCCGGTGAGCTTGACGCCGTGGTCGCGCGCCGCGGTGTTCGGCGACAGCACCTCGACGACGATCACAGGGTTCGGAATCTCGAGCGCAGTGGGCGGCGCACGCGGGCCGCAGTAGACGAGCGCATCGGGCTCGAACACCGTCCGGGCGGCGATCCGCACGCCCGCGCCGTCCGGCAACACGCGGCATGGAACTGCGGCCCGTTCGACGGCCCGCTCGAGCGCGACCGCTGCGCGAAACTTCGTCTCGACATGGGCGACCCGCTCCGGCGCCATTGCGACGAGCGCGCCGTCCTGCAATTCCCAACGCCCCTCCTGGGCCTCGGCCCAGAGCAAGAAATCGTCGGCGGACATCGGCTCTTTGACGGCGACGGACATCGGTCAATCCTAGCATGGCCGCCGCCGCGCGACATCGCGGGGCGGCGGCGCCCGGCCTCACCCCATGGTCGGAATGTTGAAGTTCGCGCCATCCTTCACGCCCGACGGCCAGCGCGCGGTGATCGTCTTGGTCTTGGTGTAGAAGCGGATGGAATCGGGACCATGCTGGTTGAGGTCGCCGAAGCCCGAGCGCTTCCAGCCGCCGAAGGTGTAATAGGCGACCGGCACCGGGATCGGGATGTTGACGCCGACCATGCCGACCTGGACCTTGGACGCGAAATCGCGCGCGGCGTCGCCGTCGCGGGTGAATATCGCAACGCCGTTGCCGTATTCGTGGTCGTTGCACAGGCCGAGCGCCTCCGTGTAATTGGCCGCGCGCACCACCGAGAGCACGGGCCCGAAAATCTCCTCCTTGTAGATGCGCATGTCCTTGGTCACGCCGTCGAACAGGCAGCCGCCCATGTAGAAGCCGTTCTCGTAGCCCTGCATCTTGAAGCGGCGCCCGTCGACGACGAGCCTGGCGCCCTCGTCGATTCCGATGTCGACATAGCCGCGCACCTTGTCGAGATGGGCCTTGGTCACCATCGGGCCATAGTCGGCGGCGGCGTCGGTCGAGTCGCCTTGCCGACCGGCACCGCGACCGAGATCGCCATGCAGCGCTCGCCCGCCGAGCCATAGCCGGCGCCGATCAGCGCGTCGACCGTCTGGTCCATGTCGGCGTCGGGCATCACCACCATGTGGTTCTTGGCGCCGCCGAAGCACTGCACGCGCTTGCCCGTGGCGCAGCCCCGCGCGTAAATATATTCGGCGATCGGGGTCGAGCCGACGAAGCCGATCGCCTTGATGTCGGGATCGTCGAGAATCGCGTCGACCGCCTCCTTGTCGCCGTTGACGACGTTGAGGATGCCGGGCGGCCCGCCGGCCTCGACGAACAGTTCGGCGAGCCGCATCGGCACGCCGGGGTCGCGCTCGGACGGCTTGAGGATGAAGGCGTTGCCGCAGGCGATCGCGGGGGCGAGCTTCCACAGCGGGATCATTGCCGGGAAGTTGAACGGGGTGATGCCGGCGACGACGCCGAGCGGCTGGCGCATCGAATAGGAATCGATGCCGGGGCCGGCGCCGTCGGTGTATTCGCCCTTCATCAGATGCGGGACGCCGAGCGCGAATTCGACGACCTCGACGCCACGCTGGATGTCGCCCTTGGCGTCGGCGATCGTCTTGCCGTGCTCGCGCGCGAGAATGTCGGCGAGGTTCTCATTGTCGCGCGCGATCAGGTCGAGGAACTTCATCAGCACGCGCGCGCGCCGCTGCGGGTTGGTCCCGCCCCAGGCGGGCTGGGCGGCCCTGGCGTTCTCGACCGCCTCGCGCAGCTCGGCCCTGGAGGCGAGCGCGACCTTGGCGCGGACCGTGCCGTCCATCGGCTGGAACACGTCGGCCGCCCGGCCCGACTTACCCGCGACATGCCTGCCGCCGATGAAATGGCCGTAGCTGATCATGGGTGCGCTCCCTGGAGATTCCCTCGACGGCTCAGTAGCCCTGTTCCTTTTGCGCAGCAATCGTCTATTTTGCGCAGCGCCTGGGCTCCAATGGGCTCTACTCGAGATTGGTGTGGCGCGCGCGCATCGTCTCGGCGCTCTCGCCGAGCCGATCGCGCAGGGCGAGTACGATCACCTCGAACAGAACCATCTGGGCGGTCTCGAACAGCGATCCCATCGGCAGCACGGACACCGCGGCGCCGGTGTCGTCGGCCATGGTCTGCGCGGGGATGTGAAACAGGATGTCGGCGCGCGAGGGCGTGCGCGCGCTTGGCTGTCCCGTCACGACCGCGACGCGCGCGCCGGCCTCGCGCGCGACCGCGATCAGCGCATCGCCGGTGTTGGAGGCGCCGGGCCCCGAGGAGACGATCAGCAGGTCGCCGGCGCGGAGCGGCGGAACCGTCATGTCGCCGACCACGTGAACATCGAGCCCGAGATGGAACAGCCGCATCGCGAACCCGTCCATCTGCAGCCCTTCGCGCCCCGCCCCATAGATCGCGATCCGCTTGGCCGCGACGATCGCCTCGACCAGCGGCGCCTCGGCGCGGGGCGCCAGACGCGCGAAGACTTTGGCGAGGTCGCCGAGCGCGCGGGTCGCCAATGCGGCCACATCGTCCCTATCGTCGAGACCCAAGGAGTCCTCCCCTGTTCGATCCGCGGCGCCGGGAAATGCCGGGCGGCGAGGGCGCGCTGGCGCTCGGTCCGATCCAGCGCGTCGTCCGCGCGCGCCGCCGCAGCGTCGTCCGGGAATGGCGGGGCGTCAACCTCTCGTTCCGCGCCGCGGGCGTCGCGCCGTCGACCGGCCGGTTCGAGGCGGAGCGATCAAACTGAAAGCGATCGGTTCCATTAAGCGAAAGTTGTTGAATTCATTGTACGATCCAAGCCATGCCGGGTTGGCTTTCGATTCTGATCGGCTTGCTGGCGGGATTCGTCCTCGTCGCCGGGGCGATTCATTTCGCCTTCGCGCCCCACCTTCAGGCGCCGCCGCCGAAATCGCGCCGACCCGCCTCCGCCGACACCGCCGAGTCCGAGGGCGCCCGGCACGCCGCAATTTGGTCGGGAACCGTCGACGAATCGCACCATTCGGACCCGGACGGGCACGCCCTCTGAGCCGTCGGCCGACCGCGCGAGCCTCGTCGCGACCGCACGGCGGCGCGTCCATTCCTCCGCGACCTACGCCACCCACGAGCGCGGCGCCGCGATCGTCATCTCGAGCGCCATCTGGCCATAGGCTTTCCCCTGCGGGTCGATGCGCAGCGAGGCCATGCCGCCGCCGCCGAGCGCGTCCTGAATCAGGAAGTTGAGCGCATTGAGGCCAGGCGCCTCGAACCGCTGGGCCGGGCCTCGAACGAGCTGGCCGAGATGGGCGACGAGACGCTCGGGCGTGAGCTCCCGGCGCAGCAGCGGCAGGAAGCGCGGCTCGCGCGCGATGATCGCGACGTTCGACGAATCGCCCTTGTCGCCCGATCGGGCATAGGCGAGGCGCGACAGCGGGACCTCGATGGTCGGCTCGTCGGGGACGCAAGCGTCCGGCGCGGCGCGCGCCGGCCCGGGCGGCGCGTCGGCGTCCGCGGTCGGCACGGGAACAGCGAACGGCGGCGCGTCGCCGACCGTCACCCGCGGCGCGCCGAGCGCGCTCTTGCCGATGAAGAAGGTGAACAGCCGGACCACCGGCGTCGGCTTGGGCCGGCCGCCATAGATGCCGGTCGTGCCGGGCGCGCAGGTCAGGCCGACCGAGCCGAGTTCGCGCGCAAAGATTTCGATCGCCTCGCGGCTCGGATGTTCAACGACGAGCCGCAGCAGCACCTCGCGCGAGGCGCGCGCCGCCGACTTTTCGCGATAGGACGCCTCGGCGCCGAGGGCTTCGAGATGCGTCGCGGTGAAATCGGCGATCCCGCGTTTGTCGAAAAGCGCGCGCGCGCGCGCCAGCAGCCCCGCCCCGGTGCGCTCCGCCTTGCGCGCCGCGTCCGGGCCGACGATCGACACCGTCGCAACCGCCCGATAGCCGTCCTGGTAGGTGGCCGAAACCTTGTAGCGCCCGGTCGGCGCCCGGCCGCGCGCGCCGTCCACTCTTACCGCGTCGGCGCCGACCTGGGTCAGGCGCACTTCGGAGAAATCGGCGGTGACGTCGGGCAGGATATAGGCGGCGGGATCGCCGATCTCATACAGCGCCTGCTCGGCGACGACGCCGGGAATTATCAGGCCGCCGGTCCCCGCCGGCTTGGAGAGGACGAACGACCCGTCGCCCGCGCATTCGGCGATCGGATAGCCGATATTGTGCCAGTCGGGCACCTGGTCCCAGTCGGTGAAGGTTCCGCCCGTCGCCTGCGGCCCACATTCTAGGAGATGGCCGACGAGGCTGCCCGCGCCGAGCCGGTCGTAATCGTCGCGCTTCCAGCCGAATTCATGCATGAGCGCGCCGAGCGCGAGCGCGCTGTCGGCGCAGCGCCCGGTGATCACGATGTCGGCGCCGGCGCCGAGCGCGGCCTCGATCGGCAGGGCGCCGAGATAGGCGTTGGCGGTCAGCAGCCGCGGCGGCAGCGGCCGTCCGGACGCCGCCTCGCGCAGGCCCTGCGCGCGCAGCTCTTCGATCAGCGGCGAGACGTCGTCGCCCTCGACGATTCCGACCCGCAGCGAAAGGCCGAGCCGCGCGATGATCGCTTCGAGGGCGCGCTTGCAGCCGGCCGGATTGACGCCTCCGCCATTGGACACGACCTTGACGCCGGTCCGCGCGATCGTGGGCAGCACGGGTTCGAGATAGGCGACGCAGTCGGGCGCGTAGCCCGCCTCGGGATCTTTCAGCCGCGCCCGCGCGAGCAGGGACATCGTCACCTCGGCGAGATAGTCCATCATGAGATAGTCGACGCCGGCGCCGAGCAGTTGGGGAATCGCGCCCGGGCTGTCGCCCCAGGCGCCCGAGGCGCCGCCGATCCTGATGCGCCGGTCAGCCATCGTTCGTTCCCCTGGTCCAGTTCGGCTTGCGCCGCTCGTTGAACGCCGCGAGCCCTTCGGCCGCGTCGCGCGTCTGCGCCGTCACCGAGATCAGCGTCTCGGCAAACGCCATCGCCTCGGGAAACGCCATGCGCTCCATCGCGGCGATCGCATACTTGCCCCGGCGGACGGCGACGGGCGACATTTCGCCCAGTCGCGCGGCCAGCGCTTCGACTCTGGCGTCCAGCGCGTCGAACGGGACGACATAGTTGGCGATGCCGATCTCGCGCGCCCGCGCCGCGTCGATGAGATCGCCGGTCAGGCACATCTCGTTGATGTGGCGCGCGCCGATCATCGCGCGCAGGAAGACCAGCACCTGCATGGGAAACACGCCGACCTTGGCCTCGGGAAGGCCGAAGCGCGCGTGATCGGCGACGACCACGAGATCGCACAGGGCCATCAGGCCCATCCCGCCGGCGACGCAATCGCCGTTGATTCGCCCGATCAGGGGAACGCCGAGATCGCGCACGAGCCGCGCGAGCCTGCCGAAATCGGTCATCGGCTCATCGAGCCCGAGCGTGAACGTCTCCGCACCGCCGGTCAGATCGGCGCCGGCGCAGAACGCCTTGCGGCCCGCGCCGGTCAGCACGATGCTGCGGACGGCCGGGTCGTCCTGCGCGGCGCGGACGGCGGCCGCGATCCCCGCGATCACGCGCTTGTCGATCGCGTTGCGGCGCTCCTCGCGATCGATCCAGATCCAGAGCGCGGCGCCGCGCGCCTCCGTGCGGATCGGCGGGTTCGGCGCGTCGAGTTCCATCGGAAGTCTCCGTCCTCGTTCAATGGGACTCGGGCGGGCCGAGTTCGCCCCCGGCGCTGTAACACGGGTCGATGTCCGCAGAGAATCGATCTCGGAATGCGAGCCGATCGGCAGTTTGCGGATTGCGCTGCGCGCCAGCGCGCGGTTGCGGGAGTTTGGTCGGCGGGAGCGGGAGGAGCAATGTCCATGTCAACGCCTCCCGCCCTGCCCATCTGCGCCACCGCATGCGCAATAGCGAAACGATGTCCGTATTAGCGCCGTCTACAGTCGCGCCCGCAGGTCGTCAAGCGCGGCGCGCGCCTGGCGGCGACCCGCATTGCCTCTCGCGGCGCCGCGGCGCGCCCAGCGTCGGGCGGCCGGCGCAATTCAATCCGCTGTTCCAAGAGAACGGCGCCGATCGTGGTTCGGGCCCCGTCGAGGCGCTCCGCCGCAGCGCCAGGCGGGGCGCCCGATTGACGACGGGCGCGCGCCCGAGATATTTCGAGACCCTGAAAGTCGTTTTGGAATTCCGATGTCGAAAATCGTGGCGCGCACGCTGGACCTGCTCGAATTGTTCGGGCGGGAGAAGCGGCCCCTGTCGCTCTCGGACATCGCGCGTCTGCTCAGCATTCCGGTGTCGAGCTGTTTCGACGTGCTGCAGGCGCTGCAGAGCCGCGGCTACATCTACGAACTCGCGCCGCGCGCCGGCTACTATCCCACGTTGCGCCTCCAGCAGCTCGGCAAGGAAATCAGCGACAGCGATCCGGTCGTGTCCCGGGCGGAGCTGCTGTTGCGGTCGATGCGCGACACGCTCGACGAATCGGTGCTGCTGGCCAAGGTCGGCGGCCTGCAGGCGACCTATCTGCTCGCCTTCGAATCAGCCCATCCGCTTCGCTTCCAGGCGAAGATCGGCGACCGGGTGCGCAGCCTCCATGCGACCTCGGGCGGCAAGGCGCTGCTGGCGAGCCTGGACGACCAATCGCTCGCCGCCTACCTAAAGACCGCGCGCCTCGAGGCGCTGACCGACCGCACCATCACGTCGAAGCCGGCCCTCCAGGCGGAAATCGAGACCGGCCGCGCGCGCGGCTGGTTCGCCAATCGCGGGGAAAGCCTCGATGAAGTCACGACGATTTCGGCGTCGTTCCGGTGGAACGCATCCGTCTACATCGTCACGGTCGCCGGCCCGTCGTCGCGGCTCGACAGGAAATTCGACCAGGCCGCCGCGATGCTCGCCAGCGTGCGCCAGCTCCTGGAAATGCGCGCGAACGGGAGTTGAGCGCCGACGGCGCCGACCGTCCACAAGATGGACGGGCCTCGGCGCGACCGGCGCCGAAGCCCGCGCGATCAGCGGCCGTAGCGGCCGGTCAGGGTCGCCTTGGCGAGCGTATGGAAATGAAGGTTGAACCCGACGAACGCCGGCGAGGCGTTCTCATCGGCGTCGAGCTTGTCGACGTCGACCGCGAAAATGGTGAACTCATAGCGGTGCGGCTTGTCGCCCTTGGGCGGGCAAGGGCCGATATAGCCGGGGAAGCTGGCGTCGTTGCGGATCGTGATCGCGCCCTTGGGCAGCGCGCCGCTCTTGGCGTCGCCGGCGCCCTTGGGGAGCGACGTCGTGTCGGGCGGCAGGTTGAAGACCGTCCAGTGCCAGAAACCGCTCCCGGTCGGGGCGTCGGGATCGTAGACGTTGAGCGCGAAGCTCTTGGTCCCCTTGGGCGCGCCCGACCAGTTCAGCGCCGGCGAGACGTTCTTGCCCGTGCAGGACATCTGATTGAACACCTGTTCGTCGGCGATTTTCGCGCCCGGCTTGACATCGGGGCTCGTCAGGGTCAGCGCGTTCGCCGCGCTCGCGCCGAGCAGCCATCCGCCGAGCGCCAGAGCCGTCCATCCATATCCTCGCATCGCTCCCTCCATTCCTTTTCTGCGTCCTGCAAGCGCCGGAACGCGTCGCCCCGTGGTTGTGTCACATCTTCATCGCGCTTGCAGCAGGCGGCGGCGCTTCGGCGCCGCCATGTCGCAATATTTCCTCATTGTGCTCGCCGAGATTGGGCGCGAGCCGGCGCACGGAAGCGGGCGAGCGCGAGAAGCGGACCGGAAAGCGGCACACCCTCAGCCGACCCTCGGTCGGATGCTCGACCTCCTGGAAGAAGTCGACCGCCTTCAGATGCGGATCCTCGCGCAAAGCCTCGATCGAATTGACCGGGCAGGCCGGAATGTCCGCCTCATGCAGGATGTCGAGCCATTCCGCATTGGTCCGGCCGGCGAGATGGCGCGCGAGAAATCGCCCGACTTCCTGGGCGTGCTGGGTCCGGCTCTCCTGCGATCGAAACCGCGGGTCGACGTCGAGCAGATCGGGGACGCCGACCAGGCGCGTGAACGCACGCCAGTGCCGATCGACATAGACGACGATCGACAGATGCCCGTCGCTCGTCGCATAGGGGCCGCGGGTGCGCGAAAGGAGCCGGCGATAGCCCATCTCTCCGGCGGGAGGCTCGAAAGCGGCCCCGCCCATGTGATCGGCGAGCACGAATTGCGCCATCGTCTCGAACATCGGAACTTCGATCGCCTGACCCTGGCCGGTCATGGCCCGGTGGTACAGCGCGCTCGTGACCGCATTGACGACGTAGAGGCCGACGGTGCGGTCGCAGATGTTGATCGGCGCGTAGCGCGGCGCGCCGTCGACCGCGCCGAACAGCCCGGAGATGCCCGAGGCCGCCTGCATGAGGTCGTCATAGACCGCCTTCCCGGAATCGGGCCCGCCCTCGCCATAGCCGACGGCGGCGCAATAGATGATGCCGGGATTGCCGGCGCGCACCGTCTCGTAATCGAGGCCGAGGCGCTGCAGGCCTTGCGGCCGCACGTTCGAGACCAGCACGTCGGCGCGCGCGGCGAGCGCGAGCGCCGCCTCCCTGCCCTCGGGCGATTTGAGATCGAGCGCGACGCTGCGTTTGTTTCGGTTGGCCTGCAGGAACAGCGGGCCCATCCCTTCGTGGCGCCACGGCCCGATCCACCGCATGGAATCGCCGGCCGGCGATTCGACCTTGACGACGTCGGCGCCGAGATCGCCGAGGATCTGGGTCGCGAACGGACCCATCACGACCGTCGTCAGGTCGAGCACGCGGACCCCGCGCAGCGGCCCGGACGCCGCTTCCGGCTCGTCAGGCCAAACCGACTGCGGATTTTTGCCCATCGCGTTCCGCCTCTCTGCATCGGCGCGCCCGACCGGGGACGATAATTCGATATAGCGAAAGATGTTTCAACGGTGGCTTATCGCGCCGATGAGAATCCCCGTCAAGAGCGTTCGCGGCCGCCGTCCATCGGCTCGCGTCCAGGCGCAGTTTTGCATTGTCGTTCGCTAATGCGGACTGCTATACGCATCTGCGACAGCGGCGCGCGGCGGGATCGGCCGCGACGCCTGCGCCCCGGGGAGAGGCCCTTGAGCATCCTGCGATCGACAGGCGAACTCGATTCTCGGGCGACGGACTCCGCGGGCGGCGTTTCGCCGGCGTTGATGCGGCGGGTGACGCTGCGGCTCATTCCGTTCCTGCTCGGCTGCTATTTCATTTCGTTCCTCGACCGCATCAACCTCAGCTTCGCGGCGCCGGATATGAACGCGGACCTCGGCCTGACCAAGGGGCTCTACGGCCTCGGCTACGGGCTGTTCTTCGTCACCTATTCCCTGCTCGAGGTGCCTTCGAACCTCATGCTCCACCGGCACGGGGCGCGGCGCTGGATCGCGCGGATCATGCTGACCTGGGGCGTGTGCGCGGTCGGGATGGCCTTCGTCGTCGGTCCCTACAGCTTCTTCGCGATGCGGCTGCTGCTCGGCGCCGCCGAGGCCGGGTTCTTTCCCGGCGTGCTGTTCTTCCTCATGCTATGGTTCCCGTCGGCCTACCGCAGCCGCATCGTCGGACTGTTCATGGCCGGCGTCGCGATCAGCGGGCTGATCGGGGCGCCGCTGTCGGGCGAAATCCTCTCGCTCAACGGCTGGCTCGGCCTGCGCGGCTGGCAATGGCTGTTCATCCTCGAGGGCGCGCCGGCGATCCTGCTGGCGCCGATCTGTCTGTTCTATCTTCAGGACGGCCCGGCGCAGGCGAACTGGCTGCGCAGGGACGAGCGCGACCGGCTGGCCTCGGTCCTCGAAGGCGAGCGGCGCGAGCGCGAAGCGCGGCTGGGGCCATCGGTGTCGCAGGCGCTCGCCAACCCGCGCGTGCTGTTTCTCGCCGCGATCTATTTCACCAACGTCTGCCTGCTCAATTCGGTCCAGTCCTTCCTGCCGCTGATCCTGAAAGGGTTCGGCATGAGCAGGATGGAGGCCGGTTTCGTCGCCGCGATCCCGAGCCTGTTCGCGCTCGTCGCCGTCATCCTCTGGGGTCGCCGGTCCGACCGGCGCGCGGAGCGCTACGGCCACGCGGCGCTGGCCAACCTCGTCGCCGGCCTCGCGCTGCTCGCCGCGGCGCTGCTCCCCGATCCCACCTCGCGGATCGTCGCGGTGACGATCGCGTTCTCGGCGACCCTCGCCTTCACCGCGCCGTTCTGGGCGATCCCGGCGAGCTTCCTTTCGGGCGCGGCGGCGGCGGGCGGGATCGCGGCGATCAGCGCGCTCGGGGTCATCGGCGCCTTCGTCGCGCCGTCGATCATCGGTTTCCTCGGCGACTGGACCGGCGACGTCCGGGCCGGCTTCGGCCTGTTCGGGACGCTCGCGGCGGCTGGCGCGGTCGCGCTCCACCTGGTCGGTCGCCGACAGGCGGCCGAGGCGGCGACGGCCTCGCTCCGGCCCCGTTCGGCGCTCTCGAATTGACGCCGCGCCGCCGAAGCCACGAGCGCGGCGATCTGAGAAAGGAACGATCGTGACCCAGACGTCGCCCTATGTCATCCGCGCTTCGGAACAGCCGTCGTACAGCCCGGCCAATCACACGGGTACGAAGAACTACCGCATGGTCGGCCCGCAGACCAATGGCGCCAAATATATGGAGATCGTGCTCGGCGACATCGAACGCCACGAAGGGTCGCCCGCCCACGCCCACCCCGATCTCGAGCAGGCGGTCTACGTCCTCGAGGGCGAGGCGATCGCCGGCATCGACGGCGTCGATCATCACGTGCGCGCCGGCGACATGATGTTCTTCCCGCCGCGCGTCTTCCATTCGATCAGGGCGCTGACCGAACGGATCAAGTTGCTCGTCATCTACTCGCCCCCCTATGGCGAGGACCCGGCCAAGGTCATCCGCTCCGAACCGACGGTCTGACCGGCGCATCGGCCACGAGCGCGGCGCGCGCGCGAGTCAAGCGTGCGGTCGGCTCGCGGCGAAACAAAAAAATTTAATCGGGATTAGTGGGGAAAACGCGTGCGCGCCGCGCCGCGTTGTGCGAGAAGCGCTCCCTCGTTGGAGGCCTTGCGCGAGCGGCCTCCGCATCGGCGTCGTGCGTCCGGGTCCTTTGAACCGCAAGAACGATCATGGCGACCGCCGAACAATTCGCCGGGAGGCTGACCGCGGTTTCCAGCGCGGCGGAGCCCGTCTACCGCACCCCGCCGCACAATATCGAGGCCGAGCAGGCGCTGCTCGGCGCGATCCTCATCAACAACGACGCCTACGATCGCGTCTCCGATTTCCTCAGGAGCGAACATTTCATCGAGGAAATCCATCGCCGGATCTTCGAAATCCTCGGCTCGTTGATCCGCGCCGGCAAGCTCGCGACGCCGATCACCGTCAAAACCTTCCTCGGCGACCATGACGTCGGCGGCGCCACGGTCCCGCAATATCTGGTGCGGCTCGCCGCCGAGGCGACCACGGTCATCAACGCCTACGACTACGGCCGCGCGATCTACGATCTGGCGATCCGGCGCGAGCTGATCCAGATCGGCGAGGACACGGTCAACGTCGCCTATGACGCGCCCGTCGATTCGAGCCCGCGCGAACAGATCGAGGAGGCGGAGCGCCGGCTCTACCAGATCGCCGAGAGCGGACGCTACGACGGCGGCTTCCAGCGCTTCTCCGACGCGCTGAAGATCGCGGTCGACATGGCCGCCAGGGCTTATGAGCGCGACGGCAATCTCAGCGGCATCGCAACCGGCCTCGTCGACCTCGATCGCTACATGGGCGGGCTGCAGGCGTCCGATCTGGTGATTCTCGCCGGGCGCCCCGGCATGGGCAAGACGGCGCTCGCCACCAACATCGCGTTCAACATCGCCAGGGCGCACAGGTCGGAGTTGCGCGCGGACGGAACCGCCCATTCGATCAACGGCGGCATCGTCGGCTTCTTCTCGCTCGAAATGTCCGCGGAGCAGCTGGCGACCCGCATCATCGCCGAACAGTCGGGCGTGCCCTCCTACAAGATCCGCCGCGGCGACATCACCGAGCAGGATTTCCACCGGGTCGCCGAGGCGGTGCGCGACATGCAGGCGGTCCCCTTCTATATCGACCAGACCGGCGGCATATCGATCGCCCAGCTCACCGCGCGCGCCCGGCGGTTGAAGCGCCAGCGCGGCCTCGACCTGCTGGTGGTCGATTATCTGCAGCTGCTGACCGGCGCCAGGACGAAAAGCGACAATCGGGTCCAGGAACTGACCGAGATCACAATGGGACTGAAATCGCTCGCCAAGGAGCTCAACGTGCCGGTGCTGGCGCTCTCGCAGCTCTCCCGCCAGGTCGAACAGCGCGACGACAAGCGGCCGCAGCTGTCCGACCTCAGGGAGTCCGGCTCGATCGAGCAGGACGCCGACGTCGTGATGTTCGTCTTCCGCGAGGAATATTACCTCAAGAACAAGGAGCCGCGCGCCGGCACGCCCGAGCACGTGACCTGGATGGCCGAGATGGAGCGCACGCACGGGCGCGCCGAAGTGATCCTGGGCAAACAGCGCCACGGGCCGACGGGAACGATCGAACTGCAGTTCGAGGCGGAACTCACGCGTTTTGGCAATCTCGCCAAGGACAGCGCGTTGCCGGAGCGCTATTGAGCGGAGCGCCGGGGCGGCAGACCTCCTCGGGCAAATCTATGCATCCCAGGGTTGCATCGGCCGCGATGTTCCTGTAATGTCCCGCTCGTCGCGACTTGCACGGAAGCGCGTAACAGCTTCCTAACTCCGTGCATCTAAGGTCCCTCGCCTCTTCCCTCGGTCCAGGAGCCTGTTCGTGCCAATCGGGATGATCCTGTTCGTTCTCGATATCGTCCTGGTCGTCCACGCCGCCAAGACGGGGCGTTTCTCGCCCTGGGGCTATCTCATCATCGTACTGCCGGGAATCGGCGCGTTCATCTATGTCGTCGCCGAATTGCTGCCGGAATGGCTCGGCTCCCGCAACGGGCGCGCCGCCCGCCAGAGCGTGGCGCGGGCGGTCAATCCGGGCCGCCGCTACCGGCAACTGACCGAGGAACTGGCGATCGTCGACACGATCGCCAATCGCGCGGCGCTCGCCGGGGAATGCCTCACCCTCGGCAAGTTCGAGGAGGCGCTGGCGCATTACGAAATGATCATCGCGCAGCCGCTCGGCGAAGAGCCGCATTTCTTCCTGGGCAAGGCGCGGGCGCAATGCGCGCTGGGCCAACCCGCGGGAGCGGTCGCGACGCTCGACGATCTCATGCGGCGCTGGCCGAATTTCCATTCCTTTGACGGCCATCTGCTCTATGCGATCGCGCTGGAGGAGAGCGGGCGCGCCGACGAAGCGCTCGCCCATTACGCCAAAGTCGGCCAATATTATCCAGGCGCGGAGCCGCGCGTGCGACAGGCGCAATTGCTCCGCAAGCTCGGCCGCAACGCCGACGCCAAGGCGCTCGCCGAGGACATCGTGCGCGGGCTCAGCCGGGCGCCGAGCCATGTGCGCCGCAACCAGCGCGAGTGGCTCGCCAATGCGCAAAGGCTGGCGCGCGGCTGAATTACCGTCCCGAAAGGGCGGCCGGGCCGGACCGCCATCACACGGCCGCAGTCCCGGGCGAGGAGTCCTCGTTCGCGCTGCGTCCGCGCGGCCGCGACTACGCGACGGCGGCTTGCGGCGCGACCGGTTTTGATGCCAGTTCAGCCGATGACCGCGACCAGATCGCCCTCGCCGTCGCAATCCTCGGGCGTGCTCACCGTCGATCTGACGGCGCTCGCCGACAATTGGCGCGCGCTCGCGCGCCGCGCCGGCGCCGCCGCATGCGGCGCGGTGGTCAAGGCCGACGCCTACGGGCTCGGTGTCGAGGCCGCCGCGCCCGCCCTCCACGCGGCAGGCTGCCGGCATTTCTTCGTCGCTCAGCTCAGCGAGGGCACGCGCGTGCGGGCCGCGCTGGCGCCGCGGCCGCAGGCGTCGATCTACGTGCTCAACGGGCTGCAGGCAGGCGCGGATCCGCAAGCCGATTACTGCGCGCACGGCCTGTCGCCGGTCATCGGCAGCGAAGCGGAGCTCGCGCGCTGGGCCGCCTTCGCCGCCGGGCACATCACCCCGCCGCCATGCGCGCTCCACCTGGACACCGGCATGAACCGGCTCGGATTTTCGTCGCTGGCGGCGATCGAGCGGGCCATCGGAGGCCTTGGCCGCGAGGCGCTCGGCGTCGATCTGCTGATGAGCCATTTCGTCTCGTCGGAGGAGCGCGACAACCCGCTGAACGCGATCCAGATCGCACGCTTCGACGAGGCTCGCGCGGCGTTTCGCGGCGTGCCGGCCAGCCTCGCCAATTCGTCGGGCGCATTCCTGCCGGAGCGCCCGTTCTATGACCTGATCCGCCCCGGCTATGCGCTCTACGGCGGCAATCCCACGCCCGGCGCGCCCAACCCGATGAAGACGGTGGTCGCGCTCGACGTCGCGATCCAGCAGGTCCGCTGGATCGAGGCGGGCGAATCGGTCGGCTACAACCAGCAATGGATCGCGCCCCGGCGCACCCGCCTGGCGACGCTGCTGGCGGGCTACGCCGACGGCCTGCCGCGCGGCGCCGGCGCGACGGGGCGCCCCGGCGCCGACGTCATCGTGGCGGGCCTTCGCTGCCCGCTGGTCGGGCGAATGTCGATGGACCTCTGCGTCGCCGACATCACGGATCTTCCCGAGGCCGCGGCGCAGGCGGGCGATAGCGCGCGACTGCTCGGCGATGCGATCGGCGTCGACGAATTCGCGGCGCGTTCGGGAACGAACGGCTATCAGGTGCTGACAAGTCTGGGACAGCGATATCACCGACGGTACGTCGGCTGAGGCGACAGAGCGCGGTCTTTCCGCGCGACTCTGCGCGGAACCGGCCGAGTTCTTCCGTGACACGGCGCGCGCGGCGCGGCCCTCGAGAGGCAGGGTCGCGCGCGCAGGGGCCCCCTAGTAGGCGGCCCGGACGAGGCCGGGGTCGGTGCAGACGCGGACCGCGAAGACGCACCGCTCGCCGAGCCGCAGCGGGCCGTCGTCGAGCGCGGTGTAATAGACTTGCGTCACCGCTCCATTCGTCAGCACGACGTCGACGTTGCAGGCGCGATCGCCGCCCGTGAGGCCCGAGGCGAGGCCGTTTACGCCGGGCGAGAACGGGCCGCCCTCCACGACCGCGCGCGCCCCGGGATAGATCAGAATGCGCGTCGCGCCGATGGCCAGCCTTCTGGCGGGCGCGCCCAGACACGCCAGGATGCGGCTGGCGGGAAGCCCGATCATCGTCTGCTGCACGATCTGGTCGACTTCGGGGCGTTCCGCGCAAGCCCCGAGCGCCGCCAGCAGGACGACCGCCGCCGACAGAACCGTCTTGGTCAATAGCCCCTCCATGCGCTCGCGCAAGCTTAGCATAGGGCTTTCCGCGTCCGGGGAAAGCCGCAGGTCCGCGCGATGCCATTGAGCGGGAAACGCAGGCGCGCTATCCGTGGGTGCTGTCGAAAGCGGAGACTGGCGATGCGCCGACGTATGATGAGTTCGTCGATCGCGCTCGGCCTGCTCGCCGCGCCCGCGCTCGCGGATCAGGCGCGGATCGCGCGCGGCGAATATCTCGTCACGATCGCCGGCTGTTCGGACTGCCATACGCCCGGCGGGCTCAGCGGCGCGCCCGACCGGGCGCGCCTGTTCGGCGGTTCGGATGTCGGCTTCGGCATTCCCGGCGTCGGCGTGTTCGTCGGCCCCAATCTGACGCCCGACAAGGCCACTGGAATCGGCGGATGGACAGACCGCCAGATCGTCGCGGCGATGACCACAGGCAAGCGGCCGGACGGGCGGATGCTGTCGGGGGTGATGCCCTACGGGGCGCTTTCGCATCTGACTGCGCCCGACTCGCAGGCGATCGTCGCCTATCTGCGCAGCCTGCCGCCGGTGAACAACAAGGCGCCGGGCCCGCTCGGGCCCAACGAGAAGCCGGACTTTGCGATTTCGGTCACCGTGCCCGGCGCCGTCTATTCGGCGTTGCCGGCGCCGAAATAGCCGCAAATCACGAATCCTGACGATCGGCCGCGGGGCGATGGCTGCGGCGCAGGATCGCGATCGAGATCGCCATCACGAGAATCAGGCCGCCGAGCACGGTCAGCTCCAGCATGGTCGAGTCGAACAGCTCTTTCGAATCGGGCGACCAGCTCCCGGGCTGGTTGACCTGCGAGGATTCCATGGTGATGACCAGCATCCGCCGGATCGAGGCGATCAGGCCGACGATGAGGAACGGCTCGCTGACCAGCGCGCCCGAGCGGAACGACACGCGCACGGTGTGGAGGATTTCGATCACCATCAGCACCAGCAGCAGACGGTCGATCGTGAACACGAGCGTTTCAGGCGCGCCGAAGTCCTTCACAGCGCTCCAGAGCGAGGCGACGGCGCCGAACATGCCGAGGACGGCGACCACCGCGAGCAGCAAGCCGAGAACGAGATAGGCGACGACTTCGACCTTCAGAAACGCGTTCGCCGCGATGACGCCGACGCGACGGGAGTCCTTGTCTGCGCCGACGCTGTCCATGGCCGTCCTTTCGGGCGATTCGAGCGCAATTGCTTCGCCGCGCAGGATGCCTGCCCCGTCGCCGACGATCAAGCGCCTTGCGCCGCGGCCAAACAGCGCCCGGCCGAAGCCGCTACCGCCCGACCTCGAACCGGCGCGCGGCGGCGCCCGCAGCCGCACACTCGGTTTCGACGACCCGGATGCCCGGGCCGAGCATGGCGGCGAACAGACGCGCCGCGCGACTTCGGGCCGCAGTGGTCGACCTTGCCGAGATCGTAGAACCTGCGCTCGAAACCCGAGGTCGTCGAGCGATTGATGAGCGACCTCGCCTTCTCCGCACGGTCGGGCGAGGGCCGGCCGTTCGTGCGGACAATCGCGGCGCGGTTCGACGCCTACCTGCCCGCGAACAAGGCGCGCCGATCGGTCGCCGTGTAGGGTCCCGGCTTCACGGCCCTTGCCAGCGCCCCGGCGATGTGCGCGACGTCTCGGCCCGCGCGATTCTTCGCCGGAGATGGCGAGGCCCGGGTGAACAAACGCTCGCACCAAGGCGAACAGGCGAAGCCGGCCGGCCGCCGGCGCGACTGGCGCCGCGTCCATCATTCGCCGCTGTTCTGGGTCGGCGTCGCGCTGTTCCTGCTCGCCGCCGCCGTCTATGTGCTGTCCGACGATCTCGCGTGGCGGCCGCGGCGGCATGGCCCGACCGAGAGCAACGTCGGCGTGCGGACGGCGCCCGCGCCGCTCGGGCGCGTCGCGTAACGTGCGCTCGGCCGCACCTGCGTGCGCGGCGCGCGACCGGCCAACTGGGCCTGGTGCAGCCGCGGATCCTGGACATGGGCGAGGCTGCGCAGATGCTCGACCGATTTGCCGCGGTAGGGCCAGGAAATCTCGGCGTCCTCGCCGTCGAGCGCGAGGATGACGCCGGTCATGCAACCGAGGAGGCGTTCGACCTCGTCGCCGACCGCGAAGCTCTCGTGCGAGGCGAAGGCGGCGTCGAGCGCGGCGCGCACGCAGCCCTCCTCGACCCCTTTGAGATCAAAGTCGCGCGCAATCGGATTTTCCGGGCGCGGGATTTCGCGCCGGCCGCCGCCGCCCGCGCGCGCTACGCGGGTCGGGAGCCCATCCGCTGCAAACGAAGACGGGCGGCCCGAGGCCGCCCGCCGCCGCGCGCAAAGCCCTGCGCTCAGTAGGAATAGTACATGTCGAATTCGACGGGATGCGGCGTCATCTCGAACCGCATGACGTCGGTCATCTTCAGTTCGATATAGCTGTCGATGAAATCGTCGTTGAACACGTCGCCGGCCTTGAGGAAGGCGCGGTCCTTGTCGAGATTGGTCAGCGCCTCGCGCAGCGAACCGCAGACGGTCGGGATCTTCTTCAATTCCTTGGGCGGCAGATCGTAGAGATCCTTGTCCATCGCCGGACCCGGGTCGACCTTGTTCTTGATGCCGTCGAGGCCCGCCATCAGCATCGCGGCGAAGGCGAGATAGGGATTGGCCATCGGATCGGGGAAACGAACCTCGACGCGCTTGGCCTTCGGGTTGGACGTCCACGGGATGCGACAGGAGGCCGAGCGATTGCGGGCGGAATAGGCCAGCAGCACCGGCGCCTCGTAGCCCGGCACCAGCCGCTTGTAGGAATTGGTCGACGGGTTGGTGAAGCCGTTCAGCGCCTTGGCGTGCTTGATGATGCCGCCGATGTAATAGAGGCATTCCTGGCTGAGGTCGGCGTATTTGTTGCCGGCCATGATCGGCTTGCCGCCCTTCCAGATCGACTGGTGCACATGCATGCCCGAACCATTGTCGCCGAAGATCGGCTTGGGCATGAACGTCGCCGTCTTGCCGTAGCTCTGGGCGACCTGATGGATGCAGTATTTGTAGATCTGCATATGGTCGGCCATCGTCGTCAGCGGGCCGAACTTCAGGCCGAGTTCGTGCTGCGCGGAGGCCACCTCGTGGTGATGCTTCTCGACCACGGCTCCCATGGACGCCATCGCGGCGAGCATTTCGCCGCGCATGTCCTGCGCCGAATCCTGCGGCGGGACCGGGAAATAACCGCCCTTGGTGCGGATCCGGTGGCCGTGATTGCCCCCTTCATAGGGCGTGTCGGAATTGGAGGGCAGCTCGATCGAATCGATGACGAAGCCCGTATTGTAGGGATCGGCCTTGAACCGCACGTCGTCGAATACGAAGAACTCGGCCTCGGGGCCGAAGAACACGGCGTCGCCGATGCCGGTCGACTTGAGGTAGATCTCGGCCTTCTTGGCGATGCCGCGCGGATCGCGGCCATAGGGCTGCCCGCTCGCCGGGTCCAGGATGTCGCAATTGATCACCATCGTCGAGGCGGCGAAGAATGGGTCCATGCACGCCGAAGTCGGATCGGGCATCAGCGTCATGTCGGATTCGTTGATCGCCTTCCATCCGGCGATCGACGAGCCGTCGAACATCAGGCCGTCGGCGAAGGCGTCTTCGTCGATCAGCGATTGATCGAAGGTGACGTGCTGCCACTTGCCGCGCGGGTCGGTGAATCGCAAATCGACATATTTGACGTCATTGTCCTTGATCGCCTTCAGGACTTCCTTGGCGGTCTTCATGCTGGCCCCTCTTTCTGATGATGGCGCTGCCGGCTTGACGCCGGGAGCCCCGGGAAACCTGGCGTCGATCCAGAATCAGACCGCGTCCGCGCCGGTCTCGCCGGTGCGGATGCGGATTGCTTCTTCGACGTGCGATACGAAGATCTTGCCGTCGCCGATGCGGCCGGTCTGCGCGGCCTTGCGAATCGCCTCGACGGCGCCGGCCAGCGCCTCGTCGGCGACGACCACTTCGATTTTCACCTTCGGCAGGAAGTCCACGACGTATTCCGCGCCGCGGTAGAGTTCGGTATGGCCCTTCTGGCGCCCGAAGCCCTTCGCCTCCGTCACGGTTATTCCCTGGATTCCAGCCTCCTGGAGCGCTTCCTTGACCTCATCGAGCTTGAATGGCTTGATGATCGCCTCGATCTTTTTCATGTGTCCCGATCTCTTCGCGAACGAGAAAAACCGCCGAGCGGGATTGCGAGAAAGCGCCACGCCGCTCCCGATCCCGCTTCCTCAAACCCCACGGGCGCAGCCCCCGGAACCGCCGTCGCCCGCCTGCGCCGCGGACGGCGCATGCGTCTCCGCCCCACTTTCGCGGTCCTTAGCATCTCGGATGAGCCCACGCCATGCCCAAGTCATGGCCATCGGACCCTCAAAAGCGTCGAATTTTTCCCACTCGATCCAGCGATCGACCCGAACGCCCAAAACATGGGCGGCTGGTACGAAAAGCAGGCGCCGGCCCGCGAGCGGTCACGCGGTCGGGCTGGTTTCGCCGGAGGCGTAGACGCGCCACGAACTGAGTCCGGCCTTGGCGACGACCGTACGTCCGGTCTTGGCGACCGCCACGAGATGGGCGAAGACTCTCGGGTGGCGCCAGGCGAGCGGGCGCCCGGGCGCGCAAACCGCGCGATACTGATCGCTGTCCTCATCCTCCATCAGGATCGTGCCGATCCTGTCCGGGCGCAATTGGGGCGGCAGGTCGCGACTGGTGAGCCACAGGCATTCGAAGTCGCGGCAGACTTTCGGTCGGCTCTGGTAGATCTTGCAGCCGCCCGAGAGAATGCAGTTGGGACACGGCGGCCCGAAAGGCTTTTCGAGTTCGGGAATTTCAAGCGCCGTGCAACACATGACGCAGGAGCCGCAGGCCTTGCCGGGGATGGACGCCACGGGGAACCTCTCGAGGCGCCGCACCGAATCGGCGGGGCGCGTTCAGGCCATGTCTACCATCGATTCGCGATTGCGCGAGAGGGCGGGCGAGACGACGGTCGAGACCGGCTCGGCGGCGTCTTCGGCCTCCGATCGGCTCGGCGCGCCCGCCCGCCTGAGAACCAGGAGCAGAACGCCGGCGATCACGACCGGTCCGAGCGGGACGCCGACGAGGCCGGCGATCGAGCGCGACACCGCCGGCAGAACGAACGCGATCAACAGAGCGGACTTTTCCCAGGGCAGGAAGCCGTCGCGCAATCCCCGGCGCGCGAGCCAGGCGAGCGGAACGCCGAGCAGCACCAGATCGTAGTCGAGCAGGAACGGACTCGCCAGCAGGGCGGCCGCGACCATGGCGGGGCCCTCCGCATCCGAGCGGAACGATCGGCGTTGCAGGGCGACGAGCGCCGCGCAGACGACGAGCGCGGCGACGACCTGCAGGCCATAGGCCAGCGTCAGCCCGCCGTGCAGCAGGCGGACCGCGGCGAAGACGCTCTGCATCTTCTCGTCGCCGACCATGTTCCTCTCGAGCGCGATTCTGGCGAGCGGCGAGGCGGCCAGAAAGGCTCGCCATGAATCGACGCCGAAGACCGCGAGCGAGGCGAGGCAGAGGCCGAGCGCGGACACGGCGGCGCCGAAGACCACGCGCCACCGCCGCGCGGCGATGAGCGCGACCGGAATGACGATCGCCAGATGCGGCTTGTAGACGAGCGCGCCCAGGCACAGGCCGGCTACGAAGGGCCTGGCGTTCAGGATGAGCGCGCCGCCGCCGAACAGGGCGGCGGTCAGAAACGCGTTCTGGCCATGACCGAGATTGCTGAGCATCGCCGGAAAGGCCAGGATCGGCAACGCGCCGTACTCCCTGCCGAGCCAGGCCCTCAGCACCCGCCAGCAGGCAAAGCCGGTGGCCGCCAGCCAGGCCGCCAGCGACCAGAGATAGGGCAGCGTCGCCAGCGGCAGGCACAGCAGAAGGAACGGCGGCGGATAGAAGAACGCGACATAGCCGGCGTCGCGCGGAAACAGCGCGGTCTGCGCGGCATGGTGGGTCGCGATGTCATAGACGCCGGCGGGATGACCGCCGAGCGCGATCTGCGAGGCGGTCCAGAAGCTCAGGAAGTCGGTCCCCAGCGGCTTGCCCGCGCGATCGACCCCGCCCTGGGACAGTGCGATCCACAGCACCACCGCCGAGAGCGTCACCCCGAACAGGATGCGGCAATAGGCGACGGCGCGATCGCGCGTCAGCCACTCCGCGTCGCGCAGCCAATCGATCGTCGAGGTGACACGCAGGCTCATCGCTTTGGCTCTCGGGAAGATCGCGGCAGCGACCCCGCACGATAGCGCGGCCGCGCTTAACACCGCCTGAATCGATCCGCTCGGGAGGCGCGGCGGCGACTATGGGCGCCTGACTTGACAGCATGGGCCAAGCCGTGTCTGTGCGCGGCCCAAGAAGGAGCGGGAATGCTCACGGCTTTGGTGTTTCCCGGACAGGGGTCGCAGACCGTCGGGATGGGCAAGGCGCTGGCGCAGGCCCACGCCGCAGCGCGCCAGGTCTTCGCCGAGGTCGATGGCGCGCTCGGCCAGAACCTGTCCGGCCTGATGTTCGAGGGCCCCGAGGCGGATCTGACGCTGACCGTCAATGCGCAGCCGGCGCTGATGGCGGTCAGCCTCGCCGCGATGAGGGTGCTCGAGGCCGAAGCGGGCCTCGACCTCGGGCGCGACGCCAGCTTCGTCGCCGGCCATTCGCTGGGCGAATATTCGGCGCTCGCCGCAGCCGGCGCCCTGCGCCTCGACGACGCCGCGCGGCTGCTGCGCATCCGCGGCCGCGCCATGCAGCAGGCCGTCCCGGTCGGCGTCGGCGCGATGGCGGCGATCCTCGGCCTCGACCTCGCCGAGGTCGCGGCGATCGCCGCCCAAGCGGCGGCCGAACTCGCCGAGCCGGGGGCCGTCTGCCAGGCCGCCAACGACAATGGCGGCGGTCAGGTCGTCATTTCCGGCGCCAAGGCCGCGGTCGAGCGCGCCATGGCGCTGGCGAAGGCGGCCGGCGCCAGGCGATCGCTGATTCTGCCGGTCTCCGCGCCGTTCCATTGCGCGCTGATGCAGCCGGCCGCAGACGCGATGGCCGCCGCGCTCGCCGAGGTCGTGATCCGGCCGCCGCGCGCGCCGCTGGTCGCCAATGTCTCGGCGAGGGCCATCGGCGATCCCGCCCAGATCCGGGAGAGCCTCGTCGCCCAGGTGACGGGCGTCGTGCGATGGCGCGAGAGCGTGCTCTACATGACCGAACGGGGCGTCGGCCGATTCATCGAAATCGGCGCCGGCAAGGTGCTCAGCGGGCTGATCAGGCGCATTTCGGAGGCAGCGACCTGCCTCGCCGTCGGGGCGCCCGCCGACGTCGAGGCGTTCAAGGCGGCCCATGTCGGCTGACGGCGAAGCCGATCGGCCCAGCAGAAGGAATTCGCCTGTGTTTGACCTGTCTGGACGCAGCGCGCTGGTGACCGGCGCCTCCGGCGGCATCGGCGGCGCGATCGCACGCGCGCTCCACGCGCAGGGCGCCGCCGTCGGCCTGTCGGGCACGCGGCGGGAGACGCTCGAGGCGCTCGCAGCGGATCTGGGCGCGCGCGCCTTCGTCCTGCCGTGTGACCTTTCGGACGCCGGAGCGGTCGAAGCGCTCGTCCCGGCCGCCGAGGCGGCGATGGGCGGGCTCGACATCCTCGTCAATAATGCGGGGGTCACGCGCGACAGCCTGTTCGTGCGGATGAAGGACGAGGAATGGGACCAGGTCATCGCCGTCAACCTGACCGCGACGTTCCGTCTCTCGCGCGCATGCGTGAAGGGCATGATGCGGCGTCGGCACGGGCGCATCATCGGGATCGCCTCGATCGTCGGGGTGACCGGCAATCCCGGCCAGGGCAATTACGCGGCCGCCAAGGCGGGCATGATCGGCATGTCCAAGGCGCTCGCCGCCGAGGTCGCGAGCCGAAACATCACCGTCAATTGCATCGCGCCCGGATTCATCGCGAGCCCGATGACCGACGCGCTCAACGAGAAACAGCGCGAAGCCATCCTGCGCTCGGTGCCGATGGGAAGGCTCGGCATCGGGCCGGACATCGGGGCGGCCGCGGTCTATCTGGCGAGCGCGGAAGCGGGCTACGTCACCGGCCAGACCCTTCATATTAACGGCGGAATGGCAATGATTTGAAATCTTTAAGCCGATCGCTGGGCCTTCCTGTCCCGGGTCTGGCGCCCCCTCGCCTTGCCTGGAAAGATATGCTATCGACCCACGAGGCGCGCCTGGACGAGGCCGCCGGGCGTGACCCGAACGCGGCGCGCGATTCGCGCGGGCGGCATACTTTACGCGGTCGCGCGGCGCGCCGGGGAGTGCGGGCGTTTCAGGGGCGTCTGTCTCGCATCAGGTCCGCGTGCGACGAATTCAGGTCGGGGTTGGGGTCAATCAAAGGTGGGCGTCTGGGCGCCGCCAGGGTAAGGACGGACAAAATGAGCGATGTCGCTGAGCGCGTAAAGAAGATCGTTGTCGAGCATCTGGGCGTCGAGGCCGACAAGGTGGTCGAAAACGCTAATTTCATCGACGACCTTGGCGCGGATTCGCTCGACACGGTTGAGCTGGTCATGGCTTTCGAAGAGGAATTCGGCGTCGAGATCCCCGACGACCAGGCCGAGACGATCGTGACGGTCGGCGACGCCGTGAAGTTTCTCGAAAAGGCGTCCGCCGCCAAATGACCCGGATGATGGCGTGAGGGATTCGCGCGCGCCTGTGCGCGCCGCGACCGGACGCAGGGCTGCAGTTTGCGGGTAGGAGCGGCGGGGCCGGCGTCTGTCCGGCCCTTGTCGCATCGCGGCGCGGCCGTTCCGGATGGACGAGGTCATCGATGAAGCGCGTTGTGGTGACGGGGCTCGGCATGGTGACGCCGCTGGCCTGTGGGGTCGAGGCGACGTGGCGGCGGCTGATCGCCGGCGAATCCGGCGTGACCGGGATCCGGAGCTTCGATGTTTCGGACATCGCGTGCCGGATCGCGGCCCAGGTGCCGCGGGGCGACGCGCCGGACGCCTTTCGTCCCGACGACTGGATGGATCCCAAGGAGCAGCGCAAGGTCGACGACTTCATCGTGTTCGCGATGTGCGCGGCGACCCAGGCGCTGCGCGACGCCGATTGGGCCCCTTCGACCTACCAGGAGGAGATCGAAACCGGCGTCCTCATCGGATCGGGGATCGGCGGGCTCGGCGGCATCTACGACGCCTCGATCACCCTGCGCGAGAAGGGGCCGCGGCGCATCTCTCCGTTCTTCATCCCCGGGCGGCTCATCAATCTGGCCGGCGGCTATGTGTCGATCGCGCACAAGCTGAAGGGGCCCAATCACGCCGTGGTCACCGCCTGCTCGACCGGCGCCCATGCGATCGGCGACGCCGGCCGGCTGATCGCCCTGGGCGACGCGACGGTGATGGTGGCGGGCGGCGCCGAATCGGCCGTCAACCGGCTTTCGCTCGCCGGCTTCTCCGCCTGCCGCGCGCTCTCGACCGGTTTCAACGACCAGCCCGAGAGAGCGTCGCGGCCCTACGACCGGGATCGCGACGGATTCGTCATGGGCGAGGGCGCGGGCTGCGTCGTGCTCGAAGAGTTCGATCATGCGCGCGCGCGCGGCGCCCATGTCTACGCGGAACTCGTCGGCTACGGCCTGTCGGGCGACGCCTACCACATCACATCGCCCTCGCCCGACGGCGACGGCGCCTTCCGGGCGATGAGCGCGGCGCTCAGGCGCGCCGAACTCTCGCCGTCGGACATCGACTATGTCAACGCGCACGGCACTTCGACGCCCCTCGGCGACGAGATCGAGTTGCGCGCGGTCGAACGGCTGATGGGCAATGCGGCGGGCGCGCTGACGATGTCGTCGACCAAGTCCTCGGTCGGCCATCTGCTCGGCGCGGCGGGCGCAATCGAGGCGATTTTCTCGATTCTCGCGATGCGCGACCAGGTCGCGCCGCCTACGCTCAATCTCGACCATCCCTCGGTGGAAACCGCGATCGACCTGGCGCCCCATGCGGCGAGGCCGCGCCGGATCGACAGCGCGCTTTCGAACTCGTTCGGGTTCGGCGGCACCAACGCCTCGCTCGTCTTCCGGCGCTCGGCGCAAGCCTGAGGCAAGGCCGGCGCTTGAGGATTGATCCCAGGCGCCCTATTTTATCTTGATGACGCTGTCGATGCCCTCCCCGCGGGGGAGCGCCTTTTGCCCGCGCGGAGGCGAGCGCCGATGACCGATGGTTCCACTCCGGGCGACCCGCCCCCGCCGGCGCGCGCCAGCCTGTTCGGCAAGCGCGCCAAATTGCGATCGCCGGCCGAATCGCTTCAGCCGCAGGCGGCCCCGCCGCCCCCTCCGCCGCCGCTGCCGCGCAAGCGGCGCAAGGAAGGCCTGGCCCGGCTGAGCGGGGTCCTCTCGTTCGTCCTGATCGCGGCGATCGTCGGCATCGGCGGCTTCACCTTCGCCATGATCGAGGCCCGCAGGCCCGGTCCGCTCGCCGCCGACAAGATCGTCGTCGTCGCGCGCGAGGATGACGGCGGCGCCATCTCCGATCAGCTCGAGCGCGCCGGCGTCATCGAAAGCCCGATGTGGTTCAACCTCATCCTGATGCTCGACGGCAATCGCGACAGCCTCAAGCGCGGCGAATACCTCTTCAAGGAGCATGCGAGCCTGCGCGACGTCGAGGATCTGCTGGCCTCGCACAAGGTCGTGCTGCACAAGGTCACGATTCCGGAAGGGCTGACGAGCGATCAGGTCGTCCAGCGGCTGCGCGAGAACGACGTCTTCGTCGGCGACGTCAAGGAAATGCCGCGCGAGGGTTCGATCCTGCCCGAAACCTATGAATTCGAGCGCGGCGTCTCGCGCACCAAGGTCCTGTCGGCGATGGAGAGCGCGCAGGCCAAGACGGTCGACGAAATCTGGAAGAAGCGAGCCTCCGACCTGCCGATCAAGTCCCCGGGCGAACTGGTCACGCTCGCCTCGATCGTCGAGAAGGAGACCGGCCGCCCCGACGAGCGCGCCCATGTCGCCGGCGTGTTCATCAACCGCCTGCAGAAGCGCATGAAGCTCGAATCCGACCCGACCATCGTCTATGGCCTCGTCGGCGGCCGCGGAACGCTGGGCCACAGCATTTCCAAGGTCGAACTGCTCCAGGCGACGCCGTACAACACCTATATCATCGAGGGTCTGCCGCCGGGGCCGATCGCCAATCCCGGCAAGGCGGCGATGGAGGCGGTGGCGAACCCCGCCCATACCCAGGACCTTTATTTTGTCGCCGACGGCACGGGCGGCCATGCCTTCTCCGACACGCTCGACCAGCATCAGAAGAACGTCGCGCGCTGGCGCCAGATCGAAAAGGACGCCAAGGACAGGCTCGCGCCGGACGCCGTCCCGGTCGGCCCGGCGGCCCCGCCGGCCAAGGTGCATGGCGCAGTCGATCCGGCCGATCTCAAGGCGTTCGGCGTCCTGGCGCCGCCGCCCCCGCCGCCTTCGCGGGCCCTGCCGGCAGCGGGCGAGCTCACGCGGCGTCTCGCCAGGGTCGGCGCGGACCGACAGATGCGCGAAGCGCTGCTCGGGGCCGGTGGGGCGCTATCGGCGGGCGCGAACGCGGCGACCCGCAACCTTGCCGAGATCGGCGCCGTCGTCCAGGGCGTGAACGACCAGCAGGCGTCTGAACCGGCGGCCGGCGGCGATGGCGCGGCGGCCGATCCCGCGCAGACCTATCCGATGTCGCCGACCGCGATCGCCGATCAACGCAGCCGGGAGGCGCGTTACGGCTTTCCCGGGGCCCAGGCGGGCGAAGCGGCCAAGGTCATGGCGAGCGCGGAGGCGGGCGCGCCGGCGGCGCCGCGTCCGGGCGCCCGGCCTCGCGCGTTCGACGCTTCCGAGGGCACTCCGCTCGATCCCCTGCTGAACACGACCTGGGATCTCACCTATCCCAAGACCGTTCCCTCGCTCAAATAGGGCCGGTTCGGCCGGACGGGCGCAGCGTCATCGTCGCAATCGCCAGCGCCACCGCGCAGGCGTTGGAGACATTGAGGCTCCTGATCGCGCCGGGGACGTCGAGCCGGACGATCATGTCGCAATTCTCGCGCGTCAGGCGGCGCAGGCCCCTGCCCTCGGCCCCCAGCACGAGCGCCAGCGGCCGCGACAGCGCGGCCGCCTCGAGGCGCTCCGCGCCGTCGGAGTCGAGGCCGACGCGCAGGTAGCCGATCTCGCCGATTTCGCGGAGCGCGCGCGCCAGATTGGTCACGCGGCAGATCGCGACGTGTTCGAGGCCGCCGGAGGCGGACTTGGCCAGGGCGCCGGAGAAATCAGGCGAATGGCGTTCGGTCGTCACCAGTGCATCGACAGCATAGGCTGCGGCGCTGCGCAGGATCGCGCCGACATTGTGCGGATCGGTCACCTGGTCGAGCACGACGACGAGGCCGCGCGCAGGCAGGTCCGACAGATCGATCGGCTCCAGCGGGCGCGCCTCCAGCAGGACGCCCTGGTGGATCGCAGCGCGCGGCGCGCGCGCGGCGATCTCCTCGGCCGTGACGATCAGCGTTTCGACGCCGCGCGCGGCGATTTCGGCGCCGAGGCGCTGCGCCGCCGCAGCGGTCGCGTAGAGCCGGACCAGTCGACGGCGCGGCGCGCGCAACGCTGCGCCCACGCTGTGGAAACCGTAGATCAGCGTCACATCGCCCGCGCGCGGCGCGGGACGAGACGGCGGTTCGGGCCTGGGCCGCGGACCGGCCGGAGCGGCGCGCGCCGCGAGCGGCGCCGGCCGGCCGGAGGAGGGCGGCGCTCGACGGTTCTTCTTGCGTGTCAAAGGGCTGCTCCTGCAGGCGGGCGCCGAGCCCGCCGCCCGGATAACGGCGCCGATCGCCGCCTTGTCAATGGCGTGGCGGGCGGCCCGGGCGCGCGGCGCTTTTTGGGTTGACATGGCGGGGCGCCGCGCCAGATAAGGCCCGCTCGACTTGGCCCCGGCTCGCCGGGGCCTTTTCGTCGGCGGCGCGACGCCGATGGCTCCGGGGGAGTGTCCCGAGCGGCAAAGGGGGCGGACTGTAAATCCGCTGGCTATGCCTTCGTAGGTTCGAGTCCTACCTCCCCCACCACCGGCGCTCGCGGGCGCGCCAGAGCCGCGCCGCCGCACGCCCGCGAGGGTCGCGGGCTCGCGGTCATGGCCGGGCGGATGGGGCCGGGCCGAGCGCCCTCGATTGCGATCGCGCGACATGGTCGGCGAGGCCGGTCGCCAGATGCTCCATCATCAGCCGGAGGCGTCGGCTGCCGCGCAGGTCCTCGTGCAGCGCGAGCCAGATTTCGAGATCGAAGCCGATCGCCTCCGGGAAGATCGGGACGAGGTCGGGATCGCGCCGGGCGATGCCGCGCTGCATGAAGCCGACGCCGAAGCCGGCGCGGATCGCGGCGAGCTGGGCGAGGTCGCTGTCGGTGCGCAATGCGAAATGCCCGCGCCGGATCGGCAGGCGGGTCGCCAGCTCGCGGACGAAGGGCGTTTCCTGATCGAATCCGATCAGGGCATGGTCCTGCAGCAGCGAAGCGACCGTCGGCGCAGGCGGCGCCGATTCCAGATAGCTGCGGTGGGCGTAGAGTCCGAGCCCGACCGTTCCGATGCGCCGTGCGACGAGCGCGTCCTGGCTCGGCCGCACCATTCTGACCGCGATGTCGGCCATGCCGCGCGACAGATCCTCGACCCGATTCGACAGGACGAGCTCGATCGTCACGGCCGGCTGCTGTCGGCGGAACTGCGCGAGCAGCGGCGGCAGCACTTCGGCCCCGACGACGTCGCTCGCGGTGATGCGCACGACGCCGGTCAATCGCTCGGAATCGCCGGACGCGGCGCGCATCGCCGCACCGGCCGCCGCGGCGATCGCCTCGGCATGGGGCGCGATGTCGCGCGCGGCGTCGGTCGGCGTCAGCCCGCGCGGCGAGCGGATGAACAGCGGGGCGCCGAGGCCGCGCTCGAGTTCGGCGATCTGCCGCCCGAGCGTCGGCTGGGCGAGCCCGAGCGTCCGCGCCGCGCTCGACAGGCTGCCGTCGCGAAGGACGGCGAGAAATGAACGGTAGTGATTCCAGTCGGGCTCGGACATACGAATATGAATAGCTGATATAGCAAGTTAGGCAATTCACGGAGGGCCACGCGGAGACGATATTTGTCGCCGAGGTCAATCGACCTTGCGAACCAGGAGCGACGCCATGTCCCGACCCCGCAGCAGAATCGTCCTCGTGATCGGCGCCGCCGGCGGAATCGGCGGCGAGACCGCCGCCGCGCTGGCGCGTCACGGCTGGTCCGTCCGCGGCCTGACCCGCCGGGTCCAGCCGGCCGGGAGGCCCATCGATTGGATCCTCGGGGATGCGCTCGACGCAGCCGATGTCCTGCGCGCCGCGCAGGGCGCCGAGCTGATCGTCCATGCCGCCAATCCGCCGGGCTATCGCAACTGGGACAAGGAGGTCCTGCCGATGATCGACAACACGATCGCCGCCGCCAGGGCGGTCGGGGCGCGCATCGTGTTGCCGGGCACGGTATACAATTTCGGTCCCGACGCCCCTCCCGTGCTGCGCGAGGATTCGCCGCAGCATCCCACGACGCGCAAGGGCGCCATCCGGGTCGCGATGGAACAGCGGTTGCAGTCGGCGGCGCGGCAGGGGGCTCGCGCGCTGATCGTCCGGGCGGGCGATTTCTTCGGCCCCAGGATGACCGGGAACAGCTATTTTTCTGCGGTGATGGTCGGGCGCGGCGGCCCGGTGAAACGCATCATCGATCCCGCGCGGCGCGGCGCCGGCCACGCCTGGGCCTATCTGCCCGATGTCGCCGAGACGATCGCGCGGTTGATGGATCGCGAGCACGAGCTCGCCGATTTCGAAGTGTTTCACTTCGCCGGTCATCAGCTGGCGCCAGGCGAAATGGCCGCCGCGATTCGCACCGCGACCGGCCGTCCGGATCTGCGCGCCTGGCCTTTTCCGTGGCCGCTGGTGACGGCCCTGCAGCCTTTCGTTCCGCTGTTCCGCGAAATGGCGGAGATGGCCTATCTCTGGCGACGGACGCTCAGGCTCGACGGCGCCAAGCTGGAGGCGTTTCTGGGGACCGCCTTGCCGGACACGCCGCTCGAGACGGCCGTGCGCGAAACCCTCGCCGGCATGGGCCGCCTGAGCGGAGAGACGGCGGCGCGCCGACGCGCGGCGCCGTCGCCGCCCGATTCGCGGCTCGCGGCGACCCGCCCCGGCTCTGAACGAATCGCGCGTCCGTGAACGCGATCGGCGACGCGAAACGCCATTCGTCGATCCCCGGCGTCACGCCTCCATGAGGGCGGAAACATGGGCGGCGACCGAGCGCGAGAGTCCGTCGAGATCGTAGCCGCCCTCGAGCAACGATACGATCCGGCCGTGGCAGGATGCCCGCGCGACGGCCATCAATCGCCGGGTGGCCCAGGCATAGTCGGCCTCGACCAGATTCAGATTGGCGAGCGGATCGAGGCGGTGGGCGTCGAAGCCGGCCGATATGACGACGAGGTCCGGACTGAACGCCTCCAGCCGTGGCAGGATCGCGGTTTCGAGCGCCTCGCGGAACGCCTCGCCGCCGTCGCCGGCGCGCAACGGCGCATTGACGATCTGGCCGTGCGCGCCGCGTTCGCCGATCGCGCCGGTGCCGGGATAGAGCGGCATCTCGTGGGTCGAGGCGTAGAGGACCGCGGGATCGTCCCAGAATATGTCCTGCGTGCCATTGCCGTGATGGACGTCGAAATCGACGATGGCGACGCGCTCCGCGCCGTGCGCCGCCCGCGCGTGTCGGGCGGCGATGGCGGCGTTGTTGAAGAAGCAGAAGCCCATCGGGACGGCGCGTTCGGCGTGATGGCCGGGGGGGCGCGTGGCGACGAAAGCGTTGGCGATCCGCCCGCCCATCACTTCGTCGACGGCGAAGGTCGCGCCGCCCGCCGCATGCATCGCCGCTTCCAGCGTCCCCGGCGACATCGCCGTGTCGGCGTCGATGCGGGCGAACCCATCCGCGGGAGCGGCCCGCTCGATCGCCGCGACATAGCCTTCGGGATGAACGCGCAACAGAGCGGCGCGGTCCACGCGCGGCGCGGCCTCGCGCGCCAGCATCTGGAAGATTTCCTGCTCGAGGGCGCGTTCGACCGCTCGCATGCGGTCGGGCCGTTCGGGATGACCCGGGCCCATTTCGTGACCATAGCTCGCCGGATGGGTCAGGAGAAGCGTTGTCACGGTGGACGGATCCTTCCGGCGGCGGTTCTCGTCTTCGCGTCGCGGACGCGAACATCGCTCCAACGCCGGCGCGAGTCCACAGGCGACCGGCGCCGAACAACGCCGCTCATTCCGGCGCCGATTCGGTCGCGCAGGACAGCGATCGCGCGGCGCTTTCCGCGCGCGGGAGGAGACTGGGCTCTTCGCTGAGGACGCGCATGACCACGAAGCCGGTCGCGGTCGCCGAGACGATGCGCAGTTCCTGGACCGGCGAATCCTCGTCGTCCTTCGCGGCCAGCGCCCGCGCCTGCGCCTCCGTCACGACGAGCGCCTCCAGCGCGCCATGCGTGGCCGCCCTGTCGGTCAGCGCATAGAATATTCCGCCGCGCCGGGTATGGAACGACAGCGAGACGAACCCGGAGCCGTCCGCGGGCGCCCTGACCCGCAACGGGCCGGCGCCGAGATCGAAATGGCAAAAGGCGCCGGCGACCGCCGGGTCGCCGTAGGGTACGAGCCGCTCCTGCGGGCCGGGCCGGGGCAGCGGCAGCGTCGCATTGACCGGCCCGAGTTCGCTGAGGCGCGCGAAGGCGTCGCGAGTCGCGTAAATCGGGATGAGGAGGATGGCGACGATATGGACGAGCGCGCCGATCATCGCCGCGCCGACCGCGACAATCGACGCGTCGACCAGGCGCTGCGGCAAGCTCACGGGCAGGCTTCCCTGGCGATGTGCGGCATCGCGCCCTTCTCGATGGCGCCCGCGGTCGCGCTGACCGGGGAATCATAGAGGCGCAGCACGAGGGCGAAGCGATTCTTCGAGCCGATCGGCAGCCAATTGCCCGCATGCGCGCGCGCCGAGACGGCGATGGTGAAGCCGCCGTCGGCGTCGCGGACGATCTCGCTCGAGCGAAACCCATAGCGCGCCGCCGGATTTTCGACGGGAAAGCCCTGGAGATCGACCAGGCTCAAGGTCCAGTAGCGGGCCGGCGGAGTCGACCGCCCGATGAGATAGGCGCAACGCGGATCGAGCCCATCGCCTTCGTCGTCGACGCGCGCGATGAACTGGAGCCCCTCGCCCGCCGCGAGCGGAATCTCGCCGCTGCGCTCCAGGCCCGCGCGAATGTAGGGGTCGGCCTCGAGCGTTCCCGCCTTCTCCGACACCGTCCATGCGCCGATGGTCGAGACCTCCAGCCCTGGCGAGTTGCGCAGGCTCAGCGCCGTCGCCCCGAAACCTAGGCCGAGGCCGACGACGCAGGCGATGAGCGCTTTGATCAGCATGTCGAGGCCGGGAAGCGTTGAGGCGTCGCATCGGGCGCGCCGGGATAAGGCGGATCGCCCAGCCCTGAGTCAAGCGGCGCGGATCGACCGGCGCGGCCCGGCGGGCGGCCGTGGCGCGAATGGAGGCTAGGGCTGCGCCGCGAGCGAGACCGTCGGGGCGAGGCTGGCGCTGCGGCGCTTGACCGCGCTGGCGAATTGGCCGATTTCGGTGAGCACGCGCGCCGCACGCGGCGACAGGCCGATGATCGGCCGCGCCGCCGTCGCCTCGCCGGCGGCGCCCGCAGCCGACGCCGCGGCGTCGACTTCCGGCCGCTTGGCGGCCGCGGGCGCGACGCCGTAGGGCGGTTTGATGTCGAGGCCCTGATGGGCGTAGATCATGATGTCGTGCCAGGTCATCGCCGGCAGGATGCCGCCGGTCATGGCGTTCATCGGCGAATTGTCGTCGTTGCCGAACCAGACGCTCGCGACGAGATTGCCGCTGAAGCCATTGAACCATGCGTTGGTCGAATTGTTGGTCGTCCCGGTCTTGCCGGCGACGGCGACGCCGGGAAGCTGGGCGGCGCGCCCGGTGCCTTCGGTGACGACATGGGTCATGAGGTTGTTCATGGCGGCGACCTTGTCGGCCGGGACCACCTGCGCCTGCGCGGGGCCGTTGGCTTCGTGCGAATAGAGCAGTGCGCCGCCGGGATTGCGGATTTCGATCGCCGCATAAGGCGTCGCCCGCTTGCCGCCGTTGGCGAGCACCGCGTTGGCGGCGACCATGTCGATCATCTTGACCTCGTCGGCGCCGACCGGCAGCGACACCGTATCGACCAGCGGCGTCGTCACGCCCATCGCCCGCGCCGTCTCGACGATCTTGGTTCGTCCGAGTGCGGCGATCCGGCCCAGGTGGTAGCTCTGCTTGGGCGGCCAGTAGATCTCGCCGATCTTGACCGAGAGCCTGATCGCGGCCGTGTTGAAGGATTGGGCGAGCGCGGTGTAGAGCGGCATCGAACCGCCGCTCTCGCCCCCGTAATTGTGAACGCAGTAATCGCCGATGCAGATGCTGGAGGCGTCGATCGGCGAATCGGCTCTGAATTTGCCGGTCAGCAGCGCGGTGAGATAGACGAATATCTTGAACGAGGAGCCCGGCTGGCGCGCCGCCTCGGTGGCGCGGTTGAACTGGCTGGCGCCGTAGTCGCGGCCGCCGACCATGGCGCGGACCAGGCCGCTCGGCTCTGCGACCACGGTCGCCGCCTGATGGGCGTTGTAGGCCGGCGCGCGCACCCGCAGCATGTCCTCGATGACGCTCTCGGCCCTCGCCTGCAGCCCCGTGTCGAGCCCGGTTCGGACCACCAGCACGCGTTGGTCGCCGAGCTTGCCCTGGTCGGCGAGCGTTCGGACCTCGTCATAGGCGAAGTCGAGATACCAATCGGGACTGCCGCGCGCGCTGTGATCGATCGGCGTCGCCGGATTGCGCCGCGCCGCATAGACCTGGCCCTCGGTCATGAAGCCGGCGTCGACCAGGTTGCTGAGCACGTCGTTGGCGCGCGCCCGGGCCGCCGGCAGATTGACGTCGGGCGAGTATTTGGTCGGGGCCTTGAACAGGCCCGCCAGCATCGCGGACTGCGCGAGATCGAGGTCGCGCGCGGATTTGCCGAAGTAGAACTGCGCGGCCGCCTCGACGCCGAAAGCGCCCCCGCCCATATAGGCGCGGTCGAGGTAGAGCTTGAGAATTTCCCGCTTGGTCAGGTGATGTTCGAGCCAGAGCGCGAGATAGGCCTCCTTGACCTTTCGCTCGACCGACCGCTCGTTGGTCAAGAACAGGTTCTTGGCGAGCTGCTGGGTGATCGAGGAGCCGCCCTGCACGACGCCCGAGGCGCGCGCATTGACGGTGAGGGCGCGCAAGGTGCCGACGAAGTCGATGCCGAAATGGGAGAAGAAGCGGCGGTCTTCGGTCGCCAGCACCGCCTTGATGAAATGATCCGGCAGACGGTCCAGCGGGATCGAATCGTCGTGCTTGATGCCGCGCCGGCCGACTTCCACGCCATAGCGGTCGAGGAACGTGACCGCGAGGTCTTCCTGTTTGAGCCAATCCTCCTCGCTCGTCTCGCGAAACGCGGGCTGGGCGAGCGCGAGCGCGACGAGCGCGCCGGCCAGACCGAGCGTCAGGGCTTCGCACGCCATCTCGACCGCGAATTTTCCAGATCCGGAGACGTGAAGGCGATCGAGCGCGGCCGAATAGCCCGTGTAGGCTTCGATCGCGCGGCGTTTGCCGTCATAGAGCGAAGAGTCGATGAACGCATCGATCGCGAGAAAACCGCGCCCGAAAAGCTTGAAAAGGGCCGAGTTTTGTAGCCGCTTCGACACGATCGCTCCAAGCCGCGACGCCCCGATCGGGCGTCCGGCCTTATTACATAATTCTTCGGCGCCGGCTTTTCGAGGGCGGAGCGGCGACCGACCGCCTGCGGCCGACGGTTCTTTGTGTTATGCGACCGGCTGCGAGCGGCGAGCGCGCCGCGCCGCCCACCCGCGAGGCCGACTCGATGAAGACCAAGCCCGGCGAACCGGAGCCGTTCTGGCGGGTGAAGGCCCTCGAAGACATGTCGACGCCGGAATGGGAAAGCCTGTGCGACGGCTGCGGGCGCTGCTGCCTGGTCAAGCTCGAGGATGAGGATACCGGGGACATCCATTTCACGGATATCGGATGCAAGCTGCTCGACGGGGGAAGCTGCCGCTGCAAGGATTACCCGCGGCGGCGGCGGCGCGTGCGCGATTGCGTCAAGCTGACGCCGGCGGCGGTGCGCTCGCTGAACTGGCTGCCCTCGACCTGCGCCTACAGGATCGTTGCGGGGGGAGGCGAGCTCGCCTGGTGGCACCCGCTCGTCTCGGGATCCGACGAGACCGTGCATCAGGCGGGCGTTTCCGTGCGCGGGCGGGTCGGCGCCAGCGAGGAGGACGTCCCGGTCGAACTCTGGCCGGACCGCATCGTCGAATGGCCGAACCAACCCGCGCGACGGCGCAAATGAAGACCCCGGGCGCGTGGCCCGGGGCTCGGCATGGATGAGGGATCGGAGCCGATCAGAAGGTCAGACGCAGGCCGGCGGTCGGCGCGATGTTGTTGGTGTGGAAGAAGCCGCTGGCGAGGCCGCCGGTGACTTGCGAGTAGATCACGCCGGCGTAGACGTCGAGGCGCTTGAACGGGCGCCAGTCGATCAGGCCGGAAACGGCGTTCTCATTGCCGGCGCAATAGGTGTTGGCCGCGCCCTGGAGCGTCTGGAACCCGGTGGCGGCTGTCTTCGTCGTGTTGGGCAAGCACGCCGCGCCCTTGGCCTTGGCGGTCAAGTTGGTGGGGTAGAAATTGTTCTGGTTCGCATAATAATAGGCGCCGGTGAGATCGAGATCGGGCCGGATCGCATAGGTCGCGCCGAGCCAGGCGACCTGCAGCACCTTGTTGTTCGTATAGGCGGTGATGCTGACGTTCGCCGCGCCGGGAAGCGCATGGTAACCGCCAAGCGTGTCAAACCCATTCGCCACCGCGTTCGTCGCATAGGAATCGGTGGGGTTCTGGTAGCGCGAATACTCATAGCCGCCGAACGCCTTGAACGGGCCGGAGACATATTTGACGCCGACGATCCCGGCGTCGATATCGGCGAGAGTCGCCTTCAAATCGTCCACGCTCGCCCCGGGAGGAAGGGTGCCGAGGCTGTAGGTGCCGAGCGAAACCGCGTCCTGTGCATGGCTGTAGACCGCGTCGAACGAAAAGCCGGCGTAGTCGGCGCCGATGTCGAACTGATAGGCGCCATCCGAGCCGTTGCCCTGCTGATAACCGCCGAACTGCCAGGCGGCGGCCGCGCGGAAGTTGTTGTAGGCGATCTGATATTTGACCGAGGTGTTGTAGCGGGCGACCTCGGTGTCGCCCAGGCCGCCGCCCAGCGTCGACGAGAAGCCGATCAACGAAAACGCGTAGGAGGCGCCCATCGGGTCGTAGGCGTTCACCAGATCGGTCGACAGCGCATATTGCCGGCCTGCGGTCAGCGTGCCGTAGTTGGCGCTGCTGATCCCGAGATAGCCGCGGGTGTTGTCCCATTGGCCGGCGCGGCTCGAATCGGAGTTGGTGTTCTGGTTGATCAGCGCCGTGTTGTTGTTCTCGACCAGCGACTTCGGGCCGTTGGCGAGTTGCAGCGAATAAGGATCGAAACCGGCGTTGACGTCGAAGACGAACGACCAGCCGGGCAAGAACTCCTCCTTGCCCCTGATGCCGACGTTGGACTGGCTGAGACCGTTGGGAACGATCTGGAACTTCGACCCCTGATTGGTCTTCGAGATGACCGAGAAGACGCCGTTGTTGTAGCTCGGACTGAATTTGGAGGCATGCTCGGCCCAGCCCACGCCCATGTCGATCTGGCCATAGACGGTGATGCCCAGATAGGTCAGCGGGCAATCCTTGGCGCTCGCGCTCATGTAGTCATAGAGGCTGGCGAAGCAGGACACGGTCGAGGGCGGCGGCGCCTTCTTGGTCGGCAAATCCGCCGCCTGCGCGCCGCTGAGGAGGGCGAGGCCCGCCGCCGGGCTGAGAAGAACTGCACCGAATGTTTTCATTGACGCGCCCCTTTTGTCGCCCTCGAACGCTTCAGCGTCTCGCTCGGCAAAACCTGCCGCAATTCGTATTTTAGTCGCCCTGTCGCCATATTTCGCCGGATGTCCGTAGCCAGTTTATGTGACACAAAGACTACAGCCCCGGCGGTTCGGAAAATGGCGAACTACTCATGCGAACCGCTATATCTCAACGATCATAACGCATCGACCGGCCAGCGGCGCTGGCAAAACGATCATTCCGGCGATTGACGAGGCGTTGTGATCTTTCTGCAACGCTGCCTCGAATGCAAAGACCCGGAAAAGCCGTCGCCGCGATTACGGCGGACGCAAGCCTTATGGCCGCCTCATCAGTGCCACAAATTCCGGCCCTGTCAATTTGAATCCAGTAATTCAGTAGAAATATACGCCGAAGCGGCGGATCCCTTTGCGCCGCTAACGCCAGCGCTCCACGACGCTGTCGATCCAGGCGCGCTGCGGCGCGACCAGCACGCCTTGCGTGTTCGCGCCGCAGCGCCTGCCGCCGACGCCTGACGACCAGGCGATGATGGCGAGCACCTTGCCGCCTTCGGCGGACAGCATCGGGCCACCGGAATCTCCGGTGCAGGCGCCGGCGCCTGCCCTGTTGGGATCCTCCGCCCACAGCAGGATGCCCGAAAGCGGTGCGCGCACCCGCAGCGCGGCGCTCCGGAGCACGCCCGCGCTGGTCGCCACGCCGTCTGCTCCAACGCCGTAGCCGGCGATCAGGACACCCTCGCCGACTGCGGTCGTCCCCGCGTCGTCCAGCGCGGCGGCGGAAAAACCTGCGCCAAGCGGCGTCTGCGTCTCGACCAGGGCGAGATCGACAGAAACGATGCGCTTGGCGATCCCATCTGCGCGAAACCCGGGATGGACAGCGACCGCCTTCACCTCGATGATGACGGCCTGCCCCGCATCGTCCTTGTAGTAGATGCGCATGTTCCCTATCGCCGTGACGCAATGGGCGGCCGTCAGGACGATGCGCGGCGCGACGACCACCCCCGTGCAGAAGCCGGCCCGCTCGCCCTCGCGCTTGAGCACCATGACCAGGTGGGCCGCAAAGCCGCGATCCTCCCGGGCGTCGCCGACGACCGCGCGGGCCGGCGATCCGATCGTAAGAAGGCACCATACCGACGGCAGGCCGACGAAGAGCGCCCGAACAAAGCCCGGATTCATGCTATCTTGCTCCCTGCGCGCGAGCCGGTCGGCGGTCCTGTATCGACGCAGCGCGCTGGACATCGCCGCGGCGCCGCGTCTCCTTGCCTCGCAAAGAGGCGCGGCGGCGATATTGCCGCGGGCGAATCGATAATCCGGGGCCGCGCGATTCTCCGGAGCCGAGGCGTCATTCATTCGGCGTTCAGACGGGGCGGGCGAGGGTCGGTCATGGCGCGAAAGTCTCTTCATCCCGTCGTCGCGGCGATCGGCGCGACGATCGCCGCGCAGGGAGCCTGGCCCGCTTTCGCCCAGTCGCCGCCGGCGGTCAAGGGGGTCTGCTTTCCGACGACCGAGACCCGCGAAGAGATCAAGATTCATCGGCTTCTCGAGCCATTCGTCGCGCTCAAGAGCGCGGAAAAGTCGGTCGGAAAGGCGGAGGCGCTGTCCGCCAAGCTGTGCCGGCTCGGGGAGGAATACATCTATGAGGTCGCCCTGTTGCATCGGGACGGCCGCGTGGTGCATGTCGTCATGAACGCGGTGACCGGAAAACCGACGAACACCCGCATCTCCCGCGAAACGCCGCCGAGGAACTGAAAACCATGCGCCTGCTCGTGGTGGAAGACGATCGCGATCTCAATCGGCAGATCGTCGCCGCGCTGGAAAACGCAGGCTATGTCGTCGATCATGCGCTGGACGGCGAAGAGGGGTGGTTTCTCGGCGACACCGAGCCCTATGACGCGGTCGTGCTCGACATCGGCCTGCCCAAGCGCGACGGCGTCGCGGTTCTCGAGGCCTGGCGCAAGGCAGGGCGAACGATGCCCGTGCTGATCCTCACCGCCCGGGATCGCTGGAGCGACAAGGTCCAGGGCTTCGACGCCGGCGCCGACGACTATGTCGCCAAGCCGTTCCACATGGAGGAGGTGCTCGCCCGCCTGCGGGCGCTGCTGCGCCGGGCCGTCGGCCGCGCGACGAGCGAACTCGTCGCCGGGCCGGTGCGGCTCGACGCGCGCGCCGGCCGGGTCACCGTCGACGGCGTCGTCGTCAAGCTGACCTCGCATGAATATCGCCTGCTGTCCTATCTCATGCATCACGCCGGCCGCATCGTCTCGCGCTCGGAACTCGTCGAACACCTCTACGATCAGGATTTCGACAGGGATTCGAACACGATCGAGGTGTTCGTCGGCCGCTTGCGCAAGAAGCTCGGCGTCGACGTCATCCAGACCCTGCGCGGTCTCGGCTATCTCGTCGGCGTCGACGGCGAGGCCGCCGCCCCGTCCGCGCCGGCCGCCAGGGCGCCGCGCTGAAGCCGACCGCATGGGCGCGCAGGTCGATGGATGAAGATGCCTAGAGGTCTGAACGCCCAGTCGATCGCGACGCGGCTGTTCCTGTCGGCGGCGTTCTGGTGCTCGGCGATCCTCGTGGTCGCCGGCCTCGGCCTGTCGGCGGTCCACGCCCGCTCGACCGAGGCTGCATTCGACGAACAGCTCGGCGTCTATCTCAAGGCGCTCGTCGCCAATGTGGCGAGCAACGGCCTCGAGGGACTGAGCGGGTCCGGGCAATTCATCGGGCCGCAATTCGAGCTGGCGCGCTCGGGCTGGTATTGGCAGATCACCCGGCTCGATGCGCAACCCCCCGAGGTCAGGAGTTCGCGCTCGCTGTTCGCCGCCCAATTGCCGCGCGTCGACGCCGCCGCCGCCGCCGACGCGAATTCCGGCCGCGGTCGCAGCGCCTATGTCACCGGGCCCGACGAGCGCAGCCTGCGGATGATCGAGCGCGTCATCGACAACGGCGACGAAGGGCGCTATCTCATCCAGGTCGCCGGCAATTCCGAGGAAATCGAGGCCGAGATCGACGATTTCGAATATGCGCTCGCGGCGACCTTCGCGCTGCTGCTGGCGGCCCTGCTCGGTTCGATGGCGCTGGCGGTCCGTTTCGGCCTGCGCCCGTTGCGCGAATTGCGCGACGGCGTCGCCTCGATCCGGCGCGGCGAGGCCGAACGGATCACCGGCCAGTTCCCACAGGACATCGCCCCGCTCGCCGCGGAGGTCAACCTGCTGCTCGACGCCAATCGCGAGGTCGTCGACCGTGCGCGCACCCAGGTCGGCAATCTCGCGCACGCGCTGAAGACGCCGCTCAGCGTCATTCTCAACGAAGCCGACGCCGGCAGCCCGACGCTCGCCGAGAAGGTCAAGGAGCAGGCGGAGGTCATGCGCCGCCAGGTGTCGTTCTATCTCGATCGCGCGCGCGCCGCCGCCCGCGCGGGCTCGCTCGGCGCGGCGACCGACGTCAAGCCGGTGATCGAGGGTCTCGTGCGCACATTCGACAAGCTCTACCGCGAGCGCGCATTGACGTTCGCGATCAACGCGCCGGAGGGTCTGCGCTTTCGCGGCGAAGTCCAGGACCTCAGCGACCTCATCGGAAACCTGCTCGACAATGCGGGCAAATGGGCGCGCGCGCGGGTCGCGATTTCGGCGGCGCGCGATCCCGAGCCGGACGCGGTCGGGCGCGCCTTCTTCGTCACCCAGATCGACGACGACGGCCCCGGCCTCGACCCCCAGGCGCGCAGCGCCGCCCTGCGCCGCGGCCAGAAGCTCGATGAATCCAGACCGGGCTCGGGACTCGGCCTGTCGATCATCGTCGATCTCGCGCAAATCTACGGCGGATCGCTGCTGCTCGAGGACAGCCCGCTCGGCGGCCTGCGCGCGACGCTGCGCCTTCCCGCATGGTGACCGCCAGGCCCTCGACGCGGACGCGGTTCCCGGGTCGCCGCGCCACCGCGGGCGGTCAAGTTTTGCCTTGCCATGGCCATCGCCATGATGTTCTCAAGGCGGTCTTGGACAAAGGCTGGTGGACATGCTGTGGGTCGCCTTCGCCCTGATGACCGGCGCCGCCGTCTTGTGCGCGCTCTGGCCGCTGTCGCGTCGGCGCTCCACCACCCTGGGGCAGGCGCGGGCGATCGAATTCCATCGGGCCCAGCTGGCGGAAATCGAGCGCGACGTCGAGCGCGGACAGCTGCCGGCGGGCGAGGCGGCGGGCGCCCGCGCCGAGGCGGGGCGGCGGCTGCTGGCGGCGACCGACGCCGCCGCCGCCGCGCCGGCCCCGGTCGACGGGCGCGCGATTCCGCGCCGGCGCGCCGCGGCTCTGATCGTGCTCGCGCTGGTTCCGGCGATATCGCTCGGGTTCTACTGGCGCCTCGGCAGCCCGGAACTGCCGGATCAGCCGCTCTCCGCGCGCGCGGCCGAGCCCGGGCAGGGCGAGGATCTCGCCGCGGCCGTGACCAGGGTCGAGGCCCACCTGCTCGCCGACCCCCATGATGGGCGCGGGTTCCAGGTCATCGCGCCGGTCTATATGCGGATGGGGCGCTACGACGAGGCGGCCAAAGCCTATGAGCGGGCCTTGATCCTGCTGGGAGAAGACGCGGAGATGCGCGCGGACTACGCCGAGGCGCTGACCGCGGCGGCTGGCGGCGTCGTCACCGCGCAGGCGCGCGGCGCCTTCGAGCAGGCGCTGGCGAGCCAGGCGGATCTGCCCAAGGCGCGCTTTTATCTCGGCCTCGCCGCCGAGCAGGAGGGCGACAAGGACCGGGCTGTCGACCTGTATCGCAGATTGATCGGGGATGGCCCGCCCGACGCCGCCTGGCTCGGCATCGTCCGCGAACGGCTCGCCGGCCTGACCGGCGCCCCACCCGCGGCGCCGGCGCCGCCCAGCGGCGAGGCGGCGGCGATCGCCTCGCTCGATCCCGCCTCGCAGCAGACCGCGATTCGCGGCATGGTTGCGCGGCTCGCCGCCCGGCTCGACCAGAACGGCGACGACGCGCAGGGCTGGCAGCGACTCATCCGCGCCTACGGCGTCCTGCATGAGACCGACAAGGCCAGGGAAGCCATGGCGAAGGCGCGCAAGGCGATGGCGGGCAACGAGGCGGCCGCCCACCAGCTCGACGCGCTCGCGCAGGAGTTCGGCCTTTGACGCCGGGCGCGCAGGGCGACGGTTGCCGGCGGAAGGGCGGCGTGCGCTTCTCCCCCTTCTTGATCCCTCTCGATGACGATCGCGCCGGTGGCGACGCATCGTCCCGGGACGACGGCGTCCGGCGCGCGTTTGGCCTGGCGAAACCGGGAAAGGCTGGACAGTGACCCGCAGGGGAAGACGCCTGACCCTGATCGGCGTCGCGCTCGCGGTGGTCGGTTGCGCGGCGGCGCTCGCGCTTTACGCGCTGAGCGACAGCATCGTGTTCTTCTACGGCCCGACCGAGGTGCTGCAGAAGAACCCGCCGGCAGGGACCCGCATGCGGATCGGCGGCCTCGTCAAGGCGGGCTCGCTCGTCAAGAGCGCGGGCGAGAAGGCGCGCTTCACCATCACCGACAACGCGAGCAATGTCGCGGTGACCTATCAGGGCATGCTGCCCGACCTGTTCCGCGAGGGACAGGGGGTCGTCGCCGAGGGCGTGCTCGAATCGCCCGGGGTCTTCCACGCCGAATCCGTGCTCGCCAAGCACGACGAGCGCTACATGCCGCGCGAGGTGGTCGACGCCTTGAAGAAGCAGGGACGCTGGCAAGAGGGCGGCGAAGGAGCGGCAACCCAATGATCGTCGAAATCGGCCATTACGCTTTGACCCTCGCGCTCGCGCTGGCGCTCGCGCAGACCTTCATCCCGTTGTGGGGAACCCGGCGCGGCGACGAGGGCCTCGCCGCGGTCGGCCAGTCCTGCGCGCTCGGCCAGTTCGCCGCGGTCGCGCTGTCGTTCGGCGCGCTCGTCTGGGCCCATCTCGCCTCGGACTTCTCGGTCGTCAACGTCGCCGAGAATTCGCACAGCGCGGTGCCGACGATCTACAAGATCTCCGGCGTCTGGGGCAACCACGAGGGCTCGATGCTGCTGTGGGTGCTGATCCTGTCGCTGTTCGGCGCGCTGGTCGTCGCCTCCGGGCGCGGCCTGCCGTGGACCTTGCGCGCCAACGTGCTGGCGATGCAGGGGCTGATCGCGAGCGCCTTCCTCGCCTTCATCCTGATGACCTCGAACCCGTTCGCGCGGCTGACGCCGGCGCCGTTCGAGGGCCGCGACCTCAACCCGATCCTGCAGGACCTCGGCCTCGCGATCCATCCGCCGCTGCTCTATCTCGGCTATGTCGGCTTCTCCATCGTGTTCTCCTTCGCCGCCGCGGCGCTGATCGAGGGCAGGATCGACGCCGCCTGGGCGCGTTTCGTGCGGCCGTTCGCGCTGACCGCCTGGTGCTTCCTGACGCTCGGCATCGCGATGGGCTCCTACTGGGCCTATTACACGCTCGGCTGGGGCGGCTTCTGGTTCTGGGACCCGGTCGAGAACGCCTCGCTGATGCCCTGGCTCGCCGGGACCGCCTTCATCCATTCGGTCGCGGTGATGGAAAAGCGCGACGCGCTGAAGGTCTGGACGATATTCCTGGCGATCCTCGCCTTCTCCTTTTCGCTGCTCGGCACATTCCTCGTGCGCTCCGGCGTGCTGACCTCGGTCCACGCTTTCGCCAGCGATCCCTCGCGCGGCGTGTTCATCCTCGCCATCCTCGCCTGCTTCATCGGCGGCGCGCTCGCCTTGTTCGCCTGGCGCGCGCCGCTGCTGAAGCGCGGCGGCATTTTCGCGCCGATCTCGCGCGAGGGCGCCCTCGTGGTCAACAACCTGCTGCTGACGACGACCTGCGCGGGCGTGCTGATCGGCACGCTCTACCCGCTCGCGCTCGAGCAGCTGACCGGCGAGAAGATCACCGTCGGCGCGCCGTTCTTCAACATGACCTGCGGCGCGCTGCTGCTGGTCCTCTGTTTCGTCATGCCGTTCGGCCAGTCGCTCGCCTGGAAGCGCGGCGACCTGCTCGGGGTCGCCGAGCGGCTCAGCGTCGCGGCGGCCGCCGGCCTCGCCGTCTGCCTCGCCCTGTTCGCTTGGGCGCGCGGCGGCCCCGTGCTGGCGCCGATCGCAGCGGGTCTGGCGATCTACATCGTGCTGGGTTCGCTGACCGAGATCCTGTTTCGCGTCTGGCGGCGCGGCGCGCCGCTTGCCGCGGTGATCTCGCGCGCGCGCGGCCTGCCGCTGTCGGCCTGGGGCAGCGCGCTCGCCCATGCCGGCGTCGGGATCTCGCTGCTCGGCCTCGCCGCGACCGCGTTCGGCGCCGAGACGATCGCCAGCATGCGCGTCGGCGAGATCAGGGCGGTCGGCCCCTACGAGGTGACGTTCCAGTCGGTCGCCGAGCGCGCGGGGCCGAACTTCCGCGAGACTTTCGCGACGGCCCAGATCCGTTCGGGGGCAACGCTCGTCGCCACCGTCGAGCCCGCCAAGCGCTTTTTCGGCGCGCGCCAGATGGCGACCACCCAGGCCGGCATCGCGACGCTGCGGCTCGGCCAGGTCTACATTTCGATCGGCGACCAGGGCGCCGACGGCGCCGTCGCGGCGCGGCTCTACTGGAAACCGCTGGTGACTTTGATCTGGCTCGGCGCCTGCCTGATGGCGCTCGGCGGCGCCCTTTCGCTCGCCGACCGCCGCCTGCGGATCGGCGCGCCGGCGCCGGCGCGAGCGCCCCAGTCCCAAGCGATCGCGGCGCGCTGACATGCGCCGCATCCTCCTCGCCGTCGTCCTCGCGCTGCTGGCGGCGGCGCCGTCGGCACTGGCGGTGCAGCCCGACGAGGTGATGGCCGATCCGGCGCTGGAGGCGCGCGCGCGCGCGCTTTCGGCGGAGTTGCGCTGCATGGTCTGCCAGAACCAGTCGATCGACGATTCCGACGCGCCGCTCGCGCGCGACATCCGGCTGCTGATCCGCGAGCGCATCGCCAAGGGCGAGAGCAACGAGGCCGTGCGCGCGTTCCTCGTCTCGCGCTATGGCGACTTCATCCTGCTGAAGCCGCCGTTCGGGCCGCAGACGCTGCTGCTGTGGGGCGGCGCGCCGCTCGTCCTCGCCGCCGGCGCGCTCGCGCTCTGGTTCGGGACGCGAAGAAGGGCGCCGGCGCCTGCGCCGCTCAGCGAGGCCGAAGAGGCGCGGCTCGCCGCGATCGCCCGCGAGGAGGCGGCGGGGTAGCGCGGCGAGCGCGGTCGTCTCCCGCGCCGCGCCGGGTCCCCGTCGGCCGGCGGCTAGCCGGCCGGGCTTCGTCCCGCTAGACTGCGCGCAGGCGGAGACGAACGCATGACACATTCCTTCCTCGCCGGCGCGGGTCTCGGACTCCTCGCCTTGATGTTCCTGCCCGTCCTCATCGCGGTCCTGCGCGGCCGCTGGCTCGTCGCCCTGGTCGCGCTGGTGATGGTGCTGGTCTCGATCGTCGGGCTGATCCATCCTCCCTTCGGCGTGGCGGTCTGGCTGATCGCGCTCTGCGTGGGCGCTTTTGCGGGCCGGCCCCGGGTGATCGTCGTCGCGCGTCGCGGCCCGTGACGGCGCGCCGGTGCGGCGGGCGCGCCGGTCAGCGCAGCGCCGGCGCGCCCACCGAGGCGCGCTCGACCAATGGTCCGTCGACGCGGATCGTCGGCGCCGGCGCGCCGGCGCCGTGGGTGGCGATGTCGATCAGCAATTCCGCGGCTCGGCGGCCCATTTCGTAATTGGGCAAAACCAGCGTCGAGAGCGGCGGATTGGTGTAGCGGGCCAGCTCCTGATCATCGTAGCCCATGATCGAGATATCCTCGGGCACGCGCAGCCCGTCCAGCGCGGCGGCCTCCAGCGCGCCCATCGCCATCAGGTCGTTGGCGCAGAATATCGCGCTCGGGCGCGGCGTCTGCGCGATCAACGCCCGCGCATGGCGGCTGGCCTGGGCCGGCAGCCAATCGCCGTGGCGCAGCAGCGCGGCCTCGAAGGCGACGCCGGCGTCGGCGAGCGCCTGTTGGTAGCCCTTCAGGCGGTCGGCTGAGGCGTCCATCCACGGCTCGCCGTTGATGAAGGCGATGCGCCGATGGCCCTTTTCGAGGAGGTGCGCGGTCGCCGCATAGGCGCCGGCGGTCTCGTCGGGGACGACGCAGGCGAAGCGGCGCTCGGCGTCGTAGCAGTTGAGCAGGACGGTCGGGACGCCCTCGAGGCTGCGCGGCAACGAGACTTCGCGGGTGAAGATGGTCGAATAGATGACCCCGATGACCGAAGCGTCGCGCTTGATCGCGGCGATCGTGCAGGCCTCGAGTTCGCCGTTCGAGCGGGTGACATGCGCGCAGACGAGATAGCCCGCCTCCCACGCCCAGTCGCGCGCGCCGTCGAGATTGACGACGGGATGCGGGCTGGTCGAAATCTCGTCGACGAGATAGGCGATCGAGGCGCGCGGCGGCCCGACGGTCGAGTATCGGCGCGCCGCGGGCAGTTCGTAGCCGATGCTGCGCGCCGCTTCGATCACCCGCGCGCGGGTCGCCTCGGAAATGCGCGCGCCGATCATCTGGTTGAGCGCGAGCGAAACGCTCGATTGCGAGACGCCGGCGATCTGGGCGACATCGGTCATCGTCGGGCGGCGCAGTCCGGGCGGCGGCGAGCCGAATCCGGCGGATCGGTCGCGCCGGGCGGCGCGCATGCGTTCCTCGCGCTCGCGCGCCAATTTCGCTGCGAAATCTTCCATTCCCCCCTCAGAATTGTTCGCACTGCAACATAAATAGTGCGCCGCAAAAATCAGATTTTTGCTTGACTGATAATAATCTTGATCGCTCTATTAGCAACAGGTCGCCCGAACGCGGCGATCAGGGAGACGACCAAGGAGATTTGAAATGGTATCCATTACGCGCCGCACGGCGCTCATGGCCGGCGTGGCGATCGCCGCGTTCTCGGTCACCGCGGCGCTGGCGGACGGCCTGCCGCCGCTCAAGCCGAAAGCGACCTACAAGGTCGGCTTCGCCCAGACTGAAATGAACAATCCGTGGCGTCTGGCGCAGACCAAGAGCATGAAGGACGAGGCCGCCAAGCTCGGCTGGCAGCTCGTCTACACCGACGCCGCCGGCTCGGCCGCCAAGCAGGTCGCCGACGTCAACAGCATGATCGCCCAGGGCGTCGATGCGATCTTCCTTTCGCCGCGCGAGGAGAAGCCGCTGATTCCCGCGGTCATGGCCGCCAAGAAGGCGGGCATTCCGCTGTTCCTGATCGATCGCAACGTCGATGCGAGCCTCGCCAAGCCCGGCGTGGACTATGTGACCTTCATCGGCTCCGACTTCGTGCTCGAGGGCAAGCAGGCCGGCGAATGGCTGGTCAAGGCGACCAACGGCAAGGCGAACATTCTGGAGATCGAAGGCTCGACCGGCTCTTCGCCGGCCAATGACCGCAAGAAGGGCTTCGACGAAGTCATCGCCCAGCATCCGGACATGAAGATCCTGGCCTCGCAGACTGGCAATTTCAATCGCGACGAGGGCCGCAAGACCGCCGAGGCGCTGTTGCAGGCGCATCCCGAAGCCAATGTGATCTACGCTCACAACGACGAAATGGCGATCGGCGCCATCTCGGCGATCGAAGCGGCGGGCAAGAAGCCCGGCAAGGACATCATCATCGTCTCGATCGACGGCGAGAAGGACGGCCTGCAGGCGATCATCGACGGCAAGATGGGCGCGACGGTCGAATGCAACCCGAAGTTCGGCCCGGCGGCGTTCGACGCGGCGATCAAATATTCCAAGGGCGAGAAGATCCCGCCGATCATGACCAACAAGGATCGCTTCTACGACAGCAGCAACGCGGCGGCGAGCATCGCCGATTCCTACTGAAGTCGTTCAGGCTCCTTGGCCTTCAGGGTCCGCCCGCCGCTTGACGAAATTCGTCGGCGGGCGGACCATTTTATTGTTCAGGCACGAGACCGGCTGGCAAGACGATGTCCGCGATCCCTCCGTCGCAATCCCCGCTGCTTTCGATGCGTTCGATCAGCAAGGCGTTCGGGGGCATTCCCGCGCTCGCCGCCGCCTCGCTCGAAGTCGCGCCCGGCGAAGTCCATGCGCTGATCGGCCAGAACGGCGCCGGCAAATCGACGATGATCAAGATCCTGACCGGCTATGTCGGCCGCGACGAGGGTGAGATCGCGTTCGAGGGCCGGCCATTCGAGGCGCGCTCGCCGCAGGACGCCCAGCACAAGGGCATCAGCACGATCTATCAGGAGATCAATCTGGTCCCCTATCGCTCGGTGACCGAAAACATCTGCCTGGGGCGCGAGAGCCGCCGGTTCGGCCTGCTCGACTGGCGCGCGATGCACGAGCAGGCGCGCGCCCTGCTGTCCCGCTTCCAGATGGACCTCGACGTCCGCCAACCCCTGCTGCGCTTCAACACCGCCACCCAGCAGATGGTCGCGATCGCCCGGGCGATCGGCTTCAAGGCCAAGCTCGTGATCATGGACGAACCGACATCCTCGCTCGACGACCGCGAGGTCGCGGTCCTGTTCGACGTCATCCGCGGGCTGAAGGCGCAAGGCGTCTCGGTGATATTCGTCAGCCACAAGCTCGACGAACTCTATGCGGTATGCGACCGGGTGACGATCATGCGCGACGGCCGCACCGTCAAGACCGCGCAAATGGCGTCCGTCGGCAAGCTCGATCTGGTCGCCAGCATGCTCGGCCGCGACGTCGCGCAGGTCGCCAAGAGCGCGACCGCGTTCGGCGACCGGCACGGACGGATCGGCGAGACCATGCTCGCCGCCAGCAACCTGAGCGCGGGCCACAAGGTGCACGACGTCTCGTTCAGCGTGAAGCGCGGCGAAATCGCCGGTTTCGCCGGCCTGCTCGGCGCCGGGCGCACGGAGACGGCGCGACTGGTTTTCGGCGCCGATCCCAAGCGCGGCGGATCGTTGGTCCTCGACGGCAAGCCGCTCGATCCGCGCGAACCGATCGACGCGATCCGCGCCGGCGTCGGATTCTCCTCGGAGGACCGCAAGCTCGAAGGCATCGTGCCGGAAATGTCGGTGTCGGAAAATCTCACCCTCGCGCTGATGCCGCAGCTGACCCGGGCCGGCGTGGTCGACGAGGCCCAGCGGGCCGCCATCGTCGAGAAATTCATCAAGCGTCTCGGCGTCAAATGCAGCGGGCCCGACCAGAAAATCCGCGAACTGTCGGGCGGCAATCAGCAGAAGGTGTTGCTGGCGCGCTGGCTCGCGATGAACCCCAAGCTGTTGATTCTCGACGAGCCGACGCGCGGCATCGACGTCGGCGCCAAGGCGGAGATCCAGAGCCTGATCAAGGAGCTCGCCGACCAGGGACTCGCGGTGCTGATGATCTCCTCCGAACTCGAAGAAGTGCTCGAGGGCTCCGACCGCGTCTTCGTGCTTCGCGAGGGCCGCAGCGTCGCCGAATTCGCCCACGCCGACGCGAGCGAGAGCGCGGTGATGACGGCGATGGCGCATGGCGACACCGATCTCGTCCCCGAGGAGCGCGCGTCTTGACCCCGGCGCAGCTCCAGGCGCCGGCCGCGTCCTCGCGGGCCGACACGCTGGCCGCGGTGATGCGGTTCTCGACGCTCGGCGCGCTGGTCGCGCTGATCATTTTCAACATGCTGTTCACCCGCCATTTCCTGGCGATGCAGACGCTCGACGTCAACCTCACCCAGGTCGCGGCGATCGTCATCGTCGGCGTCGGCATGACGCTGGTCATCGCCACCGGCGGCATCGATCTGTCGGTGGGATCGCTGATGGCGATTTCAGGCGCCATCGCGCCGATCATCTTTCTCAACAAGGTCGTCGATCTCGGCGACGTCCATGTCGCCGTCGCGGTGTCGATGGTCGCCGCCATTCTGCTCGGCGGCGCGTTCGGCTGGTTCAACGGCTGGCTGATCACCCGTTTCCGCATCCAGCCGATCATCGCCACGCTGGTCCTGTTCATCGCCGGACGCGGCATCGCGCAGGTGATGACCAACGGCAGCCTGCAGCCGTTCAAGCTCGACGCGTTCCAGTGGATCGGCCTCGGGCGCGTGTTGGCCGTGCAGGACGTCTATCGAGGGGTGCCGATCCAGGTCATCATCATGCTGGTCCTGGTCGCCGCCGCCGCCTGGGTGCTCAAGCGCAGCCTGTTCGGCCGGCAGATTCTGGCGATCGGCGGCAACGAACGGGCGGCGCGGCTCGCCGGGGTGCCGGTCGCGCAGGTCAAGCGCTGGGTCTATTGCATCAGCGGCCTGTGCGCCGGCCTCGCCGGGCTGGTGGTGATCGCCATCAACAGTTCGAGCGACGCCAACCAGGTCGGGCTCGGCATGGAGCTCGACGCGATCGCCGCGGTCGCGGTCGGCGGCACCCTGCTGAGCGGCGGGCGCGCGACGATTTCCGGGACCTTGATCGGCGCGCTGATCATCCAGCTCGTGCGCTACACGATGCTCGCCAACGGCGTGCCCGACGATGTCGCCAAGCTCGCCAAGGCGGCGCTGATCATCGCCGCGGTCTGGCTCCAGGGTCAGGGAAGGGCCTGAGCGATGAAAAAGCTCTCGGTCATCTCGGTTCTGGCGAGCCAGGGCGTGCTGATCGCGCTGGCGCTGCTGATTCTGTTCGGCTGGCTTCGCTACGACAACTTTCTGGGCCTGTTCAACATCTCGACGGTGCTCCGCTACAATTCGATGTTCGCGCTGGTCGCGCTCGGCATGTGCTTCGTCATCATGACCGGCGGCATCGACCTGTCGGTCGGCGGCACGGCGGCGCTCGGCAGCGTGGTCTCGGCGATGCTCAGCCCCTATGGCACGCTCGCCGGCCTCGCCGGCGGCGTCGGCGCGGGGTTGTGCATCGGCCTCCTCAATGGCCTCGTCATCGTGCGCCTGCGGATCCTGCCGTTCATCGCCACGCTCGCCGCGATGCTGGCGGCCTATGGCGCCGCGCTGCTGCTCGCCAAGGACCAATCGGTGTCGGTCTCCTACGAGAGCGGCTTCACCGATCTCGGCCAGGGCGATTTCTACAACGTTCCGATCCCCGCGCTGATCGCGGGCGCCGCCTATGTCATCGGCTCGATCGTGCTGAACTTCACGAGCACCGGCCGCACCGTGCTGGCGATCGGCGGCAACGAGGACGCGAGCCGGCTGATGGGCCTGCCGGTCAACCGCGTCAAATTCCTCGTCTACGCCGTCAGCGGCGGCCTCGCCGGGCTCGCCGGGGTCATCCTCGCCTCGCAATTCGGCGCCGGCCAGCCGATCGAGGGCGTCGGCTGGGAATTGTTCGCGATCGCCTCGGTCGTCGTCGGCGGCACGCTGCTGACCGGCGGCCTCGGCTCGGTCGGCGCCACGCTGGCGGGCGTGATGCTGCTCGGCCTGATCTTCAACGTGCTGAACTTCGAGAACGGCCGCGGCTTCATCTCGCTGTCGGCCTACTGGCAATCGGTCATCCGCGGCGTGTTCCTGCTGATCGTGGTGATCCTGCAAAGCCAGCTGATGGGCAGGGCGGAACGCAGCGAGGCGCCGTAGGACGAGGCTGCGCGTCTGATTGATGGAAGGCGGCGGCTTCGACATGTTTCTCGAGTTCTGCCCCGGCCAGGCGGTTAGGATACCCTCTGCCTGTCCGCTTTCGGCTCGACTCCCGATGAAGGCGGACGTGAGCTCACTCGCGTTGATGGCAGCAGACGCAAAGCTTGTTTCCATCCGGATCGCGAAAATAGGCGCCATAATAGTCGGGGTGATATTCCGGCCGAAGACCGGGCTTACCCTCGTCAGTTCCTCCGTGCCGTATCGCCAGCGAATGACATTGATCGACCAGCGCACGACTGCTCGCGAGGAAGGCGATCATCTGGCCGTTTCCCGCCGTCGCCGGCCCGCCGTCGAAAGGACAGGTAATTATGAACAGCGGCCTGTCGGCTGCCGGATGCTTCCAGCCAGACCATTTCTCGCCAGAGAATTTCGGGACCAAACCGAGAGCTTCAAGAAGAGGCACGTAGAACGCCCTCGAGCGACGGATATCGGTCACCCCGAGGGTCGTGTGTGACAGCATGACGAGTTCCCGTTGCCAGATTGCGGGCAATGATGACCGCTTTCCGCGTGGGCCGGTAGACCCATCGATGGCCGTCACGGGTCGGGTTCCGGCCGGCGCAAATTTTCGCCGTCTGCGCGGCTCGCAGCTCGCGATTGCGCGACCTCTTGAGAGGTCGGAATCGAGGATGAGTCTCGAGATGGGATTTCATGGGGCCCAACGCGGATCCACCGCCCGCCAGCCTCGCCTCGAAACACCCGCCTGGCGATCGGCGCTTACCTCCCAAAGGTCCGCGATTTTTCGCCGAAAGGCGCTTCGTCAAAATTATTGCGTTGCGCCCGCAGGTCGCGCGCGTCGCCTGCGCCGCAGGAAGGAAGATTCATTCGCGGTTCAAACGCCGCGCCATATAGAGATGCGTTTCATAGTCCAAAGCAAGCTCTCCGCCCGCATCGTCGATCGCCCCGGCAATTTCCCCGAGCAGCGCTTCACGCTTTGCGGCGTCCATCATCCGGTTCTCCGATTTCGTGCGCAAGAAATCCGTATAGCTCGACGTCGTGTGTCGCCATATCCATGAGTATTTTCTGTGCGCGACCGGCCCGAACAGCCCGGACTGTTCGAACCATCCCTTGAAGGGACCATCGGGCAGGTAGCCGGCTTCGGGTGGAGGACCCCACCTCCCGGTCCGGCGCAAGTAGATGTCCCTGAATCGCGTGAGGATCGACGCAGGCAATCCCACGGGAACATGTCCGAACACCGCGAGCGAACCGTCGGGCGAAAGCGTCTCGGCGGCCTTCGCGAACCGCAGCTCCGGGGATATCCAGTGCCACGACTGCGCCGCGATGATCAGCCGGAATCCTCCCGGGACGACAGGCCATGCCTCGAACGTCGTCTCCAGGAATGCGACATTGCCGAAGCCCGCCAGGCTTTCGCGGGCGCGACCGACCATTGCCGGTCCGGGATCGATCGCGAGAATCGGCAAGCCTCGCTTCGCAAAGCCTTTCGTGGCCTGACCGGCGCCACAGCCGACTTCGAGGATTCCGTCGTTCTGCGTCAAATCGGCGTATGAGAGAACATCCCCGATGAGCGCCTCGGGATAGTCGGGACGCGCGGTCTTGTACAGGTCCGCGATTTGATCGAAGGCGAAGCGCTGCTCCATCCCAACCTCCACCCAAAACGAGCGGCGAAATCGTCGTCGAGCATCGCTTCTCCGGAGGCATTGGCAAGGACTTTTGTCCTTGGGGCTGGCCTGTCGTCTCCGGCTGATCCGGTGGCGCGACCCCGCCGAGGCGACACCCGGCGCGCGATCGCAATCGCTCGGCGTCAGTTCGCGCTCGCGGCGGTGCAGGAATAACCAAGAAGGCTGCCGTTCCTGCCCCAAACCGCGCTCGCCACGTCGGGCGCGCATCCGTTCGCATCGCGGACAATCCGGTCCGAAGATTGCGGCCCCTTGCCGGGGGTAAAGGAATCCATGAACCGACTCGTGAATGCCCTGTCGGCGGCGGTCGGGCTGGTCTGGGCATGGGCGGCGGCGTGAATCGCCAATAGGGCGACGATCGTCAGTTGAAGCGTTCGCATGATCTTCTCCTCTGGGCGCCCTTATCGATGCGCTGACGAGAAGACTCGCCCAGCGGCCGATTATTCCCGGCCCTGGACGAACGATTCGCTTTTTTTGATTCCCGCGCCTCGGATGCGCGTTCGCGCCGCGCTGCCCTGCATGTCCTTGGCCTTGCGTTACCCCTGGGTGTGTTCGCCGCTCATTCGCGCCGTTTGTTTCGCCGCTATCCCGCCTGCGCCGATGCGGCCGCGAGCGGCAGGTCGAACACGTCGAACAGCCTGGCTTCGCCCCCGTCGCTGACCGCCGCCAGGCCGAGGGCTTCGACGATGGGGACCCAGGCTTCGCCATCCGCCGTCTTGCGACGCAGCTTCATGTCAGGCGCCGGCAAGTAATAGCCGATCGTGCGCCGCTTCCAGAGCTTGCGGGCGGGACGGTAGCCGGATTCGATCTCCGCTCGCGCCAGCACGCCGCTGACGTAGTCCTTCTTGCGGCGTCTTTGCGGCCACAGATGCTCCGGCAGAGATTCGAGCGTCTCGAGCAGGCCATCCGCGAAAAAGCCGATCGTATAGCGGTAGGGTCCGAGCGGCCGCGCGGTCAGACCCCCGCAATGGGTCTTCAGGCCCGCCAGCATCAACGCGAGCAGCCAGAATTCGCCCTGGCCGCGCTCGAGGCGAACCAGCCGGCCGTCGGTGTGGACGTCGAGCGTCTCCGGTCCCAGGCGCTCGAACAGCGGCCCGACATGGGCGCGGGCGAAGGCCTGGTCGTCGACGGCGCGGTTGAGCGCGCCCATCCAGGCGGTGTGCCCGTAATCGTCGACGATCTCCGGATCCGCGCCGCGCGCGAGCAGCGCTTCGATCAGCGCGACATTGCCGGCGCGCGCGGCGAGCATCAGCGGGGTGGCGCCGCAATAGGTCTTGTGGTCGACGCCGTAGAGGTCGCAATCCTGCAGCACCGGCTTTGCGGATCGCTCCAGATACGCCCGCAACTGCCGCGCGCGGGTCGCCGCCGCGGCGCGCGTCGCCCGGCCCATCGGGTTGCGCGGATCGTCCGAGAATCCCGGGACCTTGGCGAGGTCGACCAGCTTGCCTTCGTGAAAGGTTCGCGCGACGCGGGCCAGCAACTGCCCCCGGTGGGTCAGCGTCAGCGCAGGCGCGAATTTCGCTTCGGCGAGCCTTTCGACATAGCCGCCCTGTCCGTGCCACAGCGCATAATCGAGCAAGGCCTGTTTGGTCTTGGCCGACGGGTCGCCGGGATCGAGCGCCTTGGGCGTCCATTCCCGCAGGGTTTGCAGCGACCAGGGCGTCCATGGCGTCGGCCGCGCGGCCAGAAACCTGTCGCGGATCGCGCGCGCCTGCTCCTGCTTGCCCTGCAGTTCGAGCTTGCGGGCCTCTTGCGCCCATTCGTCCTTGCTCGACGCCGGGGCCGTCGTCGGCGCGGCGTCCGCGATCTCCTCGAGCTCGAGCAGACGCAGCAACGGGTGCTGAACGTCGGTCTCGACGATCGTCAGTCCCTCGACGGCGCGGGTCATCGCGACATAGAGCGCATTGACGTAGAACTTGTTGATCTCGAGCGACTTGTCGGACTTGTCCCTGGCGCGGCGGAAATCGAGCTCCTCGCCTGCCAGATCGCCCGGCGTCACGTCGCGGCACACTTCGGCATAGGCCGCGCGGTTGGCCGAGATCATCTTGAACAGGATGACGTTCGGATATTCGAGACCTTTGGCCTCGTGGACCGAGAAGACCAGCGGCGTTGCAAAATGGGCGCGGGCGGCCGCCTTGTCCTCGTCGCGCAGGACGATGACGGCGTAGCGGACGGACGCGCGCGACGTGGCGTCGAGCGCGCGCAGGACCTTGTCCTCGCCCCTGAGCAATTGCGCCGCGCCCGCCGCGCCGGAGGCGCAGCGGACGAGGAAATTGCTCTCGCGGTCGACCGAGCCGAACCGCGCCTGCTTGATCCTCAGGAGACGATTGGCGAGGCCGGTGACGGCCTGGGTGTTGCGGAAATTGGTCTGCAGGACCGAGATTTGGCGCGCGGCGGAAGCCTCCTCGGCCGGCTGCGCCGTTCGCCAGAACAGGGCGCGAACCGACGCCCAGGAAAAGAAGTTCGGATGGACGATCTGGTGCGAATCGCCGCAAAGCAGGAAATGTTCCTTGCTGTGGAGCGCATCGAGGATCAGCGCCAGCTCGGCGTTGGTGAAATCCTGCACTTCGTCGACGACGACGAAATCGTAGCGCGGCTCGACCTTCGCACGCCAGGCGTGCGCGACGAGGTTGAGATCGATGAGCCGCTCCTCCTTCAGCCAGGCCCGGTACTTTTCGAACAATTCGTGCACGGCCGCGCGCTCTTCTCCCGCCGGGTAGAGGGATTGGCGCACGCCGAGCGCCTGGTATTCGGCCTCGGCGAGCGCCCCGCCGGCGGGCGCGCCGAGCACGCCCCGGAACTCCTCCAACAGCGCGTGCGCGTCGGCCTGCCGCAAATCGCCTTTCAGGCCGCCCCGCCGGCGCTCGAACCAGGCGCGAAACGCGGGGAAGCGGACCTCCTCGCCCTCGGGGACGGCGATCGAATCGACGAACTCGCGAAAGCTCATGAATTCGGCGTCCTGGCGCGGATTTTCGTAGCCGTGCGCGCCGTAGAGCCGGCGCGCCGTCTGCGCCAGATAGGCCGAGAGCGTCACATAGAGAACATTTCCGGTCGCCTCGCGCATCTTGGCGAGCGTCACCGCGGTCTTGCCCGAGCCGGCGGGTCCGATGATGACGAGCGGCGGCGCATGGCGGCGCACCGCCTCCTGGGCGGCGTCGAGGACGATCGGCTTGTCGATGAGATCGAATTCGACGGCCTCCGGCGGCAGCCACTTGAACTCCCAGCCCAGGCGCCCGCTCGGCTCGGGCTGAGGCGTCGAATCGTCCGGGCCGGCCTCGATCTTGTCGCGATCCACCGGGGCGCCGCGCAGGAAGCGGGACTTTTCGTAGGCGTGATCGGCGATCACCTCCAGAAACAGGCATACGGTTTCGCCCTGGTAGGGGGCAAATTGCATCAGCAGGCGCGCCTCGTCGCTGAGCTTGGCGCGCCAATAGGGCGTCGGGGCGAGTTTCTTCAGCCCGGCGGCGGCGAAGTCGCCGCGGGCGAGCGCCGCGCGCACGCGTTCGAGCGGCTTGGCGAAGCGGCCGGGCCGGAGGTCGCGGTAGGTGACGATTCGCATTGGGCGAGTGTACCCGAACGGCGCACGGAAACCACGTCGTTCAGCAGCGCGCTGCGGCGTCGCCGGACATTTCGAGGCCGGCCGGAGGCGCCGGACACCCGCGCCATACAGCAGACTCGACCCGTAAAAGAGCTTCGTTCACGGCGGTCGGCCGGAGGGCCGGCGACGACCTCGGCGGCATTCGCGATCACGCGGAGGCGAGTTGGCGCGCCGCAGCCTCGGCGGTGTCTTCGGGGTGCGTGTTGAAGGCGATCGTCGCGTTTGGCGCACCCTTGTGGATGACGTTCACGACCGTCTCGAACAGCGCCAGGCTCTTTGGCGGGAGCCTCAGGCCGGCGCCGATCACCACGCAGTCGTAGACGGCGGCCTTCAACGCGGCTTCCAGCATGGAATTGCCGGCCGCGTCGGGCGTGATCATGCAGGTGTCGCCCCGCCAGCCCCGTTCCTCGATCTTCGCGACCGCCAGGGCGATTCCGGCCTTGATCTTTTCGGCGTTGAAGCCGGGCGGCAGAGAGGGATCCGAGTAGTCGACCGTTTCGGGCTTCTGGCCGACGAACAAGATGCGGGTCATGGGCTATCTCCGTTGGAACGGCGGTGGTGGAACAAGTGTCGTGGATCGGTCACCGACCAATATGGCTATGCAGGAATTCGCCGGTGATATCGAGCGCCTCGCGCGCGGCATGCAGGAGGGCGAGATTGGCGGGGAAGACGTGCACCATGCCCCGCCAGACGTGAAGCTCGGCTGCGGCGCCGGATCTTGCCGCCAGATCGGTAAATCGGCGCGCGTCATCGAGCAGTATTTCGTCTTCGCCGACGTGAAGCAGGACGGGCGGGAGGCCGGCCGCATCGCCGTAAAGCGGCGATGCGCGTGGGTCCTTGGCGTCCGCCGGTCCAAGATAGAGCCGCACGGCGTCCCTCAGCACACGACGGCTCAGCAGGGGATCGTGCTTGGCACGGGTTTCGATACTGTCGCCGGTCAAGGCGAGATCGGTCCATGGCGACATCACGCAGGTTGCGACCGGCACAGGTGTCGCGCCGTCGCGGGCGGCCTCGGCCATCCTCGCCGCCGTGACCAGGGCCAGTGCCCCGCCGGCGGAATCACCAGCAAGGGCGATGCGGTGGATACCGACCCCCGCCAGCCCGCGATATGCCGCCTCGGCATCCTCGACGGCGGCGGGAAAGGGGCACTCCGGCGCCAGCCGGTACTCCGCGACGAACACCGGCGCCTTGGCTCGTGCGGCGATCTGTCCGCCAAAGCGCCGATAGGCCTGCGCCGAACCGACGACGTAGGCGCCGCCATGGAAATAGAGGATCGCGCCGCCGTCTATGGCGTCGGATGCGCGACACCACCAGCCGGGCACGCCGCCGACAGTCGCCGACTCGTAGCCGACGCCATCAGCCGAGGGCGTCTTGCTCAGCAGGTCATCGAACGCTGTACGGCCTGCCGGCCCAAATTCGGTGGGCGGCTGCAGCGCGATCATTGCACGCATCACCACCATAGCGGCGCGGTCGGCGAGATGTTCGGCGTGGTAGGTCGAATTCGTCGATGCGCGCAAGTCCGTGCTCATGCCGACATCTCCTTGATTTTGGTTCCAGTCATCCGCGCGCTCAGGGCGACGATCTGATCGATGACGAACGCGGGGCGTTCCTCGGTCATGAAATGCCCGCAGCCCGCGAGCCTGTCGGCCTCGACGTTGTCGGCGATCATCGCGACCATCTCGCCGACCTTGCCGCCGAGTCCCATCTCCCCGAGAGCGCGATTCCGCCAAGCTCGAAGGCGTCGAACAGGCTGGTCATGGGGTGTCCTCTGCCGCTCCTCGGAGCAGGCGTTTGCCGCCGTCGACGTCGAGCTTCCGACCCGACGCAAAGCCGGCGGCGCCCGCGATCGGCGCAACGCGGCCCGTTTCGATGTCAGGCCGCCTTTGCCGAGGCGGCGGCGGATTTGCCGTCGAGTTACGTTGACCGTGCACTCATCTCGCGTCTCTCCCGCTCGCCGGTTTCGGCCCGCGCGGCTTGCGACGCAGGATGCGCTGCGTGGCGGCTTCGAGGCGCGCCAGAAATTCGGGCGAGCCGGTCG
>JBEKZS010000040.1:0-35211 GCA_049509635.1 Roseiarcus sp.
TCGCCGTTCCTCACCTGGCGCGGCCTGCCGCTGGTGCCGTCCGACAAACTGGCGATCACCGACGAGACCAAGAAGGGCGGCGGCAAGACCAGCATCCTGCTGTTGCGCACCGGCGAAAAGAAACAGGGCGTCGTCGGCCTGTTCCAGCCGGGCGTCCCCGGCGAGGTCTCGCCGAGTCTCTCCGTCCGCTTCATGGGCATCAACCGCAAGGCGATCGCCTCCTATCTCATCTCGCTCTATTGCTCGTCGGCGATCCTGACCGACGACGCGCTCGGCGTGCTCGAAGAGGTCGAGATCGGCCGCTATCATGAATACGCCTGAGGCGGCTCTTCCTGCGCCTGCGGCGCCGACCGATCCCGGCGGTCCGGGGCTCGGCGCGGGCGCGCCCGCTTCGGCGCCGGATGTCGGGCTGATCGCGCAATGGGCGAACGCCTTGTTCAAGGCGCTGCCCGGCCAGCCCGCGACCGCCGGCGGCCTGGTGCTGGCGACGCCGGCGGCGCCCGCCGCGCTTCCGGCGCCGCTCGCCCCGCCGGCGCAGCCCGCGACGCCGACGCTCGCCGCCTACGCGCCCGCGCAGCCGCCGTTCGGCCCGATCGACGGTCCGCCGACCGCGGTTCCCTCCTCATCGCCCGGACCCTTGTTCGGCGGCGGCTCCGCGCCATCGGCGCCGCCCGCGCCGTTTTCACAAGCAACGCCGCCCGCCGCGCTGCAGGTGGCGCAGCCGGTCTCGCCGTCCTCGCCCTTCGCGACCGAGCCGGATTTTCGGGCGCTGCCGCGTTTCTTCGAAAGCGCTGTTGCGCTCGCGGAATCGCCGGCGCCGCCGAGCCATCCCGCCGTTCCCGCGCTGGGCGCCGAGGCGCCGGTCGGTCCCCTCGAAGCTCCCGCGGCGGCCATTCCCTGGTCGCCGCCGGCTTCGCCCGGGCTCCCCGCTGCCGCGCAGGCCGCGCCGCCGACCGCGCCTTTTGCGGGCGAGGCCGAATTGCGGTCGCTGCCGCGGCTTCTCGAAAGCGCCTTGGCGTTCGCGTCGCCGCGCGCGGAGCCCGCCGCCGCGCCGGTCGCGCGGGCGCCGCAGGACTATTATTTTCTCGATGAGGCGCATTCGGCGTCGACGCCAGGCGCGCCCGCGCCGCCGGCGTCGACGCCCGAACCCGCGACGGCGCCGGTCGCGACGGCGCCCGAATTTCTGGTCCTGGGCCCCGATCAGGTCCCCGATTCTCCCGGCGCGCGCCGCGTCTTCGACGCCCATTCGGTCAAGCGCGACTTCCCGATCCTGCAGACCAGGGTGCACGGCCGACCGCTGGTCTGGCTCGACAACGGCGCCACGACCCAGAAGCCGCGCCGGGTGATCGACCGGCTGTCGTATTTCTATGAGAACGAGAATTCCAACATCCATCGGGCCGCCCACACGCTGGCGGCGCGCGCCACCGACGCCTACGAGAGCGCGCGCGACAAGGTCCGGCGGTTCATCGGCGCGGGATCGCCGCAGGAAATCGTGTTCGTGCGCGGCGCGACCGAGGCGATCAATCTCGTCGCGCAATCCTGGGGCCGCCGCTACGTCGGGCAAGGCGACGAGATCGTCGTCACCTGGCTCGAACACCACGCCAATATCGTGCCCTGGCAGCAATTGGCCGCCGATCGCGGGGCGCGGCTGCGCGTCGCGCCGGTCGACGACAAGGGCGACGTGCGGCTCGACGAATACGAGAAGCTGCTGGGGCCGCGCACCCGCATCGTCGCCTTCACCCATGTCTCCAACGCGCTCGGGACGATCACCCCCGCGCGCGAGATGACCGCGATCGCCCATCGCCACGGCGCGCGGGTGCTGATCGACGGCGCCCAGTCGATCTGCCACATGCCGATCGACGTGCAGGAGCTCGATTGCGATTTCTTCGTCTTCTCCGGCCACAAGATGTTCGCGCCGACCGGGATCGGCGCGGTCTACGGCAAGCAGGACGTGCTGGCGGCGACCCCGCCCTGGCAGGGCGGCGGCAACATGATCGCCGACGTCACCTTCGAGAAGACGGTCTACCAGGCGCCGCCGGGGCGCTTCGAGGCGGGGACCGGCAATATCGCCGACGCGGTCGGACTCGGCGCGGCGATCGACTATCTCGAAGCGATCGGCATGGCGACGATCGCCGCCCATGAGCACGAGCTGCTGGTCTACGCGCAGGATCGCCTGCGCGGCGTGCCCGGCCTCCATATCATCGGCGCGCCGCGCGAGAAGGCGGCGGTGATCTCGTTCGTGCTCGACGGCTGCCGCAGCGAGGACGTCGGGCAGGCGCTCGATCGCGACGGCATAGCGGTGCGCGCCGGCCACCATTGCGCGCAGCCGATCCTGCGCCGCTTCGGCCTCGAGAGCAGCGTGCGCGCTTCGCTCGCGCTCTACAACACGAAAGAGGACGTCGATGCGCTCGCCGCCGCGCTGCAGCGCATCGCCAGCCAGCGAGGCGTGAATGGCCGTTGACGCGAAATCACAGGGTCCGGGCGTCTCGGCGCAGTCGGCGCCGCGCGACCCGCCGGCGCAACAGCAGCAGGGCGCGCCATCGCGCTGGCAGCTCGATTCGGTCGTCGCCGAGCTTCGCCTCTCGCGCGAGGTGACGCACAACGTCCGGCCAAAGGGCCGGTTCCGGCGCCCGCCGTCGCGCGAGGCGATCGCGGCGATCGTCGAGGGGCTCGCGGCGGCGTTGTTCCCCGCCCATTACGGCGGCCCGGATCTGGCGATCGAATCGCTGGATTATTTTGTCGGCGCGACGCTCAACCAGTCGCTCGCCCGGCTCGTCGAACAGGTGCGACTCAGCCTCTCCTTCGCGAGCGAGCGCGAGCCGGACGAGGCGGAGTTGAACGGACGCGCCCACGCCATCACGCGCGAATTGGCCGCGGCTCTGCCCGGCATCCGCGGCATGCTGGTGAGCGATCTGCGCGCCGCGTTCGCCGGCGACCCGGCGGCGGCCGGTTTCCCGGAAATCCTGCTCGGCTATCCCGGCATGACCGCGATTCTCCACTACCGGCTCGCGCACGCGCTTCACGAATTGGGGGCGCCTTTGCTGGCGCGGCTCATTTCGGAGATCGCCCATTCGAGGACCGGCATCGACATTCATCCGGGCGCGGAGATCGGCGCGAGCTTCTTCATCGACCATGGCACCGGCGTCGTGATCGGCGCGACCGCCGTCATCGGCGAACGCGTCCGGCTCTATCAGGCGGTGACGCTCGGCGCGCGGCACTTTCCCGCCGATGAGAACGGCGCGCTGGTCAAGGGCGCCGCGCGGCACCCGATCATCGAGGACGATGTCGTCATCTATGCCGGCGCAACGATCCTCGGCCGCATCACCGTCGGACGCGGCTCGACCATCGGCGGCAATGTCTGGCTGACGCATGGGGTCGCGCCGGGCAGCCAGATCACCCAGGCTCACGCGCGCAGCAGCGGAAAACTGGAGTAGGCCGAGGCAGGCGGGCAGGCGAATCGGGGTCGGCCGCGCGCGCTTCGACAGGCTTCATCCGTCTTGCGTGGAATTCCCTCTTCGCTTTGGCGCCAGCTCGGCCGCGAGATGGGCAGCCAATCTCGCGGTTTGCAGGCGAATATCGGGAACGGCGATGATTTCCCAGAACGCCGCCTGGCTCATCGGCCCGATGGCGAACAATCGCTGCGAGGCCCGCCCCTGGCGATCGATGATCGCGCAATCGGGGCCGACGTCGATGCCGATGCCGAGCGGGTCGGCGCGCGCGAGGCCATGATCGAACAGCGACTCTACAAGCGGGTTGGCGCTGTGCCGGGGATCGCTGGTCACCCCCTTGCAGGCGATGATGCGCGAGACTTCGATCGTCTCGACCTCGACCGCGCCGCGCCGACGCAGACTGACGCGCGCCGCCTCCTGGCCGGCCGCGATTTCGACGATCCGGCCGGCAAGTATCTCGACGCGGCCGCAATCGATCCAGCCGCGCAAACGCGCGGCGATCTCGGGCGCCATCCGATGCCGGTGGACATCCCACCAGGGACGCGCATGCTCGAGAAACCGTCGACGCGCGCCCGGCGGCATCGTGCGCCAAATGGCCTGCGTATGCGGCCGCAGGCCGTCGATGACGCTGCGCCAGTCTCCGCCGCGCGCCTCGGCGCGGCGCGCCAGTTCTCGCAGCCATTGGCAAATGCCCGCCAATCCTCGATCGGAGGGCACGGCCGCCACGTCTATGGTCGATGGCTCGACATCGCGATGGCCTTGTGGGATGAGGCCGCGCCGGGAAAGCGCGACGATCCGGCCCTGATGGCCGGATTCGAGGAGGGCGGCGGCGGTGTCGACCATCGTCAATCCAGTGCCGAGGATGAGGATGGTCGAATCGAGCGGCGCGCCGCCGCCGACGGGCTCCGACCAGGGGCTGAGATGAAGCGGGCCGTCATGCGCGAGGCCCTCGTGCCCACAGGCCAGAATTGCGACCTCGGCCGATAGGCGGCCGCCCGACGAAAGGGCGAGTTCGACGCCGCCAGCGGTTTGCCTGACCTCGCGGACCTCGTCGCGCAGGACAGTGAGAACGCCCGATCCGTCGGCGGCGCGCGCATGGGCGCCGATCAGGCTTTCGAGATAGCGGCCGTAGACGCTGCGGGGAACGAAGCGAAATCGGTCGTCGTCCCCCTTGATCTCGCCCTGCGCCGCCAGCCACCGCCAGAAATGCTCGGGATCGTCGGCGAAGGCGCTCATGTTGGCGGCTCGCACGTTGAGTAGATAGCCGGGATTGCTGGCGCCGTAGGCAAGTCCCCTGCCCAGCCGTTCGCGCTTTTCAACGATCGTCAGGCATAGGCCAGCGGGTATCAGGCGCAAGAGATGCGCGGTCATCAGGGCTCCGCTCGCCCCGGCCCCGACGATGACGACCCTCGGCAAGCCCTCGGCGGGCGAGGCATCGCCAGAGACGGAGCCGAGGTATTTCCCGGTGGGCTGAAGCTTCGCCAAGTCGCCGTCAGCTTTCGTCCGCTCGCGCAATTCAGGCGTCCCGTCCGACCGGCGACGGCGCGCAGGGCGGTCGTCCGTCCCGGCCGATGGCTTCAGGCCAACCCCCGCCCCGATATAATTCGATCACTAAATATTGTCGATAAAATAAGTTGACCGCTTGGTCCCGCCCGTGAATATTCCGCAATGACAATGGCTTGCGAATGCTCGGCTTGGCTCGTGTGGACGTAGTCGAAAGATCAGCGGGGTCGTCCGGTCATCGAGGGCAGCAACGCGCGCCCGTGCCGCGCGCGCCTGCACGCTCGAAGGCGCCGGAAAGAGACGACGCCCGCCGAAAGCAGGCGGCGACGGGCGCGGATTCGAGGGCGTCGCGGCGTTTGGATTATTTCGAGCCTCGGGCCGCATCGCTTGATAGATTCATCATATGACACCCGGGCTTTCCTGCGCGCAACGGGCGATCAGGCGACTGGATGGCCTGACTCGAGAGGGCTCATGACCAAAGGCGTCGGATCGAAGAGGCTGGGCTTCTTCACCAGGCTGCTCGACCGGACGAGCGCTGCGGATCGCTATCGGCTCGCCGCCGAGCAGATCGTCCACGCCGAACGGCAGGGCTTCGACAGCGCCTGGGTCGCCCAGCACCATTTCCATGAGGACGAGGGCGGGCTGCCGGCGCCGTTCGTGTTCCTGGCGCAGGCGGCGGCGCGGACGACGAGGATTCGGCTCGGCACCGGGATCGTGACGCTGCCGCTCGAAGACCCGGTTCGAGTGGCGGAGGATGCGGCGGTGTTCGATCTGATGTCCGGCGGCCGTCTCGAGCTCGGCGTCGGCACCGGCGGTACGCCGTCGAGCTTCGCCGCCTTCGGGCGCGACGTCGCCGACAAGGCGGCGATATTCGATCGCCATCTGCACACGCTGCGCGACGCCTTCGCGGGACGGCCGCTCGGCGGCCAGGACATGCTCTATCCCGCGGCGCCGCAACTGCTGGATCGGATCTGGCAGGCGACCTTCTCGGTCGGCGGCGGCGCGCGGGCGGGCAAGGCGGGCGACGGCTTGATGCTGTCGCGGACGCAGCCGAGGACGAGGGAGGCGCCGAAGGCTTGCCTCGCGGACCTGCAACATCCCATCATCGACGCCTATCTCGCCGCCCTGCCGCCCGGCCGCGAGCCGCGCATTCTGGGCTCCCGCACCCTGTTCGTCGCCGACGATCGCGAGGAGGCGCTGGGGTTGGCCGAGATCGGCCTGCGCCGCATCGTCGATCATTTCGTCGCGGTCGGCCATATCGTCGCCGGCGAATCCCTGGCGGAGCTCATCGCCGCTTTCGATGTGCATGTCGGCACGCCCGACGACGTGATCGCCTCGCTCAGCGCCGACAGCACGCTCGAACGAGTGACCGACCTCGTGTTCCAGGTGCATTCGATCGATCCGCCCCACGCCTATATCTTGCGCTCGCTCGAATTGATCGCCCAGAAGGTGGCGCCTGCGCTCGGCTGGCGCGGACCGAACGTCGCAACGCCCGCCGATCGCCCGGCAATCCGGCTCGGAAGAGGATAGATCATGGCCGAGTCCGAACCCGACGTCATCGATCTGCTGGCCGGCGTCGAGCCGGGTTCCCGCCTCGATGCGATCCGCGCGCAGCGCCCGCAGGCGCGGGAGAATGCGCAGCGTAGCCACCTCGCGCTGTTCGCCCCAGGCTCGCCCGGGGGCGTCAGCGCGGAAGAACGCCATGCGCTCGCCGCTTTCGTCGCCGGCCTGCACGGCGAGGTAAGCGTCCTCGCCTTCCACAGGACGCGACTGGACCAGCCGAACGCGCGGCCCGGCCTGTCCGCCGCTCTGGATGAGGAGATCGCGCGCGGTTCGGCCAGAGGCCCGTACGGGCGCTACCCGACCGGGCCGCTCAGCGTCGAGGACAGGCCAGGTCCGATCCACCGCGTCGCCGGGGAGAATCGGGCGCGGCTCGGCGCGCGGCTGTCCACAGCGTTTGAACACGCCCATCTGCTGGTGTTTCATCCTCGCGACGCAGGTCCGGCGGCGCTGCAGGCCTTGCTGGACGCCGGCTGGTCGACCACCGACATCGTGACCCTGTCGCAACTGGTCGCCTTCCTGTCGTTCCAGATCAGGGTGATCGCAGGCTTGCGCGCCCTGGCCGCGGCCGGCGGCAACTCTTGAGCAGGAGCGATCGAGATGGCTGACGCAATCATCGCCAGGGCGCATGACGATCGCCCGTCGGCCTTCACGCAGGACGAGATCGGCTGGACGCCGTGGCTCGAGCCGCTGCGCGAGGACGAGCTGACGGACCGGCATTGGGCCGGTCTCGTCGACGCTTCGCGCGCCAAATCGCCCTATTTCATGGTGCTGGCGCGCGATCCCGAGATCCTCGAAGCGCGCACGAAGACCGACAAGGACATTTTCTACAATCCGGCGGCCGGCCTGCCGCGCGCCGAGCGCGAACTCGCCGCCGCGGCGACGTCGCGCGACAACGGCTGCATCTTCTGCGCTTCGGTTCACGCGCGCTTCGCGACCACGCATTCCAGGCGGCGCGAGGATGTGCAACGCCTGCTCGACGAAGGCGTCGACGCCGACCTCGACGCGCGCTGGAACGCGATTGTCGCGGCGTCCGTCGCGCTCACCTCGACCCCGGTCGGCTTCGGCGCAGCGGAGATCGAGCGCCTGCGCGGGGCCGGCCTCGACGATCTCGCGATCGCCGACGTCATCCACGGCGCCGCCTTCTTCAACTGGGCCAACCGGCTGATGCTGTCGCTCGGCGAACCGACCGCCGCGGAAGAGCGCTGACGGGGGGCGCGACGTGAAAGCGCGGCCGGCGACGTCCTCGAACTCGGAAGCATGACCATGGCGCTCTCGGTGAACGGCATCGATCATCTCGTCATCCGCGTCGCCGATCTCGACGCGGGCGAGCAGCTGTTCAAAAAACTCGGCTTCGCCCTGACGCCGCGCGGCTTCCACGCCGGGCGCGGCAGCGCCAACCATACCGCACCCCTGTCCAGCGGCAATTATTTCGAATTGATCTATTTGCCTCCCGGCGCCGATTCGCCCTTCCCCGAGCGTCGCGAAGGCCCCGTAGCGCTGGCGCTGGCGCCCAGCGACAGCTTCACGGTCCATGCCGAGCTCACGGCGCTCGGCTATGCCGTCGAAGCGCCGCGCGACCTCGCCCGGCCCGTGCATCTGCCGGAGGGCGCGCGCGAGGCGCGCTTCGTCAACGTGACGTTTCCGCCGATCGCGCCGCAGGCGGTCGGCCTGTTCGCCTGCCGGCATCTGACCCGCGATCTCGTCTGGCGGCCCGAATGGGAAGGCCACGCCAATGGCGCCGATCGGGTGACGGGCGCCGTCGCCGTGCATCCCGCGCCCGCCGACCTGCGCGCGACTTATGTGAGCCTCTTCGGCGACGCGGCGGTCCGTGTCGATCGCGACGGCCTTGTCGTGACGCTCGGCGACGACACGATCAGCCTGCTGGCGCCGGAGGGGTTTGCGAGGCGCTTCCCGACCGTTGCGATTCCTGAGGACTTGTCGAAAGGCTGGTTCGCGGGCGCGACGATGCGCGTGCGCCGGCTGGACAAGGTCGCGCTTATCCTTTCGGGGGCGGGTGTCACCGCCACGCGCAGCGCGTCGGGCTCGCTCGTCGTCGCGCCCGGCGAGGCGGCGGAGACGTTGCTGGAGTTTGTCGAGGCGTGAGGGAGGCGGCGGGGCCCCGCCACAACCTTGCGTGACCGGATAGCTCGCCGCCCAGGCGGCGTTCTCGCTCGAAAGCCAGCCGTGCACGGCTCGGGTCTGACTTTGCTCCCGAAGCCTCAAGGCGCCAAATGTCGCGTCGACAAGACCTTTGCGATGTCGACACTGCGCATCTCCATCCCGCTTGGCAGTTTCTGCAAGCTGAAGACGGACGGAGTGATCATCGCGAGCTTTTCAGACGAAGGCGCACCGTCGGACGCCGCGCGCGCGGACATGTCAAACGTCCCGGACGAACCGCCGCTCGAAATCAACCCGCGAGCGTCTCCCGGATCAGGCGCGCTGTTCGCCTCCGCTTGTCCCGACGCGCTTCCGAGCCGAAGCAACTGACCTTGTCAGCTCCCCACCCTCAGGCGCCCGCCTATACCTGCCCGCGCCCGGCCAAGCCGTCCCTCCCGACGCCCCCCGCTCACGCCGCCACCGCACCCCCGAGATACGCCTCCCGAATCCGCGGGTCGTCGCGCAGCAGCGCGGCGGAGCCGTGCAGGACGATGCGGCCGGTCTGCAGCACATAGCCTTCGTGGGCGATCTGCAGGGCGAGATTGGCGTTCTGCTCGACCATGAATACCGTGACGCCCTGACGGTTGATTTCGGCGATGAGCTCCAGCACGCGGTCGACGAACAGCGGCGACAGGCCCATCGTCGGCTCGTCCATGCAGACGAGGCGCGGTCGGCCCATCAGCGCGCGCGCCATCGCGACCATCTGCTGCTCGCCGCCCGACAGCGTGCCGGCGCGCTGGTCGAGCCGTTCGGCGACGCGCGGGAACAGCGCCAGCATGCGCTCCAGATCCTCCGCGACCGCGCGGCGATCACTCCTGACATAGGCGCCCATCGCAAGGTTCTCGCGCACGCTCATCAGCGGGAAGATGCGCCGGGCCTCCGGCACGGAAGCGACGCCGGCGCGGATGATCCGGTGCGTCGGCAGGCCGCTGATGACGGCGCCGTCGAGCGTGACCGTCCCCGAGCGCGGCGCGACCAGGCCGAGGATCACCTTCATCGTCGTCGATTTGCCGCTCGCATTGCCGCCGAGCAGGCAGACGATGCGGCCGCGGCCGACTTCGAGCGACAGGTCGAAATGCGCCTGCACCGGCCCATAGAAGGTGTTGATGCGATCAAGGCGCAGCAGCGGCTCGGTCATGTCACGCCCTCCGGCCTCGGCGCCGTCTGGCCAACGGCGGAATGGCCGAGATAGGCCTCGATGACCGCCGGGGCGCGCCGCACGTCCTGCGGCGCGCCCTCGGCGATCTTGACGCCATCGTCCAATACGCAGACGCGATCCGACAGCGCCATCACCATGTCGAGCTTGTGCTCGACCAGCAGGATCGTCAGCCCGCCCGCCTTCAGCGTCGCGATGAGCGCCTGCATCTCGGCGGTCTCGGTCGGATTCATGCCCGCGGTCGGCTCGTCGAGCAAAAGCAGCCTCGGCTTCAGCGCCAGAGCGCGGGCGATTTCGACCCGGCGCCGATTGGCGTAGGAGAGGCTGTGGGCGGGGTCGTCGCGCCGCGGCGTCAGGCGGTCGCCGAACAGCGCGAGGATTTCCCGAGCCTCGGCGCGCAGCGCCTGCTCTTCGCGTTTCACCGACGGCGGGCGCCAGAGCGCCAGGGCCAGTTCGAGCAGCGGCCCCAGCACCGGCAAGCGCGGGCTCACCGCCCGCAGGCGGGTGTGGGCGCCGACCAGGACATTGTCCTCGACGCTGAGATTGGCGAACACGCGGCCGTGCTGGAACGTCCGCGCCATCCCGAGCCGCGCGATCGCCTCGGGGCCGAGGCCGCCGATCGGGCGACCGTCGAACACGACCGAGCCGGCGTCCGGCTGATCGAGCCCGCTGATCAGGTTGAACGACGTCGTCTTGCCGGCGCCATTGGGCCCGATCAGGCTGACGAGTTCCCCCTCGGCGACGGCGAGGTCGAAATCATCGACCGCGACCACGCCGCCGAACCGGCGCGTCAGTCCGCTGATCTCGAGCATGGCGGCCGGCCGGCTCATAGCGCGCCCATGAGCCCTTGCGGGCGAAACCGGATCAGCAGCAGCAGGACGACGCCGTAGATGAGGATGCGATATTCCGCGGTGACCCGGAACAGTTCGGGCAGGCCGGCGAGCACGACGGCGCCCAGAATGGCGCCGACGACATTGCCCATCCCGCCCAGAATGACCATCGTCAAGGCGAGCAGCGAAACCTGCGAATCGAAGGTTTGATGATTGATGTAGGAATAGAGGTGCGCCGTGATCGCCCCGCTCACGCCGGCGCCGAAGCCGCCGAACGCGAACGCCGTCGCCTTGTAGCGATCCAGGCGAATCCCATAGGAGCGGGCGGCGACGTCATCGTCGCGAATGGCGCGCAGCGTGCGGCCGAAATGGGACGACAGCAGCCGCGTCTGGACGAGGGCGAGCGCGACGACGATGGCCAGGCACAGCCAGTAGACTTCGCGCGCGGCATAGATTTCGTGACCGAACAGCGAAAGCGGCGGAATCCCGGTCACGCCCATCGCGCCGCGGGTGAGGCGCTCCCAGTTCAGGATCACCAGGCTGACGACTTCGCCGATCGCCAGCGTCGCGATCGCGATCGTGTGGCCGCGCAGGCGAAACGCCGGAAAGACCAGCAGCGTGCCGAGCGCGCTGGTGATCAGGCCGGCGGCCGGAACGGTCAGCCAGGTGGGATAGTCGAGATCGACCGTCAGCAGCGCGGAAGCGTAGGCGCCGATCGCGAGCAGCCCGGCATGGCCGAACGATATCTGCCCCGCCGTGCCCGCCATCAGCGTCAGGCTGAGCGCGAGCATGGCGGCGAGCCAGGCGTTGGTCAGCGTCTGCAAGAGATAGGGCGCCCCTGCGACGAGCGGCAACGCGAAGGCGGCGCCGGTCAAGGCCCACAGCGCCCAGCGCGGCAGGCGGATCGGCTTGCCCGGCGCGATGAACGCGCCGGTCAACGGCTCGCTCTGCGGCGCGGTGCGGCCGCCGAACAGCCCGTTCGGCATCCAGATCAGGAACAGGATCAGCAGCACGAAGGCGAACAGGTTGCGGTAGGTCGTGCCCAGCAGGGCGATGCCGTAGCTCTCGATGAGGCCGAGCAGCAGGCTGCCGACGATCGCGCCCGGCACATTGCCGACGCCGCCGATGACCTGGGCGACAATGCCCTTCAGCGTCGCCTGAAAGCTCATCGCCGGATCGATGTGATTGTAATACATGCCGACCAGCAGCCCGCTCAAGCCGCCGAGCGCCGAGGCGATCGCGAACACCGCGCTGTTGACGGCGTCGACATTGACCCCCATTTGCAGCGCCGCCTCGCGGTCCTGGGCGGTCGCCCGCACGGCGAAGCCGAGCCTGGTGAAACGCAGGAACACGAACAGCAGGCCGGCGGCGCCGACGCCGACTCCGGCGATCAGCAGGTCGAGCGCGCCGATCGAGCCGCCGCCGACGTCGATGCGCCAGTCGGGAAGATCATTGGGCAGCGCGCGCGGATTGGGCGTAAACACCAGCTGAACCAACTGGTCGAGCACGAAGCTGATGCCGATCGTCGCCAGCAGCGGCGCGATCCGCGCGGAGCCCTGCAGCGGCCGCAGGCCGATCCGCTCGATCGCCATGCCGACAATTGCGCAGGCGACCAGGACGATCAGCATGGTCGCCGGCAGCGGCGTATGCAGGAAGGTGATCGCGGCCCAGCCGACATAGGCGCCGATCGTGTAGACCGAACCATGGGCGAAGTTGATGAGGTTGGAGACGCCGAAGATCAGCGCCAGGCCGACCGCGAGCAGAGCGTAGATGTTGCCGATGACGAGGCCGTTGACGGTGTAGTCGATGAACGAGCTCAAGCCGCGGCGTCCTCGATCGGGCGAATGAAGCCAGCCGATCATAGCGTCGATGGCCGCGGGCGGCCATCGACGCGATCGGCTCAGCTCGCGTTCGGCTTCTTGCCGTCCCAGAGCACGAACTGGCCGTTCTTGACCACGAGATAGACCGCCCGCGCGCCGGCGACCCGTCGCGTCTGCGGATCGAAGGTCGCCTTGCCGTAGATCACGCTCGGCACGTCCTTGATCTGAGCGAGGCCGTCATGGATCGCGGTGCGATCGGCGCCGTATTTGTCGATGACGTCGGCGATGAGGATGATCGTGTCATAGGCCACGGCGTTGAAATCGTCGGGCTCCTCGTTGTACCTGGCCTTGAACTTGGTCACGAAGGCCTGGACCTCGGGGCGCGGATCGCTCGGAAAGAAGTTCGACTCGGTGTAGACGCCGTTGGCCGCCTCGCCGGCGAGCTCGATGAATTTCGGCGAATAGATCGACCCGCTCGCCACGATCGGCTCGGCGAGGCCGACGGAGCGGGTCTGGCGGGTGATCAGGGCGCCGTCGGCATAGTACGAGATCAGCACGATCGCGTCGGGCTTGGCGTCGCGCACCCGCACCAGCGTCGACCGGAAGTCCTTCTCGTCAGGCTGGTAGCCCTCGGCGGCGACGACCTCGACGCCGAGCGCCTTGGCCGATTCGGTGAAGATCGCCTGGCTGCTGCGGCCCCAATCGGTATTGAGGTAGAGCACGGCGACCCGCTTGAAGCCTAGGTCGGCGGCATATTTGGCCAGCCGCGGCTGCTCGTCGGCCTGGCTGACCGAATTGCTCCACATATAGTCGCCGCCCTTGGTGAAATTGGGATGCGAATTGGTGAAGCCGAACTGGACGAGGCCGGCGCGCTGATAGATCGAGGACGCGGCCATCGACGCCGTGCTCGAGAAATCGCCGACCTCGACGACGATTTTGGGATCGCTGACGAATTTCTGGGCGATCGCGACCGACTGGCGCGGATCGGCCTGGCTGTCCTCGAACACATATTGCAACGGCCGCCCCTTGACGCCCCTGACGTTGACCTCGTCGAGCGCGAGATCGAACCCCTTCTTCCACTGCGCGCCATATTGGGCGTTCTGCCCGGTGAGCGGCCCGCTGACGCCGATCGTCACCGGCTCGCCGCTCGTCTGCGCGACGGCGGTCGAGGCGCCGGCGCCCAGGGCGATCAGGACGGCGACGCGGTTGATCCAGCTTGTGAGACGAAGGTTGGCGATTGCGGGCATGTTGCTTCTCCTTGCAGGCGCGATGAATGATCCTTTGCCACGTCCTCGACGCATCGATCCCGGCTCGACTGTGGACTCGGCGGCGATGCGAAGCGAGCCCTTCGGCCGGGCCGCCACGACGCTCCTCGTTCCTGCGACCCTGTCGTCGAGGTCATGGCCGGCGATGATGCTCCCTCGACCCGGCCGCAACGCCGCGGCGCCTCTTCTACTAAGAATATCATATCTATAAATAATGTCGATATATAGGGGCGCGGGCGATGGCAAGTCGGATTCCGTGCGCTGGCGCCCGAAGTCGCATCCCGCGACGCCCCGCCCGCCAAGGCCCGCCACGGCGTCGACGTCGTCGACGGATCGTCGGTCGCCAGGGCGGTCTTTCAGCCGGGAGGACGGCGAGGCGGTCAGGACTTCTTTCGCCGGGCCTGTCGCAGAATGGCCTCCATCTCGTGAATGATCACGCATCCCTTCAGCGTATCGCCGGTCTTGTCTTCCGGGTCCGCCTCGAACAGCGCCCGCATCCGATCGGACATTCCCATCAGTTCCTCGTAGCGTTCCTCGCCGAGCGGTCGCCGATTGTGGTCGAGGCCCGCCTTCCGCTGCCGGAAAGTATAATCCAGATCTCGATACGGAAAATATCCGATTTTATCTAGGAAATTCGGAGCCGTCAAAAGCATCGCGCTTTGGATATCCAATATTTCCAAGGTGCTTTTTGGGATGCGGATCTCGGGCGGCTTCATGGGGACACCTTTATCAGGGAATATCGAGGGGTCGGGGAATGAAGTAGGTGCTGTCTCGCCCGAGTTGGCTCGCACGAACGATGATCACCCCCCGAGGCCGGGAATCGGCGCGGAAGAACCCGCGGACTTGGGGTGTACTAATCGTCTTCGGATAGAGCGTCCGGTCGAAGGAGACATCCCTGATTCTCGCATCCGGAACCCTATATATCTGACCGCTCTCCCTGGTCTCGCAGTCGCGATTGTTGACGGTCACGTCACCGCGCGGGCCATAGGGGATGCCGTAGGTCGCGAACATTTCCTCGAGGTCCTGCCGGACCTTGGGATCAAGGCTGTTGCCGATCGCCTCCTGGCGCGACATTCTCGGCGTGAGACGCCCGGCGTCGGCGGCGCTGACGGCTTCATCATAGGCGGCGTCGACGGCGTCCTGCAGGAAGCGCAGCGTCTCGACCTGCAGCGGCCCGACCTCGCCGCGCAATCGGTAATAGGCGGCGGCCCGCTGCAGGCGCAGGCCGTTGATCAGATTGGCGCGTCCCCGCCGCGCGGGGCGAGTCGATAGGTTTGCATCACCGGCGAGTTCATCGGGAGGCGTCCATCCCTCCGAGGATGAGCATGTTCATACGGCAAACCCTCTTCCCCGAGACGGCAGCGCGCGGGCGCAGACGAGGATCGCTGCGCCGCTCATGAGACGCGACGGCGGCGGAGCGCCTCGATCAAGGTTTCAGGCCCCTCCCGCCCCGGCTAAAGGAAGGGTCTCGATGTCGGCGAGGGCGGGCGGCGCCCCGACCGGAGTCAGTGGAGGCGCGGCTTCTTGAGATGGCTGGAGCGGTCGGCCGATCTGACGCGCAGCCACAGGCTGCGCCGGTCGCGCACGACCTCGATCGGGATCTCGGCGCCCGCGGGGCCGCACCGCCAGAGCTTGCGATAGAAGTCGGCGAGCGATTCGACGCTGGAATCGCCGACCGCCGAGACGATGTCGCCGCGGCGCAGCCCGGCCGCTGCGGCCGGGCCGCGTTCGTCGACGCCGCCGACGACGACCCGGCCCTCGGCCTCGACCGAGTAGACCCCGAGCCACGGCCGCGGCGGCCGGTCGACCCTGCCATGGGCGATGAGGTCGTCGAGGATCGGCGCCAGCAGGTCGATCGGGACGATCATGTTGGTGTCGCGCCGGTCGCCCTCGCCGGTTGCCTGTTCGACATGGAGCGAGCCGATCCCCAGCAGCCTGCCGTCCTGGCCGATCAGTCCGGCGCCGCCCCAGAAGGGATGGGCGGGCGCGGTGAAAATCGCCTCGTCGAGCAGATATTCCCAATAACCGGCGAATTCGTCCTTGCCGACGATCCGCGCGCGCACCGACTGCTTGCGGCCGCCGCCGGCGAGAATGACGGGATCGCCGGGACTGGCGGCGCTCGCGCGGCCGCATTTCAGCGCCGGCAGGTCGAGCCGGCCGAGCGCCTGGACGAGGCCGAAGCCGGTCTCCTGATCATAGGCCACGGGATGGGCCGGGGTGACCCGGCCGTCGAGCGCGGTGAGCCAGACGCTCTCGGCCTCGGCGATGAGATAGCCGATTGTCACCACCAGCCCGCTCTCGCGAATCACCACGCCGCTGCCCGCCCGCTCGGCGCCGAGGATGGAGGCGGTGAAGGCGTCCTCGGGAATCACCGAACGCAGCGACACGATCGATTGGAGCGCGCGATCGAGGTCGAAGCCGAACTCGTCCGCCTTGGGCTGGATGCGGAGCGGCGCCTCCCAACGGGGTTTGTCGACCATGGCGCTTTCCTGGCGGCGGCTGAGACTGGGCCCGCGAGTCTACCCCGCCGGCGCGAGTACCGCAATTTCGCGGCTCTGATCCCCGCCGGCCGGCCCGCGTCGGTCGAGGCCGGCGGCGCCGCGCCCGGCGACGGGCGAGACCGCGGCGCCGCAGCGCCGGGACTCGACCGCTCAGTCGGGCAGCCGGGCGAGAAACGCCTCGAATTCGGCGTCGGCGATCGGCACGAGATGGCGCGGCTCGGGATAGGCCCCGCTCTCGACGTCGGCGCGGAATTCCGCGAACGCCGCGATCCGCTCGCGCTGCAGCCGGTCGTATTCGGTCCGGAAGTCGCGATAGACCTTGGCGTGCCGGGGCCGATGGGCGCGCGTATAGCCGAGCACGTCCTCGGCGAACAGATACTGGGCGTCGCCGCCGCGTCCCGACCCCATCGACAGCATGATCAGCGAGGTGCGGCGGGAAATCTCGACCGCGACCCGATCGGGGACGACTTCGAGTTCGGCGCCGATGGCGCCGGCGGCCTCGAGTCGGCGCACCTGCTCGAACACCGCCATCGCGCCGTCGGCGGTCTTGCCGACCGCCTTGAAGCCGCCGGTCCAGGTCGCCTTGGCCGGGACGAGTCCGACATGGCCGATGACCGGCACGCCCTCGGCGGCGAGCCGCGCGATGGTTTCGATACTCGCCGCGCAATAGACGGCGTCGCCGCCGCGGATGATCGCGGCGTGCGCCGCCCGCAGATAATCCTCGTAGGTGCACAGCTGCCCGTAGATCAGCCCGACCTGCACGAAGCAATCGCCGGCCGCCGCGCGCATCGCGGGCGTCCAGACGGAATCGACGATCGACAGGATATCGATGCCCGCCGCGCTCGCCGCCGCCGCCTCCTCGAGCGTGTCGACGAACAGCATCGTCATCTGGCGCTTGCCCTTGAGCGCCCGGAGGTCGGCGACGGTCTTGCGATTGTTTCTCATGGCGCGTCCCTCCCCGGCCTGTCGCTGGCGCGCGGGATCTCCGGAGGAGAGCAATACGCCGCCGGCCAGATTATCAGGATCGTTCGCCGAGGCCAGTCGCCGGCGAGCCGCCGCGCGACCGACCCGGTCCCGGCCTGGGTTTCGCGCCGGCTTACGGCCGGGGCGCGCAGGCCACCAACAGCTTCCTGGCCAGAACCACGGCGGTCGGTGCGTCGATCGCGGCGGCGTCGGCGCCGACCTGGACGGCGAGGCCGGGACGCCCGGCGAACGCCGGGCCGCCGACGACGACGCCGATCGACGGGTTGCGCGAGGCGCGCCGGACCGCCTCGATCGTCGCGGCGACGGCGTCGAGGCCCGACGACGCGCTCAGCGTCATGCCGAACACGCCGAACCGTTCCCGCGCCACCAGTTCGGCGCTGTCCTTGGGGCTCAGATGACACTGGACGGCGGTGTCCCAGCCCGCCGCGCGCATGAACTTGGCGACCATGTCGACGCCGAACAGATGCTTTTCCGCGACGGTGGTGGCGAGCAGCACGCGATGACCGGCGCCCGCGGCCTGATTTTCCGTCGGCGAGCCGAACAGGTCGAGAATCTCCTGCAGCCGGGCGACGCCGATCGTCACGTCGATGAAATCGCAACGATCCTGTTCCCACAGCTCGCCGAGATGGCGCGCGGTCGGGGCGAGGAAATTCACGAACAGACTGTCGAGGGAATGGCCCTTGGCCCGCATGCCCTCGAAATAGACCGAGGCCGGCGCGATGTCCGGGCCCATGACCAGCGAGCCGAACTCGGCGACTTCGTCAGGCCCCGGCGGCCCGATCGCGACGCCCGCGCCCGGAGTCCGGTGATGGAGGAACAGCAGTCTGGGAACGATCTCGCTGGCGACCACGCCGGCGAGCCGCGCCCTGCGTTCGTGGGTGTCGGAACGCCGCAGCGCCTCTGGCGCCATATGCCGGCGATAGACACCGGAATTCTTGTTCGCCCCCAGAAATTGCGGCCCCTCGTCTTCGCAACCGGTCTCCCGCTCCATCTCGCCCTCCCCCGAGGTCTGATCGATGCCGCGCGCGCCTTTCCGGCTTGGAGCAGAAAATCAACCCCGCCCGCAAAAGAGTGAAGCTGATAAACAAGCCCGAGTAAAGCCAGATTGACGAAATTGTGATACCCGCGGCAGAGTTGTCAACTCGCGCACAGGCGCCGGGCGCGTGAGTCGCGGCGGACGCGCGGAAAGAGCGTTATCGGGATGGTGGATCGTCGATGCCCGGCGCGGCGCCAAGCCCGCTGATGAACAGGACGGCGATCCTCGTCGCGCTGGGCGCGATCCTCCTCGTGCTGTCGAGCCTTTGGAAGCTCGCGGGCGCCGACGATGGACTGATCGTGACGACGGCGCGCGTCGGATCGATCCCGGTCACCATCTTCCGGTCGGCCGCCGCCCCGCCCGGACCGGCCATCGTCATCGCGCACGGCTTTGCCGGATCGCAGCAATTCATGCAGCCGATCGCCGTGACGCTCGCCAGGAACGGCTATGTCGCGGTGACCTTCGACTTCGCCGGCCATGGCCGCAACCCGCAACCGCTGGCCGGCGGCATCGCGGACATGCAGAAGAGCACGCAGACCCTGCTCGCCGAGATCGGCGAGATCGTCGCCTATGCGCGAGGGTTGCCGGGGGTCGACGGGCGCCTGGCGCTGGTCGGGCATTCCATGGCCTCGGACCTCGTCGTCCAATACGCCATGGAAAATCCGGGCGTGGCGGCGACCGCCGCGCTGTCGCTGTTCGGCCGCGACGTGACGCCGACCAATCCGCCGAACCTGATCGTGATCGACGGCGCGTGGGAGACCTCGATGCTGACCGTCGCCGGCTTCCGGATCATCGCCGCCGCCGCCGGCGGGCCGGCGCGCGCATCGGTCACCTATGGCGACCTGGCGAAGGGGACCGGACGGCGTTTCGCGCTGGCGCGCGGCGCCGAGCACATCGGCGTGCTCTACAGCCGCGACGCGCTCGACGAAACGCTGTCCTGGATGAACCAGTCGTTCGGGATGCGCGGGTCGGGCTTCGTCGACCGGCGCGGCAAATGGCTGGCGCTGCTGTTCGCCGGGCTCGTCGCCATCGCCTGGCCGGCCTCGCGCCTGCTGCCGATCGTCTCCGCGCGGCCGCTGGGCGCCAATCTCGGCTGGCGAGGGCTGGCGCCGCTCGCGGCGGCCCCGGCGATCCTGACGCCGCTGCTGTTGTGGAAGGCGCCGACCGACTTCCTGCCGATTCTGCTGGGCGACTATCTGGCAGCGCATTTCGCGCTCTACGGGCTGCTCACCGCCGCCGGCCTGTGGCTGACCAGGCGCGGCGCGCCGGACGTGGGCGCGCGGGCCGCGTCCCCGGCGCGGCTGGGGATCGCCGCCGGGGCGCTGGCGAGCTACTACATCCTCGGGCTCGGCCTGCCGATCGACGCCTATGTCGCCTCGTTCATGCCGAACGTGCTGCGCTGGCCGCTGATCCCCGCGATGTTCTGCGGCACGGCGCTCTATTTCCTCGCCGACGAATGGCTGACGCGCGGCCCGGCGGCGGCGCGCGGCGGCTACGCCTTCACGAAATGCTGCTTTCTGCTCTCGCTCGTCGGCGCCGTCGCCCTCAACCCCTACCGGCTGTTCTTTCTCGTGATCATCGTGCCGGCGATCTTCGTTTTCTTCGTCGTCTACGGGCTCGTCAGCCGCTGGGTCTATGCGCGCACCGGCGACCCGCGCCCGGCGGCGCTCGGCAATGCGGCCGGCCTCGCCTGGGCCATCGCGGTGGCGTTCCCCGTGGTCGGCTGAGGCCGCGGCGCCCGCGAGGAGCAACCCGGCGGCTGGAAACGACGATCACGCGCCCGGCGGCCCGTCCTCGCGCGAAGGCGGCGCGGCGCGCGGGCCGGATTTGGCGACGCGAAGCGAGATCGTCGCCTTCAGCGGCGGCGGCGGCGCGCGGCGCGGCTCCGGCCGGGCGCCCTCCCAGCGCGCGCGCAGGTCGGCGAGATGGGCGACCAGCGCGCCCGAGAGGCACAGCGCGATCCGCGGCCCGGCGTCGCCGCCGAGCGCGAAGCGCAGCGCCAGCAGCAGAAAGGCCCCCGCCAGAACGTTGACGGCGTGCGTCAGCGGCTCGGGGCCGCGCCCGGTCGCCGCCCGCCAGCCGCAGACGGCGAGCGCCTCGAGCGCCGCCAGCCCGATGATCGCGTCGATGACCCGCCCGCCGAGGAAGAAGTCCGCCATCGCCCAGCCCCCTTCGGAAAAATCGCCGGCCTCGAACCTCGCGCGCGGGAGGCCTCTGGCCGCCCTCGCCGGTCAGGGCGAAGCCAGCCTGAAGAGATGCGCGAGGTCCTTGAAGAAGATGCGCACGTGCGCCATCGGGTCGGCGCGCACGAGCTCCTTGTTCATATAGGCTTCCCAGGTGAGCCGCTGCACGTCGGGATCGCGGCATATCTTCACGAAAGCTTCGCGGCGCTTGTCGCTGGAGTACCAGAAATACTGCATGACGCCCAGGATCCAGAACACTCGGCCGTGCGCCTTCATGAATCGCTTGCGCGCGCTCGCCAGTTTGCGCGCGTCGCCGGTGGCGAGAAAATCTTCGGCGGCGTCCGCGGAGAGCCGGCCGCCGAGCATCGCGTAATAGATGCCCTCGCCCGAAGCCGGCGCGACGACGCCCGCCGCGTCGCCCGCCAGCAGTACGTCGCGCCCGTTGTCCCAGCGGCGCAGCGGCTTCAGCGGAATCGGCGCGCCTTCGCGGCGCACGGTGCCGGCGTCGCCGAGGCCGGTCAGCGTCCGCAGATCGCGCACCGAGGTCTTCAGCGAGAACCCCTTCTTCGCGCTGCCGGCGCCGACGCTCATCGTATCGCCGTGCGGAAAGATCCAGGCGTAGAAATCGGGCGAAAGCGTTCCGCGATAGTGGATTTCGCAGCGCTTGGCGTCGACACCGGTGTTCGGGGCCTCGATGATCTCGTGATAGGCGAACACGAAACGGGTCTTGTCCGCGCCCGGCACTTCCTGACGCCCGACCGCCGACAGCGCGCCGTCGGCGCCGATGACGAGGCGCGCGCGCAGGGACGTCTCGGCGGCCGTCCTGTCCTTCGGCGCATAGTGGACCACCGCGATCCCATCGGCCTCGCGGGTGATCTTCTGATATTGACCGGTCACGCGCGTCGCGCCCGAATCGGCGGCGCGTTCGCGCAGCCATTCGTCGAAATCCTCGCGATCGACCATCCCGACATAGCCGCCGTCGATCGGCATGTCGACGGCCTGACCCCGGGGCGAAATCATCCGCGCCGAATTCACGCGGGTGCGCAGCAGATGGTCGGGTATGGCGAAGTCGCGCATCAGGCGCGGCGGGATCGCCCCGCCGCAGGGCTTGATGCGGCCGCCTCGGTCGAGAAGCGCGACCTTGCGGCCGCGCCGGGCGAGATCATCGGCGGCGGTGGCGCCGCATGGGCCGCCGCCGACGACCACCACGTCGAATGGTTGTTCCGAGGCCATGAGGCGCCCTCCCCGAGATCCCGCTCACAATCCGACGCCGACCGGTTGTTCGGTCGCCGCGACGACCAGACCGCGCGCGCTCGTCCCTGCGCTTCTGGAGACGCGATGGGCCAGCACGGCGGCGACGAGGAACAGCAGCGCCTCGGCGATGAACACGATCGGATAGGCGGTCACCGCCGATTGTCCGGCGTGACGCACGATATCGACCGCGACCGGCCCCAGGAAATCGCCCAGCCCGAAGGCGATCGCCTGAGCCGCGCCCCAGAGGCCCATCCGGGTGCCCTCGCGCGCGCCGGCGCCCGACCCCGCCAGCCCCATCATCGACCCGATCGCGGCGACCGCGAAGGCGCCGTTGGAAAATCCGAGCGCGAAAATCGCCGCGCGCAGCGGATAGTCGGCGCCGCCGAGCGGACTGGCCGCGATCGCCGCGAGCGAGGCGGCCGAGCCCAGACAGCCGCCGATCGTCCACAGCCGCAGCGAGCCGAGGCGAGGGCCGCCGATCAGCGAAGCGACGAGGCCGACGCCGATCATGCCGACCAGCACGCCGCCGTGCTGCACGCCGGCGAGTTGGGTCGTCGCCCCGGGCGCCATTTCGAAGACCTTGGCGGCGAACGGCTCGATCAGCAGCTCCTGCGCGCCATAGGCCAGCATAGAAACGAAGATGAAGATTGCAAATCGCCGCGCGGCTGGCTCCGCCCAGACCTCGGCGAACGCCTCGAGGAAGCTGGGCTTGTTCGCGCGGTCGACGGTCACGCTGGATGATTCCGGGCGCCCTTCGAGTCCGAGCACCGCAGCCGAGGCGGCGACGAAGGCGATGGCGGCGACGCTCGTGGTCACCGCGAGCAATCGGGCGTAGCTGAACGGATCGAGGAAATGGCCGGCGGTCTGCGCGGTAACGACGAAGCCGAAGATCATCATGACCCAGACTGTGGTCGCCGCCGCGGCGCGCCGGTTCGGCGCGACCCGCGTCGCCAGCAGCGTCAACACCGACGTCCCGGCGGCGCCGACGCCCGCGCCGACCAGGAGGAACGCGACGGTGGCGAGCGCGAGGCCGGCGACCAGATTGCTCGCGGCGACCACCGTTCCGAGCGCGGCGCCGGCGCCGCCGAGCGCGAGCGCCGCCATGCCGCCGATGATCCAGGGCGTGCGGCGCCCGCCGCCGTCGGCGCCGTAGCCCCAGGCCGGCCGAAGGATCTGCACGCCGTAGTGCAGCGCGACCAGCAGCCCGGGAACGACCGCGGGGAGGGCCAGCTCCACCGCCATCACCCGATTGATCGTCGAGGTCATCAGCACGACGACGGCGCCGAGCGCGGTCTGCGCGAGGCCGAGCCGCACGATGCCCGACCAGCCGAGCGGCTGCTGCGGGCTCATGAAATCCCCATCATGGCCGGGCGCATCGCAAACGCGCTCACCAGCATCCCGAGCACGTAGAGCGTCGTGCCGGTAGCGTTGTACCAGGCGGCGTTCTTGCGCGGATTCTGCAGCAGGTCGATCATCAGCGTCAGCTGGCCGCCGAGCAGCCCGACGACGACGCACGCATAGTAGGGGTGCGACCAGACGAGCAGCAACGTGACGACGACGACCTGCGGCGCGGCCATGACGGCGCAGGCGAGCCGGACCGCGCCGCGAACGCCGAGCTGCACGGGCAGCGACAGCACCCCCATGCGCTGGTCGCCCTCGACCGACTTGAAATCATTGAGCGTCATGATGCCATGGGCGCCGAAGCTGTAGAGCAGCGCCAGAACGATCACCCGCCAGTCCGGCAGGCTCGCCGCCATGACCGCCGCGCCGGTGAACCAGGGCAGGCCCTCGTAGCAGAGCGCGACGGCGGAATTGCCCCACCAGCCGTTCTGCTTGAGCCGCATCGGCGGCGCACTATAGGCCCAGGCCAGGATCAGGCCGACGATGGCGGCGCAGAGCACCCAACGGCCCAGCGCCGCCGCGACGAGGATCGACAGGAGGGTCCAGAGGCACGCGATATAGAGACCCCAGCGGCCGGGGATGCGGCCCGACGGAATCGGCCGGTTCGGCTCGTTGATGGCGTCGACGTGGCGGTCGTACCAGTCGTTGACCGCCTGGCTCGTCGCGCAGACCAATGGACCCGCCAGTGCGACCCCGGCGACCACGAAGCCCCAGCGCGCCGAGAGCGACAGTCCGCTCGAGACCACGCCGCAGGCAAAAGCCCACATCGGCGCAAACCACGTGATGGGCTTGAGCAGTTCGAGGACGGCTGCTGGCGCGGGTCTCATCATTGGTACGAAATCTATGCTTGGCGCCTTTTTGTGTCAATATAGATTTACACATGCAGGCGGCCGGCGCAGCAGCCGGGCGCGAAATCGAGCCGGCGCGCGCGGCGGCCGGTGGCGTCAATTGGCCGATTCGCCGCCGTCCAGGTCGCCCAGGCCATAGCGCCGGAGCTTGGCGTAGAGGCCCTGGCGGCTCAGGCCGAGCATGTCGGCGGCCGAGGCGCGATTGTCGCGCGTGAGTTCGAGCGCCGCCTCGATGCACAGGCGCTCGATGAGGTCGGTGGTCTCGCGCACGAGATTCTTGAGCGGCACCCGTCCGACCAGATCGGCGAACTGTTCGACGGTGCGCGGCAATTCGCGGCCGCCGAGCTTGTCCCGGCTCCCGCGCCAGCCTGCGCTGCGGATCGTGAAACCGAAACACGGGGGATCGCCGGCGGGCACGGCGACGGCGGCGATCTCGACGTCTTCGGTCGAGCCGTATTCGCCGCGCACGATGGTCGAGAAGTGCCGGACGACGCCGTGCGTGTGCAGATTCGCGAACAGGACGTCGAGGTCGACGCCGGGCCGGCCTATCCACCGATCGATCGACTCCCCCCGCGTCTGCTCGGGACTCGTCGCCTGCACGAGGTCGACGAAAGCGGAATTGGCGGTCAGGATCCGGCGATCGGGATCGGTGACGACGAAGGCGTCGGGGAGATTTTCGACGATCCGCAGCAGATTGGCGTTCTCGCCGGAAATCGGGGCGCCGCCGACGCGCATGCGCGTCAGCAGGACCAGGAGATGGGCCGCGCTCTCCTGCCGGAACAGCGAGCCGGACAGCAGCACCGCCTCCTTGGCGCCCGGCAGTTGCGCGTGAACGTTGTCGACCCGCGGCGCGACGCGCAGAGCCGCGACGAAGGACTGGGTGGCCTGCCGGCTGGAATCGTCGAACAGATCGGCGAAGCCCTGACCGACGAGCTTCTTGACGTCCTTGCCGATCAGGGCGCCGGCGGCCGGATTGGCCTCGACGACGCGCTGGGTCGAGGCGTCGACGATCAGCACCGCCTCGGAGGCGAGCTGAAACAGCAGCCGATAGCGCTTTTCAGCCCCGCGGATCCTCGCATATTCGCGCTCCATCGCCTGCTGGGCCTCGGCGAGTCGCTGCTGGAGCGCCGACATCGCGCGCAGGTCCCGGCCGACCGCGACGAGCCGGCGATCCTCGCCGTAGCGGATGACGGAATAGCTGACCGGGATGTCGGGTCCCTGCTCGGCGGGGTAGTTGACCTGCCGCCAGCGCGACGCGGTCCGCGCTGCAGCGTCGCGAATCAACTCCTCGATCTTGACGCGGCTCTCGGACGTCACGGTGTCGGCCCATCCGCGCCCGATCCAGGCGCGGTAGGCTTCCTTGCCGAGGCTCGCATTGCCGAAGGCGACGTCGCGCACGATCCCCTCGCCATCCACCACCAGGGCGACGTCGGACGAGGTGACGATTAACGCGGCGGCGGTCTCGGCGTCGATCGACGCGAGACTATCGGCCGGCGCAACGAATCGAGCCAGCGATGGCGCGGAGTCTGAAGCCTCGATCACAACAGCGTCTTTCCGATTCGACCAAGGTGGCTGACGACAATCTCGTCAACATGGCTTTACACAAGGGCTCCCCCGCGAAGCAAGCGCTGTGCCGTTTCGACCGCGGCGGACGCGTCGAGCGCGGTCGCATCCGCGCCCACGAGGAGGGCGAGTTCGGGGCGCCTCACGAACGCGGCCCCCCCGACGAGCACGACGACGGACGGATTCTTCGACGCCGCGCGCGCCTTCGGGATCGCCCCGGCGAGATCGTCGAGGTAGCGGTCGCAACTCAGCGAATAGCCGACGACGTCGACCCAGTTGGCGCGCAACGAGGCGAGGTGGCCCGGCGAATCGGCGAACAGCGCCCGCCATCCCGCCGATTGGAAACACCGCTCGACCATCGCAACGCCGAACAGATGGGTCTCGCCCGGCGCCGGCGTCAGGATCGCGCGGCGTGACTGCGCCGCATTCGCGGTCGTCTCCAGCGAAGGGCTGAACTCCGCCAGGAGATTGTGGAGGCGGCGCAGGCCGATCGTCACGTCGACGAAGTCGTAGTGATCGGATTCCCAGAGCGTCCCCAGACAGCGTGCCGTGGACGCGAGAAAATCGAGTACGGTCAGGTCGGTCGAACCGCCGCGACGTCGCAGACGGTCCATGTAGGACAGCGCCTGCGCCATTTCCGCGCCGACCAGGATCTGCGCGAATTCCATGGGATCGGCCCCCTGCCCCGACTCGCCGACCGCGGGCGTGGCGTGCGGCGCGCGCTGCGACAGCATGAGACGCGGGATGATCTCGGCTTCGATGATGCGGCCGAGGGCGGCCTGCCAGGAGCCGTCCGGCTCGACGGCGTCGGCTCCGCAATCGGCGCGCGCTTTGTCGTCGGGGCCGGAACGCGCGAAAAACTCAGGAAAAAAGCCGACCTGTTGCATCGACGCCCCCGATCTGGCGCGGCTGAACCCGAACCGGCGGGCGACGCGCACGTTCCGCCGCCCGGCCCGACGCCCATTCGCCCGACACGAATTGCGCTCCCATGACGCACTATATGTAAAACAAAAATTACGTCAATCCAGATTGACAGTCGGAACGCGGCGGACTTACACTCCGGCCCGTCCCCGGGCGTTTTCCGGGGCGAACGGCAAACTCGATTCGAGGACAATGCGGATGAGCGAGCGTCGGCCGTCCCCAGCGCAGCCAAAGCCGCTCTACACCCCGGAGCAGCGCGAGCGGCGCGACCGATCCGGCTGGACGATCGTCCAGGGGATCCTCGCCCCCGCCCAGTTCCTCGTCTTCCTCGTCAGCCTCGCGCTCGTGCTGCGCTACCTCGCCACGGGCGAGGGCGAATCGGCCGCGACGCTTTCGGTCGTGGTCAAAACCCTGACCCTCTATGCGATCATGATCACCGGCGCGATCTGGGAGAAGGTCGTTTTCGGGCGCTACCTGTTCGCCGCGGCCTTCTTCTGGGAGGACGTGTTCAGCATGCTGGTGCTGGCGCTGCATAGCGCCTATCTGGCGGCGCTCGCGCTCGGATGGCTCGGCGCGCGCGGCCTGATGATCCTCGCGCTCGCCGCCTACGCCGCCTATGTGATCAACGCGACCCAATTCGTGCTGAAGCTGCGCGCGGCGAGGCTGCAATCGGCCAGTTCGCCGGGCGGCCCGGCGCGGCCGCAATTCGAGGGCGCGCGATGAACGCGCTCACTCCGGTCGCCGCGCGCGCCGCGACCCCGATCGAGGGTTGCGCGGCGCCGATCGTCCAGGAGCGCGGCCAGCGCGAGGTGTTCTGCGGACTGACCGGGATCGTGTGGCTGCACCGCAAGATCCAGGACGCATTCTTCCTCGTCGTCGGCTCGCGCACCTGCGCCCATTTGATCCAGTCGGCCGCCGGCGTCATGATCTTCGCCGAGCCCCGCTTCGCCACCGCGATCATGGACGAGCGCGATCTGGCGGGGATCGCCGACATCGACGACGAACTCGACCGCGTGGTCGGCCGGCTGCTCGAGCGGCGCCCGGAGATCAAGCTGCTGTTCCTCGTGGGATCCTGCCCCTCCGAGGTCATCAAGATCGACCTGAAGCGCGCTGCGGCGCGCCAGTCACTCCATCATTCGCCGGGCGTGCGAATCCTGAGCTATTCGGGTAGCGGCATCGAGACGACCTTCACCCAGGGCGAGGATGCCTGCCTCGCCGCGCTGGTCCCGGCCCTGCCGGCCGAGGCGAAGGACGCGCCGCATTCCCTCCTCGTCGTCGGCGCGCTGGCGGATGTCGTCGAGGATCAGTTCGCGCGATTGCTGACCGAACTGGGAATAGCGCCGGTCCGGTTCCTGCCGATGCGGCGCGCGACCGAATTCCCCCCGGTCGGTCCGAACACCTCGTTCCTGCTCGCGCAGCCCTTCCTCGGCGACACCGCGCGCGCGCTCGAGGAACGCGGCGCCCGGCGCATCGGCGCCAATTTTCCGCTCGGCGCCGAAGGCACGACGCTGTGGCTGCGCGCGGCGGCGGACGCTTTCGGGATCGCGCCCGCCAGGTTCGAGGCGGCGACCGCCCCGGGGCGGGCGCGCGCGGAGCAGGCGCTCGCGCGCTACCGCGACGATCTCGCCGGCAAGCGCATTTTCCTGTTTCCCGATTCGCAGCTCGAAATTCCGCTCGCCCGCTTCCTGGCGCGCGAACTCGGAGCCGAACTCGTCGAGATCGGAACGCCCTACCTGCATCGCCAGCACCTCGCGCCGGAACTCGCGCTGCTCCCGGCCGGCGTTCGCGTCACCGAGGGCCAACACGTCGAAAATCAGCTCGACCGCTGCCGCGCGGCGCGGCCCGACCTCACCGTCTGCGGTCTCGGGCTCGCCAACCCGCTCGAAGCGGAGGGCCTGGCGACCAAATGGTCGATCGAACTGCTGTTCACCCCGATCCAGGGCTACGAGCAGGCGGGCGATCTCGCCGAACTCTTCGCCCGCCCGCTCGTGCGGCGCGCCAGGCTGGAGGTCTAGGCGATGCAGCTGACGGTCTGGACCTACGAGGGGCCGCCCCATGTCGGCGCCATGCGCGTCGCCACCGCGATGAACGGCCTCCATTACGTGCTGCATGCGCCACAGGGCGACACCTATGCCGATCTCTTGTTCACGATGATCGAGCGGCGCGACGCGCGCCCGCCGGTCACCTACACGACCTTCCAGGCGCGCGACCTCGGCGGCGACACCGCCGAGCTGTTCAAGTCGGCCACGCGCGAGGCCTACGAGCGCTTCCGGCCGCAGGCGATGATCGTCGGCGCCTCCTGCACCGCTGAACTGATCCAGGACGATCCAGGCGGCCTCGCCGCCGCGCTCGCTCTGCCGATCCCGGTCATTCCGCTGGAATTGCCGGCCTATCAGAAGAAGGAGAACTGGGGCGCGGCGGAAACGTTCTACCGCCTGGCGCGCACGCTCGCCGGCCCGCGCGGCGAGCGAATCGCTGGCGTGCGGCCGCGCTGCAACATCCTGGGCCCGACCGCCCTGGGCTTCCGCCATCGCGACGAGCTCGGCGTCGAGGTCGGCGTCGTCGCGCCGCTCGGCGCGACCCCGGGCGATCTCGGTCGGCTCGGCGAGGCCGATTTCAACGTCGTGCTGTATCCCGAGATCGCGCTGCCGACGGCGCAATGGCTGGAGAAGACCCACGGCCAGCCGTTCACCAGGATCGTGCCGATCGGCGTCGGCGCGACGCGGGAGTTCATCGCCGAGGTCGGGCGGCTCGCCGGAGTCGACGGGTCGGCGTTTCTGGCCGAGCAATCCTCGCGGCTGCCGTGGTACTCGCGCTCGGTCGATTCGACCTATCTGACGGGCAAGCGCGTGTTCGTATTCGGCGACGCGACCCATGCGGTCGCCGCCGCGCGGATCGCGCAGAATGAACTCGGCTTCAAGGTCGTCGGCCTCGGCACCTATGCGCGCGAATTCGCCCGCGAGGTCCGCGAGGCGGCCAAGCTCTATGGCGTCGAGGCGCTGATCACCGACGACTATCTCGAGGTCGAGGAGAAGGTCGCCGCGCTGCAACCCGAACTCGTGCTCGGCACCCAGATGGAGCGGCACATCGCCAAGCGGCTGGGCCTGCCCTGCGCGGTCATCTCGGCGCCCGTACATGTCCAGGATTTTCCGGCGCGCTACTCGCCGCAGATGGGCTTCGAGGGCGCCAATGTGATTTTCGATTCCTGGGTCCATCCGCTGATGATGGGCCTGGAGGAGCATCTGCTCGGCATGTTCCGGGAGGATGGCGAATTCAGGAACGGCGCCGCGCCATCGCATCTCGGCGCCGCGGCGCCAGCCGCCCCGTCCCCGTCGAGACCGGCCGAGATCGCCGCGCACCGCGCCGCGGCGAAGGAGGCGTTCGCCTGGGCGGCCGACGCCGAGAAGGAGCTGGGCAAGATTCCATTTTTCGTTCGCGGCAAGGCGCGCCGCAACACCGAACGCTTCGCGACCGAGCACGGCGTGGCGACGATCACCATCGAGACCCTGTACGATGCCAAAGCCCATTTCGCGCGCTGAAGCAACGCCCGTGCGGGTCGTCATCGTGACGATGGACACCCATGCCGCCAGCGCGGCCGATCGCGCGCGCGCCACGCTCGCACGCCAGATCCCCGGCCTCTCGCTCGCGGTGCACGCCGCTTCCGAATTCGCCGCCGATCCCAATGCGCTGGCGCGTTGTCGCGCCGACATCGCCGAAGGCGACATCATCGTCAACACGATGCTGTTCCTCGAGGATCATTTCCAGCCGCTGCTGTCCGCGCTCACCGCGCGCCGCGACCATTGCGACGCGATGGTGTGCTCGATGTCGGCGAGCGAAGTGACCAGGTTGACCCGCATGGGCCGCTTCGACATGGCGGCGCCGACGAGCGGGCCGCTCGCGCTGCTCAAGCGCCTGCGCGGCGGCAAGGGCAAGTCGGCGACCGCCGGCGCGAGCCAGATGGCGATGCTGCGGCGGCTGCCCAAGCTGCTGCGCTTCATTCCCGGTACGGCGCAGGACGTGCGCGCCTATTTCCTGACCCTGCAATATTGGCTCGCCGGCTCCGAGCAGAACGTGGCCAACATGGTCGGCTTTCTCGTCGACCGCTATGCGGACGGCCCGCGCCGCGCGCTGCGCGGCACGCTGAACCCGGCGCCGCCGGCCGACTATCCCGAGGTCGGCGTCTATCACCCGCGGATGGCGGGGCGGGTCGCCGAGAGCGCCGACAAATTGCCGGCCCCTGCGGGCGCCAAGGCGACCGTCGGCCTGCTCGTCATGCGCTCCTACGTGCTCGCCGACAACGCCGGCCACTACGACGGCATGATCGCGGCGCTCGAGGCGCGCGGGCTGCGGGTCATCCCCGCCTTCGCGACCGGCCTCGACGCGCGTCCCGCAATCGAGAAATTCTTCATGCGCGACGGGCGCCCGGTCATCGACGCGATGGTGTCGCTGATGGGCTTTTCGCTGGTCGGCGGTCCCGCCTACAACGACGCCAAAGCGGCGGTCGACATTCTGTCGCGACTCGACGTCCCCTATGTCGCCGCCCATCCCGTCGAGTTCCAGACCATGGAGCAGTGGCAGGAATCCGATCGCGGCCTGCTGCCGGTGGAATCGACGATCATGGTCGCGATCCCCGAGCTCGACGGCTCGACCGGGCCGGCGATCTTCGGCGGCCGCGCGCAGGGCGGCTCGTCGTGCGGCGGCTGCGCGCGGCGCTGCGCGTTTCCCCGCTCGGAAAACGCCCGGGACATGCACGTGTGCGCGGAGCGGGCGGAAAAACTCGCCGCCCGCATCGAGAATCTCGCGCTGCTGCGCCGTTCCGAGCGCGCGGCGCGCAAAGTCGGCATCGTGCTGTTCAATTTCCCGCCCAACGCCGGCAACACCGGCACCGCGGCCTATCTCTCGGTGTTCGAATCGCTGCACCGCGTTCTGCACGGCATGAAGCAGGCGGGCTACAGCGTCGAGCCGCCGGCCAGCGTCGACGCCTTGCGCGCGGCGATCGTCGAAGGCAATGCGGCGCAGCATGGCGCGCTCGCCAACGTCCACGCCAAAGTGCCGGCGGAGGCGCATGTGCGGCGCGAGCGCTGGCTGCGCGACATCGAGGCGCAATGGGGGCCGGCGCCCGGCCGGCAGCAGTCCGACGGCGCCGCGATCCAGGTTCTGGGCGAGAGATTCGGCAATGTCTTCGTCGGCATCCAGCCGGCGTTCGGCTATGAGGGCGATCCGATGCGCCTTCTATTCGAGAAGGGCTTTTCGCCGACCCACGCCTTCTCGGCGTTCTACCGCTGGCTGCGGGAGGATTTCGGCGCCCAGGCGGTGCTGCATTTCGGCACTCATGGCGCACTCGAATTCATGCCCGGCAAGCAGGCCGGCCTGTCGGAATCCTGCTGGCCCGACCGGCTGATCGGCGACCTTCCCAATTTCTATCTCTATGCGTCGAACAACCCGTCCGAGGGCGCGATCGCCAAGCGTCGGGCGGCGGCGACGCTGATCAGCTATCTGACGCCGCCGGTCGCCAACGCCGGCCTCTATCGCGGCCTCGTCGATCTCAAGGCTTCGCTGAACCGCTGGCGGCAATCGGCGCCCGAGGCCGACAGGGAACGCGCGGAGCTCGTCGAACTCATCCAGACCCAGGCGGCCGCGCTCGATCTCGCCGCCCCGGAGCCGCTCTGGGACGAGACCGCGCAGGCGAACATCGCCAAACTCGGCCAGGCCGTGCTGGAGCTCGAATACACGCTGATCCCGCACGGCCTCCACATCGTCGGCGAGCCGCTCTCCCGCGAGGAGCGGATCGACATGCTCGCCGCGATGGCCGAGGCCAAACAGGGCCTGAGAATCGGGCGCGAGACGATCGCAGCGCTCGTCGACGGCGGCGATCCCGACACGCTCGGCGACGACGAGCCTACCCGCGCCGCGCTGCGCGACCTCGCGGTTTCCGCCGATCGCCTGACGCGCGACACCGAGATCGCCGGCATTCTGCGCGCGCTCGACGGCCGCTTCGTGCCCCCGGCGCCCGGCGGCGACCTGTTGCGCACGCCGGACGTGCTGCCGACGGGGCGCAACCTGCACGGATTCGATCCCTTCCGGATCCCCAGCGCCTATGCGGTGCAGGACGGCGCGCGCCAGGCGGCGCGTCTGCTCGCCCGCTACATCAGCGATGGCAACGCCTTCCCCGAGACGGTCGCGCTCGTCCTGTGGGGCACGGACAATCTGAAGACGGAGGGCGCGCCGATCGCCCAGGCGCTGGCGCTGCTCGGCGCCGAGCCGCGCTTCGACAGCTACGGGCGCCTCGCCGGCGCCGCGCTGATCCCGCTGGAGCGCCTCGTCAACCCGCGCGTCGACGTGATGATCTCGCTTTCGGGGATTTTCCGCGATCTGATGCCGCTACAGATCAAGCTGCTCGCGGAAGCCTCCTTCCTCGCCGCCTCGGCGGACGAGCCGGTCGAGCGCAATTTCGTCCGCAAGCACGCGCTCGCCTATGTCGAGGCGCACGGCGGCGACATCGAGACCGCGTCGCTGCGGGTGTTCGGCAACGCCGATGGCGCCTATGGCTCGAACGTCAACAATCTCATTGAGAGCGGTCGCTGGGACGACGAGGACGAACTCGCCGAAATCTATACGCGCCGCAAGGGCTTCGCCTATGGCCGAACGGGCAGGCCGATCCAGCAGCCGGCGCTCCTGAAGAGCGTGCTCGCCGGTGTCGACCTCGCCTACCAGAATCTCGACTCGGTCGAGCTCGGCGTCACCACGGTCGACAATTATTTCGACACGCTCGGCGGGGTCAGCCGCGCGGTCAGGCGCGCCAAGGGCGCGGTCGCGCCGGTCTATATCGGCGACCAGACGCGCAGCGAGGGCGTCGTGCGCACACTCAACGAACAGGTCGCGCTCGAGACGCGCACGCGCATGCTGAACCCGAAATGGTACGAGGGCATGCTGAAGCATGGCTACGAAGGGGTCCGCCAGATCGAGACCCATGTCACCAACACGATGGGTTGGTCGGCGACCACCGGCCAGGTCGAGCCCTGGGTATACCAGCGGCTGACCCAGACCTATGTGCTCGACGCCGAGATGCGCGAGCGGCTCGCCTCGCTCAACCCGACCGCCTCGGCCAAGATCGCCAATCGGCTGATCGAGGCGCACGAGCGCAACTACTGGTCGCCCGATGCGGCGACCCTCGAAGCCCTGCGCCGAGCGGGGGATGAACTCGAAGACCGCCTGGAAGGCGTGGCCACGGAGATCGCAGCATGAACATCCCGATCAGGAACCGGCAGCCGCCCGGGTCGGTGCAGGTCGAACTCGATCCCGACGTCAAGATCGGGACGGCGAAGGTCTTCGCCGTCTACGGTAAGGGCGGGATCGGCAAGAGCACGACCTCGTCGAACCTGTCGGTCGCCTTCTCGAAGCTTGGCAAGCGCGTGCTGCAGATCGGCTGCGACCCCAAGCACGATTCGACCTTCACGCTGACCAAGCGGCTCGCCCCGACCGTGATCGACGCTCTGGAGGCGGTGCAGTTCCATTCCGAGGAGCTGCGGGTCGAGGACTTCGTCGCGACCGGCTACAACGGCGTGATGTGCGTGGAGGCGGGCGGTCCGCCGGCCGGCACCGGCTGCGGGGGCTATGTCGTCGGCCAGACCGTCAAGCTGCTGAAGGAGCACCATCTGCTCGAGGACACCGATGTCGTGATCTTCGACGTGCTCGGCGACGTCGTGTGCGGCGGCTTCGCCTCGCCGCTCCAGCACGCCGACCGCGGGCTGATCGTCACCGCCAACGACTTCGACTCGATCTTCGCGATGAACCGCATCGTCGCGGCGATCCACGCCAAGGCGAAGAACTACAACGTCCGGCTCGGCGGCGTCATCGCCAACCGCAGCGCCAAGACCGACGAGATCGACCGCTACAATGCGGCGGTCGGCCTGAAGAGGGTCGCCCATTTCCCCGATCTCGACATCGTCCGGCGCAGCCGCCTGAAGAAATCGACCCTGTTCGAGATGGAGCCCTCGCCGGAGCTCGAAGCGGTGCAGAACGAATATCTGCGCCTCGCCGACCAGCTCTGGAACGGCTTCGAGCCGCTCGAAGCCAAGCCGATGAAGGACCGCGAATTGTTCGAATTCCTGGGGTTCGACTGATGGGCGCCGCCACCTACGACGCCCGCCGCGGCGAACTGGAGACCTATTTCGATCGCACCGCGGTCGAGGCCTGGAAACGCCTGACCTCGGACGCGCCGGTGGGGCGCATCCGGGCGACCGTGCGCGCTGGCCGCGATTCGATGCGTGGCGCGCTGCTGTCCTGGCTGCCCGCCGACATGAGCGGGCTGCGGCTGCTCGATGCGGGCTGCGGCACCGGCGCGCTGGCGATCGAGGCCGCGCGCCGCGGCGCCGAAGTGGTCGCGATCGATATTTCGCCGACCCTCGTCGGCCTTGCGCACGAGCGCGCGCCGCGCGACCTCGGCGCCGGCCGGGTGACCTTCCGGGTCGGCGACATGCTCGACCCGACGCTGGGCCGGTTCGACCATGTCGTGGCGATGGATTCGCTGATCCACTACGAGGGGATCGACATTGCGCGCGCGCTCGCCGCGCTCGCCGCGCGCACGCGTCGTTCGATCGCCTTCACGATCGCGCCGCGCACGCCGGCGCTGACTGTCATGCACGCGGTCGGCCGGCTGTTCCCGCGCGGCGACCGCGCGCCCGCGATCGAGCCGATCTCGCCGAAGGCGCTCGCGCGCCGGATGAAGGCCGAGCGCGACCTTGACGGCTGGCGGATGGCGCGCGCCCATCGGGTGA
>JBEKZS010000041.1:0-28348 GCA_049509635.1 Roseiarcus sp.
CGTCATAATTGGGTTCGAGAATAGGCCCCGGCGGCGCAAAAGCCCGCCGCGTGGAGAGGATGCGGGACCTATCTGAAGCCGGATGAACGAAGCTGCGGCGTCGCTGGTCGCCGGCGGCGGCGACCGACGGCGCGCTCGGCCGACCGGCCGGCGGGTCGGCGGCGTTCACTCCGATACGATCACTCCCTGGGCGGTGTCCTGGTGAAAGTCGCCGAAGAAGGGAAACCGGCCGGGTCCGAGCGGACGCAGCCGCACCCTGCCTTCGGCGCCGGCCGGGATGACCTTCTCGATCGCCGGATTGTGCATTTCGAATTCGTCGGCCGTGTCGTCCTGATTGCTGACGACGACGAAGAAAGGCTTGCCGCTCGGCACATGGATCTCCGCGGGCGTGAATCGATGGTTCTTCAAAGTCAGCGGATAGGTCGCGAGGTCCTCGGCGCGTGCGCTCGCGCCGACGGCGAGAACGAGCGCCACGACGAGGGCGACGGGTGCGCAACGGCCCGCGACCATCTCTCCCGACGGTCGATTGGCGCCAACATCCGCCGCGGCGGCGGCCCTCACGACCCCGCCTCGAACAGCCGCTGGCCGATGAACTCGCCCTCTGCGGCGCCGCGCGGAACCGCGAAATGGCCGCCCCCGGTATTGGTGACGAACTGGTTCATCATGTCGAAGCGCGACATTTTCTCGAATATCCTGATGAAGCCGCCGCGCAGGTCGCGCTGGTAGCACAAGAAGATGAGGCCGGCGTCGAATTCCATGCCCTGGCGCCACGGCGGCCAGCGCTCGGCGGTGACATTGGCGCCGTCGTTATAGGAATAGGACCGTCGCAGGACCCGGGCGCCCGCGAGCGCAGCCTCGTGGGCGAGCCTCACATGCGAATTTTCGGGCACGATCGGATTGCCGTCGGCGTCCGCGGCGGCGAGATCGATCGGATCGAACTCGCTCTTGCCGCCGAGCGGAGCGCCCGACAGCTTCTGGCGGCCGAAAGTCTGCTCCTGAAAGGCGACTTTCATCCGATCCCAGTGTTCGAGCGCGATCCGTGCGCGCCGGACGACGACATAGCTGCCGCCGCGCATCCACGGCGGCGCCTCGTCGCCCGCCCAGACGACGGCGTCCATCGCCGCGGCGTCCCCGGTTGCCGGGTTGCCGGTGCCGTCCTTGAATCCCATCAGGTTGCGCGGCGTGCGGCTCGGGCCATAGTCCGAGACGAATCCCGCCTGCACCCAGCGGATCTGCGCCAGCCCATAGGCGAGGCGGGCCAATTGGCGGACCGCGTGGAACGCGACCTGTGGATTGTCCGCACAGGCCTGGACGAAGAGATCGCCGCCGGTTCGCGCCGGCGCCAGCTGCTCGCCGGGGAAGTGGGGCAGCTCGACGAAAGCCTCCGGCCGCTGCGCGCGCAGACCGTAGCGGTCGCGCCCGTCCTTCTCGAACAGCCCGATCCCAAATCCGAAGGTCGCCGTGAGCCGCGACGGCGAGAGGTCGAGCACGTCGGCGGGGTCGGGCTCCCCGGCGTAATCGCCCTCGCCGGGTATGTCGACCGGTTTGCCGAGGCTCAGCGCCGCGGCGGCCTCGGTCCAGCGTCGCAGGAGTCCGGCGAGTTCGTCGCGCTTGTCGGTGGTCAGATCGAACGCCGCGATATAGGTGTGCGCCTGCGCCGGCGTGACGATTCCACCCTGGTGCGTCGCCCAGAAGGGTTCCGTCGCGCCGGCCGCCGCGCCCGGCGCGTCGTCGAGCGCGCGCGCCGGCCGGGGCGCAAGGCCCGCCCCCGCGACGGCGGCGAGGCCTGCCGTCGCGGCGAGAAAGCCGCGGCGCGTCTGGCGACCTTCCGTCATGGCGTCGCCTTGGCAAGCATGTTGGTGTCGTCCTCGACATAATAGAAGCCGCTGCCGTCGGGCGCCATGGCGAGGCCGAACAGGTCGCCGTTGCCGGGCGGCGATTGCGCCTGGTTCGAATCGACCCATTGCGCCGCCAGCTGCTTGCCGGTCGCCGGGTCGAACTCGACCACCTGGCCGTTCTTGCCGTTGCAGGCGAGGATATGGCCATTGGCGGTCGCCGCGAGCGCGAGCGGGCGCTGCAACAGGCCGTCCTTGGTCACGGTGCGGCCGGTTCCGGCGCTGGCGGTTCGGGTCGGAGCGTCGGGGATCGCGACGATGCGATTCTCGATCGCGTCCGAGACGTAGAGCGTGTCGCCGATCAGCGCGAGGCCGGTCGGGCCGATGAGGAACACGTCCTTGTCGGCGCGCTGGGCGAAACCGCTCGCGATCACGGTCTGGCTCGTCACCTTGGGCGGTCCGCCCGGGGGAATGGCGAGCTGGATGCGCAGCACGGTCGCCTTCGCGACGACGACCGGCAGACCCGTCGCCGGATCGAGCTTCGAGGGCGCGGGAAGATCGAAGCCGGACATGCTGACGAACAGGGTCGCCTTCGCCCCGTTGTCGATGACCGCCATGTTGCCCCAGGGGCCGTTGATGTGCGAGCCCGACCAGACGGTGGTGAGCTTGCCGCTGGAATCGAACACCAGCAGGCAACCCGGCCCCTTGGTCGCGGTCGTGCCGTCGGTGCTCGGCGTGCTGCCGACGATCACCCAGCCGCTGCTCAGCACGGCCATCGCGGTGGTCAGCCCGATGCCGCCGGGGCATTGCGCGAAGCTCTGCGGCAGTTTGGCGAACAGCGTGGTCGCGCGGGTCGCGGGATTGTAGTCGATGATCGTGCCGCCCGTGCCTTGCAGGTTCGAGGTGTTGTTGAAATTGTCGACCAGGACGTCGCCCTTCTGGATCTTGCCCGACGAGACGGGCGCGACGACCACCGCATAGGGGTTGAGATCGCCATTGTCGGTGATCGTCGAGGTCAGCGTCGGATGGCGGCGCAGGCCCTCGAGCACGCTGTCCGCGCGCGCGGGCGCGGCGCCGACGACCCAAAGCGCCGCGGCGCCTGCGAGCGCGGCGCGAGCGGTATTCCGAGAACCCTTCGTCATCGTCGTTTCCTTCGCCTGCCTCACGCGACAGTCCCCCTCGAGGGCGCGTCCGATCCTGCCCGCGCCGCTCAGAACGTAATGTTCGTGCGCAGCCCGAGCACGGTCTCGTTCCTGATCCGCTGGGCCGGGTTGTCCGGATTGACGATGCCGCCGCCGGGCGTGATCACATACTGGATGTCCGGCTGGATCTGCCACCACGGCGTGACCTGGTATTGATAGGTCGCCTCCAGCACGGTCTCGTTGTGTCGCGCGGGCGAATAGACGCCGGGATTGTAGAAGGCGGTGTCGAGGTCGAACCCGGTGGCGCTGTTGCTGACGCGCGCGAAATCGACGCCGAGGCCGAACGTGTCGTCGTCGCGCCCGAAGAACGGCTCGTGCAGCGTCAGGCCGGCGTTCAGGCTGAAGCTGATGAGGTTGCGATCCTGCAGCGGCGTGAACATCGGGCGGACGAACACGCTGATGTTGCGGTCTGGGTCATCGGCGAAGCGATAGATCATCTGGTCGGCGACGGCGTAGAAGGCGTAATTGCCCCGATGGCTCGCGGCGACGCCGTCGCTGGCGGGGTTGGCGAGCGACAGGCCGGCGTTGTCATAATGAAGGTCCGCGAAGCTCTCGGTGTCGTACCAGACGCCGATCTTGTAGGTGCGCCCGAGCGGGTCCGCTTCGTCGGCCTTCACCAGCGTGCCGGCCGAGGGATAGGCGAATTGCAATTCGGCGATCGCGAGCGCGCCGCCGTTGAGCGGAAAGCTGACGCCGGAGGGATTGCGCATCTGCGGATCGCCGGCGTTGTCGGCGACCGGGCTGCCGTTGAAGACCCCCGCCAGCACGGTCACCGAATCCGTCACATGCGCCCGCGCGCGCACGCCGAGCGCCGACAGCGGATAGGCCGGGCCGCCGCCCGGCAGGTCCGCCGAGGGCAGCATCGGCCAGCCGAACATCGTGTTGATGAAATAGCTCGCGTTCTGGCTGGCCATGAATTCCTGGTCGAGGCTCTGCTGGCCGATCTTGATGTCGAGCTTGTCGTCGAACAGTTTCTGCTGGTACCAGAGCTCCCACAACCGGGTCGCCCGGTCGGCCTCGATGCCGCTCGCCGTCTGCAGGGTCAGCAGATTGTCGGCGCTCAGACTCCGTCCGTGAATCTGCAGGCCGCTCACGTTGAACAGGCCGCCGTAGAGTCCGAACGCGCGCTGGGTGTCGAGCTGCAGAGTCGCCGTGGTGAGCCCGTCATATTCGAACCCCTGCCGCCGGCCGCCGCTGACATTGCCGAGAACCTCGCTCTGCTCCTGGATCGTGAGCGTCATGCCGTATCTGGCGAGCGCCGGCCGGAGGCCCCAGATGTCGCCGAGCATGCTCGAACTGTGCCAGTTGGCGCCGATGAACCCGAACGGGCCCAGGGCGCTCGCAGCCGGAGGCGGGGACGCCGGCGCGCCGGCGCCGGCCGCGGCAGGCGGCGCCCCGGCCGCCGGCGCGCCCGCGCCGACCGGCGTCTCGACGAATTCGCCGGCATCGGCCGCCACGGACGCCGAGCCGGGAATGGGCGCGAGCGCCGGGTTCGGCGTCGTCGATTGGGCCGACGCGCCGAAGGCGAGACTCATCGTCACAGCGACGCCGCCCGCCGCAACCCTGCGAGCCGTTGGCGCCGTCTGCTTCCAATCGGTCCGACGACAAATAGGCACGGCGCGCTCCTGCTTGACCGGAGGGTCAGGGCGCGCGCAGTAAAGTGAGGAATTCAATCCCTGTCAACAAATATAGCATCACTCTGGAATCAGACAAAACTACGGCTTCAGAGCTTAGAATGAATCAAATCTAGGAATAATCGTCGTAAAACGGTTGCAAAGTGTAAGGCTGCTTGCGCCGTCGCGTGGAACCGCCACGTCTCGCCGCGCAGCCCAGGCGCTCCGCCCTCGCCGAGGCCGGCGACATGCGCCTGCGCGCGGCGTTCGAGCCCGATCCGCCCGATCGGATCGAGCTGCCTCTCGAGGAAATCGATATGTCCTTCCGACATCGGCAGACAAGCGCGGCCGGCGTCGACGCATGGCGTCGGGGCGGCCGACGGTCGCGCTGAAATCGGTCCGGCGGTCGCGCCGAGGCCGGGGATTTCGAGATTCAGAAGGGATAGTGCTGCTGGGGATCCTCGATCGTGATCCAGCGCAGATCCGTGAACTCGGCGATCGCCGCCCTGCCGCCGAACCGGCCGTAGCCGCTGGCGCCCATGCCGCCGAACGGCATTTGCGCCTCGTCGTGCACCGTCGGCCCGTTGATGTGGCAGATGCCGGCGCTAATGCGCCGGGCGACCGTCATGGCGCGCGTTATGTCCTTGCCGAACACCGCCGACGACAGGCCATAGTCGGTGTCGTTGGCGACCCGCACCGCCTCGTCGACGCCGCTGACCCGGACGACGGACTTCACCGGGCCGAACGATTCCTCGGCGTAAATCCGCATCGCCGGCGTCACCCGGTCGAGGATCGTCGCCTCGACGACCGTCCCGGCGCGCTTGCCGCCGCAGGCGAGCACGGCGCCCTTGGCGAGCGCGTCGGCGATATAGTCGTCCATGCGTTCGGCCGGGCCGATGTCGATCATCGATCCCAGCACGACATGGCCGCGCGGGTCGCCGGCGGGGAGCCTGGCGGCCTTGGCGGCGAGCCTGGCGACGAAGCCGTCGGCGAGGCTCTCGTCGACGATGATCCGCTCGGTCGACATGCAGATCTGGCCCTGGTTCATGAACGCGCCGAACGCGGCGGCGTTGACCGCGCCGTCGAGATCGGCGTCGTCGAGCACCACCAGCGGCGCCTTGCCGCCGAGCTCCAGCAGCACAGGCTTCAGATGCCGGGCGGCGAGTTCGGCGACGATCCGGCCGACCCGGGTCGAGCCGGTGAAATTCACCCGCCTGACCGCGGAATGGGCGATCAGCGCCTCGACGACCGCGGCCGCGTCGGCGGGCGCATTGGTGACGACATTGACGACCCCCTTCGGCAGGCCCGCCTCGACCAGAACCCGGCCGATCAGCTCGTGCGTGCCGGGGCAGAGCTCGGACGCCTTGAGAACGACGGCGTTGCCGCAGGCGAGCGGCATTGCGAGCGCGCGCACGCCCAGGATGACCGGCGCGTTCCACGGCGCGATGCCGACGACGACGCCGGCCGGCTGGCGCACCGCCATCGCCAGCGTGCCCGGCTTGTCGGAGGGAATGACCTCGCCGGCCACCTGGGTCGTCATCGCCGCCGCCTCGCGCAGGATGTTGGCGGCGAACATGACGTTGAACCCGGCCCAGGGGGCCGTCGCGCCGGTCTCCTCGATCATCAGCCGGGTGAATTCGGCGACCCTGGCCTGCAGGATGTCGGCGGCCGCGAGCAGCAGCCGGCGCCGCTGGTTCGGCCCGACCTCGGACCAGGCCGGAAACGCCGCCGCCGCCGCGTCGGCCGCCGCCCGCGCATCGGCGACGCCCGCCGCCGCCGCCCGCGTCGCGACTCGCCCGGTGAACGGATCCCTGCGCTCGAAGGTCGCCCCGTCCGCGGCGCCGATCGCGTCGCCGTTGATCAACAAGCTGATGTCCATGGCGTCCCTCCCGATTTGCGCCGCCGCAGGCTCCAGCGCGCGAAACCGGCGGGGCGTCAGGTCCTGGCGGTCGGATTGCCTTGAACGGCCGCGACCGGCCTCCGGGCCGAATGCGATCGCGCCCGATCAGGCCGCCCGGGCCGGCGGGCCGGCGGCGGCGAGTTCGGCGGCCTCTTCGTCGGTGAACACCCGGCTTCGGGTGAGGAAGCGCACGCCTTCGGGCGCCTCGGCCGAGAAGCCGGAGCCGCGGCCGGGAACCACGTCGATGATCAACTGGGTATGCTCCCAATAGGCGAACTGGGCGGCGCCGATGTAGAACGCGCAGCCGGCGATTTCGCCGAGCAGCACGTCCTGCGGCCCGACCCGGAAGTCGCCCGCCGGATAGCACATCGGCGACGAGCCGTCGCAGCATCCGCCCGACTGATGGAACATCAGCGCGCCGTGCTGCCCCCGCAGGCGCGCGACGATCGCCGCCGCGGCGTCAGTGATCTCCACCCGCTCGACCATGGGCTGCCGTCCTTCCCGAGAGATCGGCGCGGGCCGGAGCCCGCGCCGCATGGCCTGCTCAAAAGAAGCCGAGCGCCTTGGTCGAATAGCTGACCAGCATGTTCTTGGTCTGCTGGTAGTGGTCGAGCATCATCTTGTGGGTCTCGCGCCCGATGCCCGACGCCTTGTAGCCGCCGAACGCGGCATGGGCGGGGTAGGCGTGATAGCAATTGGTCCACACGCGGCCCGCCTGGATCGCCCGACCGAAGCGGTAGGCGCGGTTGCCGTTGCGGGTCCATACCGCGGCGCCGAGCCCGTAGAGCGTGTCGTTGGCGATCGCGAGCGCCTCGTCCTCGTCCTTGAATTTGGCGACAGAGACGACCGGGCCGAAAATCTCCTCCTGGAACACGCGCATCTTGTTGTGGCCTTCGAAAATCGTCGGCTCCACGTAATAGCCTTCGGCGAGCTCCCCTTCGAGATGGGCGCGCTTGCCGCCGGTGAGCGTCTTGGCGCCCTCCTGGCGGCCGATGTCGAAGTAGGAGAGGATCTTCTCCAGCTGATCGTTGGAGGCCTGCGCGCCGACCATCGTGGTCGGATCGAGCGGATGGCCCTGCTTGATCTGCTTCGTGCGCGCGACCGCGCGCTCGAGGAACCGGTCGTAGATCGACTCCTGCACCAGCGCGCGGCTCGGGCAGGTGCAGACCTCGCCCTGGTTGAGCGCGAACATCGCAAAGCCTTCCAGACACTTGTCGAAATAGTCGTCGTCGGCGTCGAGCACGTCGGCGAAGAAGATGTTGGGCGATTTGCCGCCGAGTTCGAGCGTCACCGGGATGATGTTGTCCGAGGCGTATTGCATGATGAGGCGGCCGGTCGTCGTCTCGCCGGTGAACGCGATCTTGGCGATGCGCTTGTTCTGGGCGAGCGGCTTGCCCGCCTCGATGCCGTAGCCGTTGACGACATTGATGACCCCGGGCGGCAGGATGTCGGCGATCAGCTCCATCACCACGAGAATGCCGAGCGGCGTCTGCTCGGCCGGCTTGAGGACGACGCAATTGCCGGCGGCGAGCGCCGGGGCGAGCTTCCAGGTCGCCATCAGGATCGGGAAGTTCCACGGAATGATCTGGCCGACGACGCCGAGCGGCTCGTGGAAATGATAGGCGACGGTGTCGTGGTCGATCTCCGAAATGCCGCCCTCCTGGGCGCGCACCACGCTGGCGAAATAGCGCCAATGGTCGACGACCAGCGGCATGTCGGCATAGGTCGATTCGCGGATCGGCTTGCCGTTGTCGAGCGTCTCGACGAGCGCGAGAAGTTCGAGATTGGCCTCGAGCTTGTCGGCTATCTTGTTGAGAACGCGCGAGCGATCCTGGACCGAGGTCTTGCCCCAGGCGTCCTTGGCCGCATGGGCGGCGTCGAGCGCGAGCTCGATGTCGGCGCCCGACGAGCGCGGAACCTCGCACAGCTTCTTGCCGGTGATCGGGCTCGGATTGTCGAAATAGCGCCCCTCGACCGGGGCGACCCATTTGCCGCCGATGAAATTGTCATAGCGGTCGCGAATGAGGACCTGTTTGGAGACTTTCTCCAGAGCCTGCTGGAACATGATTTTGCTTCCTCCTTGGCAATGAGCGCCATTCGGCGTCGCATCTGGCGGCGATCCTCGGCTGTTTCTCGCGGTCCGCGTCGGCCTTCGCGCCGATCACGCCAATTCGAATTGGGCCGGAACGAGCCGACCGCCAGCCGTTTTCCTGCTTCGCCGATGACCCCGAGCGAAGGGCTCGACTATGCTCCCTGGCCGATGCGCCGTCAACGCTATATTCCATGGGATACAGCGGGTCCACGCGGGGTCGTTCGAGAGGAAGGCGAATGCATCTTTCCCTCGCTCGGTCGTCATCTCGGCCAGTCGGGCGTGCACGGGGCGATTCATCGGCCAGACCACGGCCGGCTGCGCGAGCCCGAGCATGTTCTCCGCGCCCGCGCCATGCGCCCCGACTTCGTCAGCTGCACGACCGATCATGGATCTTCGTGGAATGACGGTCTCGGCGGGCGCCGGGCCGAGCGCTCTTCGTTCCTCGTCGATTCAGAGACGCGAGGCCGCCGTCTCCTGGAAATCGCCCAGGAGTCGTTGCCCGCGGCGGCGCGCGTCGACCCTTGCGAGGCGACCGGCCGCCGACGCCGATCGGGGGGGGGCCGTTTGCCCGCGGACCCGCGATGCTATAGGCCTGAGCCGCCCAGGGCATCGTCGCCGGTTTTCTGACGCATCGACGGCTGGGCGTTCATTCGCTTCGACCTGATCGAAATCAATCGGGAAGCCCGGTCCGCATCGGGCGCGTTCCTGTCACCGTGTATCGCCGCGTCGGGTCACGGAAGGAACCGACTTTGTCAATCTGGGAGTGGCTATTCAACCCGTCGGGGCTGATCGCGCACGGCTTTTGCCTGAATTGGGCGCCGGGGCTGGTGGCGCTGCATGCGGGCGCTGACGCGGTGATCGGGCTCGCCTATCTGTCGATTCCGCTCGCGCTCGCCTGGTTCGCCCGCGAGCGCCACGATTTCCGCCACCGATGGCTCATCGGCCTGTTCGCCGCGTTCGTCCTGGCGTGCGCGCTCACCCATCTTTTCTCGATCGTCACGCTGTGGGTTCCCGCCTACGGCGTCGAAGCCGTGGTCAAGGGGATCACCGCGGCGCTGTCGGTGGCGACGGCGATCGCCCTGTGGCCGATCGTGCCGCGCTTGCTGGCGCTGCCCTCGCCCGGGCAGATGCGCGCGCTCGACGCCGAGCTGTCCGCGCGCATCGCCGCCCAGGAGGCCACGGGCGTCCTGTTGCGCGACAGCGAGGCGCGCACGAGAGCCAACAACGCGCGCCTCGAACAGCGGGTCGGCGAGCGCACCGCCGTCTTGAGCCGGACGCTGGCGGAATTTCGCATGCTCGCCGACGGCATCCCGAGTCTGTGCTGGATGGCCGAGCCGGACGGGCGGCTCTATTGGTTCAATCGGCGCTGGTACGACTACACCGGCGCCTCGCCCGCCGATATGGCGGGCGAGGGCTGGCGATCGGTGCATGACCCAAAGGTTCTGCCGATGGTGGTCGAGCGCTGGAACGCGTCGCTCGCCACCGGCGAGCCGTTCGAGATGACGTTCCCGATCCGCGGCGCGGACGGCGTGTATCGGCCGTTCATGACCCGGATCGCGCCGGTCTGCGACGACGCCGGGCGGGTGTTGCGCTGGCTCGGCATCAACACCGACGTGACCAAGGCGACCGACCGCGAGGCGGCGCTCGAAATCGAAAACGCGGTCCGGCGCAAGCTCGAGGAGCGGTTCAGCCAGGTGATCGAATCGGCGCCGAGCGCGACGATCATGGTCGACACCGACGGCAGGATCGAACTCGTCAACGCCAGAGCCGAGGCGATCTTCGGCTATCCGCGCGCCGAATTGATGGGACGCTCGATCGACATCCTGCTGCCCGATCGGCTGAAGGCCGATCACGCGCGCCAGCGGGCGACGTTTCTGGCCACGCCGATGCCGCGGGCGATGGGAGTGGGCCAGGATCTGTTCGGGCGGCGCAAGGACGGCAGCGAATTCCCGCTGGAAATCGGGCTCAGCCCGCTGATGACCAACGACGGCGCCAAAGTGATCTCCTCGATCGCCGACATCACCGATCGCAAGCAGATCGAGACCAAGCTCGTCGAGGCGAACGAGCGGTTCGCGGTCGCCGCCGAGGCGGCGAGCCTGGGGTTCTGGGACTTCGATATCCAGACGCGGCTGATCCGCTGGGACGATCAGATGTTCAGGATGCGCGGCCTGACGCGCACCGAGGCGGAGCACGATCCGCTGCAGTTCGAACACCTGCACGTCGACGACCAGGCGCGGATCGAGAGCGGGATCCTCGCCGCCGCGGCAGGGGAAAGCCGATTCGACACCGAGTACCGGATCGTCCGGCCCGACGGCGAGGTCAGGCACATGAAGGCGGCCGCGACCCTCAAACGCGATCCAGCCGGGGGCGGCGGCCGCCTGATCGGGGTCAGCATCGACATCACCGAGCGCAAGGCGATCGAGACCAAGCTCACCGAGACGAACGAGCGGTTCGCGGTCGCCGCCGAGGCGGCCAATCTCGGCTTCTGGGACATGGACGTCGAGACGCAGTTGGCGCGCTGGGACGACCAGATGTTCAAGCTGCGCGGCATCGCCCGCACCGACGGCGCGCCCCATCCGCAAGCGCTGGCGCACCTGCACGCCGACGATCGGGCGCGGGTCGACGGCGAACTTCGCGCGGCGGCGGCGGGCGCGCGCGAGTTCGACAGCGAATACCGGATCGTGCGGTCGGACGGGCGGGTGCGGCACATGAAGGCGGCCGCGATCCTCAAGCGCGGCGCCAATGGCCGGGGCGGCCATCTCATCGGGGTCAGCTTCGACATCACCGATCGCAAGGAGGCCGGCGAGGCGCTCGAGCAGACGCGCGACATCGCCGAGGCGGCCAATCGGACCAAGTCGGCGTTCCTGGCGGTGATGAGCCACGAAATCCGCACGCCGATGAACGGCATCATGGGGATGAACGCGCTGCTGCTCGACACCGAGCTGACGCCGCGCCAGCGCAAGATGAGCGAAACGATCCGCTATTCCGCCGATTCGCTGCTGACGATCATCGACGACATCCTCGACATCTCGAAACTGGAATCGGGCAAGTTCGACATCGAAGAAATCGATTTCGATCTGAAATCGCTGCTCAAACGCAGCATCAATCTGCTCGCGCCGCGCGCCGAGGAGAAAAACCTGTCGTTCTCGGCCGACATGACCGCGATCGCCCACAGCGCGCTGCACGGCGATCCGACCCGGCTGCGCCAGATCGTGCTCAACCTGTTGTCGAACGCGATCAAGTTCACCCAGCGCGGCGACGTCGCGATCACGGTCAGCACGACCGGCCTCGGCGGCGGGAGTTCGCGGGTGCGCTGCGAAGTCAAGGACACCGGGCCGGGGGTCCACGACGAGGCCAAGCGGCGGCTGTTCAAGCCGTTCGAGCAGGCCGACGGCTCGATCACCCGGCGGTTCGGCGGCACCGGGCTCGGGCTCAGCATCTGCAAGAAACTGACCGAGATGATGAGCGGCGACATCGGGGTGATCGACCGGCCGAACGGCGGCAGCGTGTTCTGGTTCGAGGTCGTGCTGCCGCACGCCGGGCCCGGTTTTGACGACCGCAACGAACGATCCGCCGGCGACGGCCGGCGGATCAGCGCGATTCACGCCGGGCGGATCCTGCTGGCCGAGGACAATGACGTCAACGTCGAGGTCGCGACCATGATCCTCGAAGGGGTCGGCTATGTCGTCGACGTCGCCACCGACGGGGCCGAAGCGGTCAAGGCGGTCGCGCGCAACCGCTACGACCTGGTGCTGATGGACATCCAGATGCCGAACGTCGACGGGCTGTCGGCGACCCGGCAGATCCGCGCGGCCGAGCGCGGCGGAGCGCGGCTGCCGATCATCGCGATCACCGCCAATGCGATGAAGGAGGACCAGCGTCGCTGCCTCGAGGCGGGGATGGACGACTATCTCGCCAAGCCGCTGAAGCCGGGGCTGCTGGTCGAGACGGTGGTGCGCTGGATCGACCGATCCGGGGCGCCGGCGACGGCGCCGAGCGCCGACGGCGAAGCGATCGAAGCGCTCGCCGTGCTCGATGAAAGCGTGCTCGACGAACTCGCTTCGAGCCTGCCGGCCAAGCGATTCCTGCCGTTCCTTCAATTGTGCCTGCTGCGGGTCGACGAGGAAACGGCGGCGCTGGCGCGGCTCGATCCGGCCTCGGCGCTCGCCGAAATCGGCGGCGAAGCGCACAAGCTTCTGGCCAATGCCGGCATATTCGGGGCGCGGCAGGTGCAGGAACTGGCGACCCGGTTGCAAACCGCCTGCATCGAGGGCGACAACGCCCGTGCGGCGCGACTGATCGCTCACATCGCGATCGCCCACGCAAAAGCGTCGGCGGCGCTGCGGGTCAAGCTCGCTTCGGGAACGGAGGCGTCGATTCGATAGAGGAGTCCGGCAGGTTCCGTTGTTTGCGACGACGGCGGCGTGGATCGACCAGCGATCATGACCCCGCGCTCGCAGCAAAAGTCGAGCCGTTCCATAGCCAGTTCAGCGCCCCGGCGAACGCGCTCTGGACGATTTGCGACCAGGTGTAGATATTGGCCAGTTCGTCGCCGAGCGCGGTCTGCCCGGCGACGAGGCCGGTCACGTTGGTGAAATGTCCCCAACCGAGCGAAGTCAGCGAGGTCGGGATCGGCAGCGGGTTCGCCGGATAGAAGCCGACCGTCGCGAGCAGGGGCGCGATCGGCACGAATTGCGCGTTGCTCAACGCGACCGGCGTGCAGGCGGTGGCGGTGCACTGGAGCGCCGTCCAATTCGCGCCCGCCACGGCGACCGTTCCCGGGCTGAGGACCTGCGCCGCCAGCTGATAGGGGCCGGCCGGACCGGTCGAACTCACCAGGGCGATCGCGTCGGTCGACGGATTGACCAGCGCCGTCCCCGGAACGACGTCGAGCGCGCGGCCGAGGTAGGGCATCGGGTCGATCGCGGTCGGCAGCAGACCGGGCTGCGCGGTAGGCAGCGCGATCGGGCCGGACAGCAGCGGCAGCGTCGCCCCCTGATTGTGCAGGGTCGTCATCGCGGCCTGGAAGGCGGGCAGGAAGTCCGTGCGGATGGCGATGGTGATCGGGATCGACGCCTGCGCGGCGACCGCGGGGCGGTCGTTGGGCACCTGCGCCAGGCCGAGCGACACCGAATTGCTGACCCAGCCGAGCGTCGGCACCGGCCCGGCGACGCCGAGTACGCCCGCCAGGGTCTGCGCCAGCATGTCGGTCTGGTTGAGCGTCGTCAGCAAATTGATGTAGCCGCCGATCTCCGAAATGTTGAGCGGAGGCGGCACCCGCGAGGCGACGACGTCGCCCTGCAGCGCGATCCGGCGCAGGATGATGTTTTGCGCCTCGACGGCGTCGGGCGACGTCCCGCTCTGAATCAGGTTCAGGAAACTCGACATCAATTGGGCGTCATAGGGCCCGGAACCCAGCACGCCGGTCGCCACGCCATTGCCGGGAATCGGGCCGGACGTCACCCCGCCTCCCGGATCGGGACCGGACAAGACCCCACCCCCGGGATCGGTCGAGACGCCGCCGCCGGGACCGGGGCCTGGGCCAGGGCCGGGCCCGGGACCCGAGGAAACCCCGGTTCCGGGGCCGGAGGAAACGCCGCCTCCGGGACCTGGGCCAGGCCCGGGCCCGGGACCAGGACCTGATGAAACGCCACCGCCGGGGCCCGACGAAGCGCCGCCTCCCGGCCCAGGCCCGGGACCGGGGCCGGGACCAGACGAAACCCCGCCGCCGGGGCCCGACGAAACGCCGCCCCCGGGACCTGGGCCAGGGCCGGGCCCGGGGCCGGACGAGACGCCGCCGCCGGGGCCCGGGCCAGGCCCGGGACCCGACGAAACCCCGCCGCCGGGACCGGGGCCTGGGCCGGGACCAGGACCAGATGACACCCCGCCGCCGGGACCCGACGAGGCGCCGCCGCCCGGACCCGGGCCAGGCCCGGGACCCGGACCCGGACCCGACGAAACTCCGCCGCCGGGGCCCGACGAGGCGCCGCCGCCCGGACCCGGGCCAGGCCCCGGACCCGGACCCGGACCCGACGAAACCCCGCCGCCCGGACCGGACGAGACGCCGCCGCCCGGCCCAGCCGATACTCCGCCTCCCGAACCCGGGCCTGGACCGGGGCCGACCCCCAATGTGTTCGGCGGGCTTCCCAGCGGATTGGGCGCGACCGCGCCGCTCGGTCCCGACGATGGGCTCGATCCGGCGAGCGGATTGGGGATCGCCGTCGCCGACGGCCGGCGAACGTTGATCGGCGGCGGCTTGCCGGGGCCAACGCCGGAGAACGGCTTGGCGCCGATCGGCCCCGCGCCGGGACCGGGGTTTGCCCCCGCAGATTTGATTGGTCCGTGCGCCATGGTGCTGTTCCTAAATAACGCCTGCCTCGCCGCAGTCTCTTTCGGTTGTCACGATCCCACCGCTGGCCCGCTCGGGCCGGAGGGGCCGCCGGCCGGCGGCCCCGAAGCGGCGCCGCCGGCGCCGCCCGGGCTGGCGCCGGCCGCGCCCTGAGTGCCGGCCGCCGATCCCGCGCCCGCGCCGCCGGGACCCTGGCCTGGCGTGGACGAGGTCTGACCGCCCGATTGCCCGGTCTTCGCGCCGCCGGCCGTAGTCCCACCGGCCGTCGTTCCACCGGCCGTCGCCCCAGAACCGCTTCCGCTCTTCTGGGTCGCGGCCGCGGCCGACGAGCCCGCATTGGGATTGCCGAAATAGGTGCCCACGATGTTGCCGACCGTCGCCATCGCCTGCGAATTGAGCTGCTGGTTGGCGGCCAGCGCATCGGAGCGCGCGGAATTGGCCAAATTCTGGGAATTCTGCTGCAAGGCGGCCAATTGCGTGGCGCCGGTGAGCGAGGAGCTGAAATCCTGCTGGCTGGCGGCGTTCTGGCCGAGCGCTTGCAGCAGGCTGGTGTTGGGCTGCGGCGCGGTGAGCACGTTGTTGATGAGCGAGGGCAACTGCCCGAGCGAATTGGGCGCCGTGAGTCCGGCGGTCAACGACGGCGAGCCGGCCGGCAGCGTGACCGGAGAAATCGACGGCGCGGCGTCGGCCGGCGAATCCTGCCAGTTCCAGAACCGGGTGAGGTCGATCTTTTCCGCCGACGGCGAACTGCCGAGCACGCCTTCGCCCAGCACGCCGCGCGTGGGCAGCGCGATGATCGACTGCGGCGGCGAAAAACTGGCCTGGTGATAGGCGAGCAAGGCGGCTTCGATGTCCCCCGGATCGGCCTGCGCCTGCCCCGTCGCGACGCCGTTGGACGTCACGCTGGAGGTCCCCTGCGTCAGCACGTCCGGCATCGTGAACGGCATGATCATCGAGTTGCCGAAGTAGCCGATCACGCGATTTTCGACGCAATTGAGCAGCGGGACCATTTGCGAGGCGTCCGTCACGCCGCCGGGCGGCACGCCGATCGTATAGGCCTCGAGCAGGATCGCCCGTTCGTCCGGCGACAGCGACGCCCAGATCGCGCGCGAATATTGCACCGTGTTGCGAACCAGATGCTGCGCCATCTTCTCGATCTCGAGCAATTGCTGGTAGCGCAGCACGGGTCCGAGCCGGATCGCCGGAACCGGATAGGGCTCGGTCGGCAATTGCACGCCGCCCAGCGAATCGTTGGCGTATTGTTCGTTGGGCGCGGGCGTGAGCGAACCGTCGCCCTGCAGCTCCTCGATCGCGGCCGAGAAATTATAGAGCAGGGGACCGGTCAGCGCCGCTTCGAGATCGGCCGGCGTCAGGGTGATCGTGGTGCGCACGGTGGCGCTGGAATTCTGTCCGATCGTCGACTGGATCGCCTGCTGCACCCAGGTTCCGCCGCCGAACAGCGCGTTCATCTCCTGGAGCGCCGCCATCTCCGGCGACAGCAGCATGTAGCTGGCGGTGCGGAAACTCCGGCTGATTTCGAAGCCGACGACGTTGCTGCGGTTCATCGACGGCGGCAAGGCCATCGTCGCCGTCAGGGATACGGAGGCCCCGGGGCTCATCGGCTGGCGCTGTTGCGTCAACCAGCTCACCACCTGGTCCTGGCTGGCGAACGTATCGGCCGGGATTTGCGGGGCCGGATTGCTGAAGCGCACGGGGCCGACGCGCGTGCCCCGATCGGTGCGCACCGTGACGTAAATGTCCTCGCAATAGACGAACGTCCCGCTCAGCGAGAACTGCACGACGTCCTCGACGACGCCGCCGGTGTCGACGCTCGCGGTCGGGTCGGAGGCGAACTGCTGGAGCAGCGTCATGCCGTATTCGAACTTGCGCGGCAGCGCCTGCGCCAGCACGTCCATGTGCTTTATGATGTTGGCGTAGCGCGCCATGATGCCGGCGCGGCCCTGCGCCTGGATCGCCGTCGGATCGCTGATCGTGAGCGGCTGCCCGGGGCCGAGGAATCGCACGACCTGCAGCGGCACCAGGCAGCACAATTGCAGGCCGTCGATGGCGGCGGTGACGTTGTAGAGGCGTTGCACCTCCCAATATTGCATGGTCAGCGCGCGGGTGTGGTTGTGGTTGGTGATCGTGGTCGTCGTGATCGACTGCGCCTCGCTGGCGGTGGCCACGCGCATGCCGGTGCGCGCGGCCGAACGGCGCGCGGCGGCCTGGTTCTGCGCGGCCGAATGCGTCAGTTGCGCGGCCTGTTGGGTCGTGTCGCGCTGGCCCTGCAAGGATTGATTGGAAACGCCGCTCGACGACGACGATCCGCCGCCCCCGCTGACGAACAGGCAACTGGAGCCCCAGCTCGAAGAGTCCGATTGGGTCTGGAAGGAGCTCGAACCGTTGATCGCCTCCTGGAACGCGGAATCGAAGGTCGCCTGCGTCGACGTGTCGGCCAATGCGGTCTGCTGTTGCGCTTCCTCCTCGGTGAGCGACTCGCTCTCGGCGACCGAGGACGTGTCGGTGCGCTCGAAAATCGCGACCTGCTGCTGTTCGCCCGGCGCGAGCGGGAGCGAATAGACGAGATCGCCGAGAGCCAGGCCCTGGAACGTCCAGCGCTGCGACATGTCCAGGACATAGCCGAGGCCCAGCGTGCCCGCCATCGGCAAGGTTTCGTCGCCGGTCATCGTGCCGTCCGATTGCAGCCCCATGAGCTGTTCGCGAAAGCCGTCGATGCTCAACGGCTGCTCGATCGGAACCCGGTCGACATAGGTCACCACCCCGGGCTCGGGCGAAGGATCGACCGGCGGCGCAATCGGGCCCAACCCGACGCCGTGGCGCGCGGGCGGAGCGGCGGCGCCGCGCGGGACGGCGGCTCGGGTCGCCGGCGCGGCGACGGGCTTGGCCAGCGCGACGGACGAGGAGACGGCGGAAACCGCCTCGGCGGTGGCGAACACCGGCAGGTAGCTCAACAGGTTGCCGATCTGGAACGAATTGGCCTGGCTGACGATGCTGGCGCGCGGCTCGACCAGCCGGAAGAACACCTGGTAGGGGAATTGATCGACGGAATTGTTGGCGCCGTAGGTCAGCAGACTGCTGGCGTCCTCGCCCATCGAAAGCGACGGCAATTGCGCCGGATTGGTCAGCGCGGGCGGCTGTGAATTGGCGGGGGGCGGCGGGGCGAGCGCCAGCAGGGCCGCCAGGATGCTCTGCGGCAACGGATAGAGGTTCTGCGACAGCGTCGCCACGCCCAGCAAGCCGTTGGCGGCGATTTGCGCGGCCGGAATGGCGACGCTCGCATAACCATTGGCGCCGTGGACCGTCAGGTTCAGCGTCGAGCCGCTCGGCAGCGGGACGTTCGCCGGCGGAGTGAGTTGAAAGGTCCCGGTCTGATCGCTCAACGCGGTCACGACGGCGCCGCTGCCGCCCAGACTCGTCGGATCGAACGACACCTGAAGCGTCGCGCCCGGAGCGCCGCCCGGCTGCATCAGCGAACCGATCAGCGTGGCCGGCAAGGTCGGCGTCGACAGGATCGTCTGCAATTGGACCACGCTGTCGCGCACCTGCTGCATGCCGAGAAACAGGTTGGACACCGCCGTGACGCGGTTGGTCGTCAAGCCCAGCGAACTCGCCGTCGCGCTGAGCGGATCGATGGTCGACAGAATGCGTTGACGCGCGATCTGCGCGACCGCCGGCGTCGTTGTCGTGGCGCCGGCCCCCGCGGCCGCGGCGCCGCCCGCCGTCAGACCGACCCCGGCCGCTCCGGCAAGACCCGGGCTCAGCGTCCGCGTCGCCGCCGGGGCCGGGCCGACCGGCCGGGCGAGGTGCGGCGGCGCAGCCGGTTCCGCCGGGTGGCGAGAGGCCGGACCCGCATGCGCGGGCTCCGGCTTGTGGGGCGGCGGATCAAGCTCGTGGGACCGCCTCGACCCGCGGGCTGGCTTTTGTGCGGGGCGCGCTCTGCGTGCCATGTTCTGTCACTCCCGTCCGGCTAGGCTGGGCAAGGCGCTCGGCGGCGCAACGCGCCATGGAAGCGCCCGAAGTCCCGAAGTCAGAGATTTCCGCCGGGCCCGCCGTAGAAGAAATAGACGTTCCACGGATCGGCGGCCGACGAAGTCGCGATCGTGTACAGCGACGGGGCGGTGGCGTAGGGCGAAAGCTGCGCCCATTGGGCGGAGCCGCCGTTCGACGGGAAATAGTAGATATCCCGATGGTAGGCCGCTTGCAACCACCCGGCGCTGGCGAAGTTGCCCTCGCCCATCGGCGGCTGCGGATTCGCCGCGCTGTAGATTTCGCCGCCCCAGGCGCAATTGTCCGCGGCCACCGACATGGCGCCGCCGTTGTAGAGGGAAGTCGGCCAATAGCCGATCGCGTTGCTGGCGCTGGTCCCGCCGAGGTAGAGCCACCAGTTTCCCTGATAGAGATAGACGAGGGCCTCGATTTCATATTGCTGGCCGCCGACCTGGCTGACCGGGCTCAGCGCGCCGCCCAGCCCCCAGGCGCTGTTGGTCTGCTGGAAGCCCGGCTGGCCGCTCTGGCTCAGATTGTAGGCGCCCGGATTGGAGGGATCGTAGCCGTTGTTGGTCCAGTAGACGAACAGGATCGGCTGCGTGGTTCCCCACCAGGTCTGCGAGACCATCCAGCCGACCTCGGCGGTCTGCAGGGCGGAGCCGGAGCCGGCGGTGTACCAATGTTGCGAGAGCGAGAATTGGTTGTCGCCGACGACTGGCGCGGCCAGCGCCAGAAAGCTGTGGCCGCCGGTATTGCCGACGACCTGATTGGCCTGGGCGTGGAGGTGTCCGTCGGTGACCGAGGCGGGGGCCGGCCGGCCGATCGGATCGGGGCGCCCGAGCGGATTCAGCCGGCGTGGCCGCTTGGTGTGGAAATCGTTCAGCGTCGGAAACCGCGCCAATTGATCGAGCGTGATCCGCCGCAACGGGATCGTGCCCGGCGGGCACCCCATCGCATTGCCATGCCGGTCCAGGCGGCCGAGGCCGAACGGCCCGACGACCGCGTTTTCCGCCGAAGCCCCGGCGCCCTTCGAAGACAAGCCGCTCAGATCCGGCGCCGTCGCCAGAGTCTTGTTCGTCCCCTTGATCGAAGGCTGCTGGTGAATCGGCACGCAATCGAAAACCTGCCCGGCGTCGTCGGCGAAGCTTTGCTCGATCTCCATGCCGTCGTAGTAATTCAGGAGGAATGACTGCATCGCCTTGAACGAGGCCGCATCGAGCACACGCGCTTTTGCATCGGCGCGATGCGCTTCGAAATCCGCTTTGGGGATGGATTCGAGATGCGCGCTATGCGGCAAGATGCCGATCGGAGTTGAAGGCTTGGACGCCATGATTCAATCCCCTGTCAGAAACCATCATTGTTCGGTTTGTCGTTTCATGCGTGTTTGCAGGAAGCGCTCGTCCGAGAGGCGGTTTTCCACTTACGGTCCGCCAGGCGGACCAAAGCGAAACGATGAGCGTCGCATCGGCGCGGATGAACGGAATCCTCGCGAGGGATCGATCCCCCTTGCGTCGCCGATGTCGCCGGCTCTCGTGAGCGCGCAAGCCCCGGCCGACGCGCTCGACATCGCCTTACGGTCTGCTCTCCCGCCCGGCGCGAGCAAGGGCGAGGCGGAGCCCGGATCCGGGACCAGCGATCGAGGGGTGGAGCGTGCCGCCCGGTCGCGTGTCGGGGCGTGGAAGATCGGGCGTTTTCCGGCAGGGACGCCGCGGCGCCGTCGTCGGCGCTGCGGCGGCGCGTGCATCCCCTGGCCCAGCCTTCGCTTCGCCGTCAAACACCCGAGGTGGGAACCGGACGCCCGAATTGGGCCGGTCCGGATCTGTGCGGGGGGCGCTCGGCAATGAGCGTGCCTGCCGCGATCGCCAAACTCCCGACTTTTGGACGAGCAGGAGCGGCGCCTGGAGCGAGGCGCGGCTCGTCCGCCGTTCCGCGGGCGGTCGCGCCGACCGCCGCGGCGGCGCCGCGCGCCCGGCGGCCGAGGCCGTCGGCATGAGCCCGCCGTCGACGACATTGCCCGGATGCGACTGACGCGTTAGATCAGGTCTCGCGTCCGGGGCGCCCGGACGGGGAGGCGCAGAGGCGCGCTCGACGTCCATGAACGACCAGTCCGTCGTCGACGACACGTCTCATGCTCCGCCGGTCGGAACGACCAGCGACAGGCCTGGCGCAGTCGGGGGCAGGCCGGCCCGTCGGTGGTTTGGCGCGGGCCTGCGGCTGTATATCCTGCTGCTGGCCGGCGCCGTTGCGGTCGTCATCGCCCGCGAGTGGGACGCGTTGGTCGGAACCGCCGCCCGGCAGACCACCGATGACGCCTACCTGCAGGCCGACACGACCCCGCTCGCCGCAAAGGTCCCGGGCTATGTGCGCCATGTGCCGGTCAGGGACTTTCAGACCGTCAAAGCCGGCGATCTCCTGGCCGAACTGGTCGACGACGACTATCGCGCTCAGCTGGCCCAGGCGGACGCCAACGCCGCCGGCGCGCGCGCGACGCTCGAGACCATAGGCCAGCAGAAGGTCCTGCAGCGGGCGCTGATCGATCAGGCGGAGGCGACGATCAGGGCCACCGAGGCGGACGTGACCCGCTACCGGCTGGAGGCGAAGCGTCAGCAGGCGCTGCTCGAAACGAGGCTGGCGGGCACCGCGCAGGCGAACGAACAGGCCATCGATAACCAGATGCGGAGCGAGGCGACGCTCGCGCTCAATCACGCGCAGCTCGAACAGCAGCGCCAGCAGCTCAACGTGCTCGACGGTCAGGAACAGCAGGCGAAGGCGGCGCTCGCCGCGCAGACGGCGGCGCGCGACCTCGCCGAGATCAACCTCGGCTACACCCGGATCGTCGCGCCCGTCGACGGCATGGTCGGCCAGCGTCTCGTCCAGGCTGGCCAGTATCTCAGCGTGGGAACCCAGGTGCTGTCGCTGGTGCCGCTGCCGGACGTCTGGGTGATCGCCAATTACAAGGAGACGCAGATGACGCATGTCCGAACCGGGCAGGTCGCGACGGTCACGGTCGACGCGTTTCCCGGCGTGACGCTGCATGGCCACGTCGACAGCTGGTCGCCGGCGTCGGGCGCCGTATTCTCCCTGCTTCCGCCCGACAACGCGACGGGCAACTTCACCAAGATCGTGCAGCGGATTCCGGTGAAGATCGTGCTCGACCGCGACCCCGAACTGGGCGATCTGCTGCGCCCCGGCATGTCGGTCATCGCCACGATCGATACGCAGTCGCGCGCCGCCGATCGTCGCGCGACGGCCTATTAGGCGCTCCCCCTTGTCCAGCGTCCTGTCCGCGCCTTCCCTGCCGCTTCCGGCCCCGCGGCCGCCGTCGCTCTGCAACGACACGGTCCAAACGGCGCAAACCCGGCCGAGCGTGACGAGCCGTCCCATGCTCGGGGTGGCGGCGGTGCTGCTGGGATCGGTGATCTCGACGCTGGCCGGGCGGCTGACCACGTTCGGCCTCGCGGATGTCGAAGGCGCCGTTCATGCCGGCTTCGACGAGGGCGCGTGGATCACGACCGCCTTCACCGTCGGCCAGATGATGATCGCCCTCGTCTCGTCGTGGCTGGGAATGGTGTTCGGCGTCCGGCGGGTGCTGATGGTCTCCTGCGCCGTCTTCGTCGTCTCGAATTTCCTCATCCCGTTCTCCCCGAATCTGCGGGCCGTCCTGGCGTTGCAGGCGGTCAGCGGCCTGTCTTCCGGAACGTTCATCCCGCTGACGATCGGCGTCGTCGTGCTCAATCTTCCGCCGCGCCTGGCGGTCTACGGGGTCGCCGCCTACGCGATGAATCTCGAGCTGTCGTTGAACGTTTCGGCCTCGATCGAGGGATGGTTCGACGCCAATTGGTCGTGGCGGTGGATCTTCTGGGACTCGGCTCTGTTGGCGCCGGTCATGTGGCTTTGCGTCTATTTCGGCGTGCCTCGCCAGACCTTCAACCGCGCGCTGTTCGGGAACGCGGACTGGGCCGGCATGCTGTTTGCGAGCGTCGGCCTCAGTCTCGTCTACGCGGCGCTCGACCAGGGCAATCGCCTCGATTGGTTCAATTCTGGGCTGATCGTGGGTCTGACGTTCGGGGGCTGCGTGCTGATCGTCGCCTTTCTCGTTCACGAACTCACCCACGACAGGCCCTGGATCAACCTTCGCTTCGCCGCCAGCGGCAATCTTCCGCTGGTCGCGCTCTACATCAGCTTCTTCCGGCTGGTGATCCTGTCGACCTCCTACATCATCCCCCAATACCTGATCACCGTTCAGGGGTACCGGGCGCTCGAGGTCGGCGGGGCGCTGGTGTGGATCGCCATGCCGCAGTTCCTTCTGGCGCCGATCATCGCGACGATCCTCCGCTTCGTCGATGCGCGGGTCACGATGGCGCTCGGTTTCGCGTTCATAGGAATCGCGTGCGCCATGGCCGGCCAGCTCACGGGCCTATGGGCGACCGACCAGTTCATGCCCTCGCAGATCCTGCAGGCGGTGGGCCAGACGTTTGCGCTGACCTCGCTCATCTGGTTCGCCCTCCGACATCTCCAGCCCGCTGAAGTCCTCACCTTCGGCGCGTTGCTGCAGACAGGCCGGCTGTTCGGCTCCGAGGTCGGCTCGTCGTTCGTGCAGACATTCGTGCGCGTGCGCGAGCAGATCCATTCCAATTTCGTCGGCCAGCATATCGTGGCCGGCGCGCCGGCCACGGTCGCGCGGCTTCAGCAATACGCCCACGCCGTCGTGAGCCGCTCGGCGGGCGAGCCGCAGGAGACCGCGCGCGCAGCGGCGCTGCTGGCGGTCGCCGCGCGCAGGCAGTCCTATGTGCTCGCCTATATCGACGGCTTCATGTTGCTGTCCGTCGCCGTCGTCGCGGCGCTGCTCCTGATGCTGACGCTGAAGGACCCGCCGGCGACGCCGGTTCGGTAGAGCGCGCAACGGCGATGAGGACGCTCGAGCGCGCCGCATTCCTCGCGCCGCGTCATGCCAATCGTGGTCGAGCGGCGGTTTGCGCGGAATTTACGGTGACGCGCGCGTGGACCGGACCCCTCGAGTGAGACACGGCCAGTTGGGCGACAGGGTGGTCTCTGCTTCTGGTTGGCGGTTGCGGGACTGGTCGCGTTCGGCTTCGAACCCGACCGGCGGTTTGTAGCCGAGCGCCGAGTGCAGGGGGTTACGGTGACAGTGCATTTAACTCGCGTCTCTCCCGCTCGCCGGTTTCGGCCCGCGCGGCTTGCGGCGCAAGGTGCGTCGCGTGGCGGCTTCGAGACGCGCCAGAAACTCGGGCGAGCCGGTCGGCCGGCCGATCGTCTCGGCCCGGCGCAGTTGCTCGGCGAGGCTTTCCAGCCCGCGGTCGTCGAGCAGATCGCCGAAGCGCGTGAAGCGGTCGCGCACCGGCGGCAGATGGGTCACGCCGTCGGGCTCGCCGCGCAGATGCGGCATCCACTTTTTCGCCGCGCTCTCAAGCGCTCAAGCATGAAAAAGCCCCCACGCTTCAAAGCGCAGGGGCCTGGCTTGAGCCGATGAAATACGCCTACGCCTTCATCGCGGCTTTGACATCTTCCGCGGTGATGGGCAGCGAGCGCACCCGCGCGCCGACCGCGTTGAAGATCGCATTGCCGATCGCGGGCGCGATGACCGTGACCGCCGGCTCGCCGCAACCGGTCGCCTTTTCGCCATTGGCGATAATCGCCACGTCGAATTCGGGGACCTGGCTCATGCGCATCGGCGTGTAGGAGTCGAAATTGGTCTGCTCGATCCCGCCGTCTTTCATCGTCGCTTTCTCAAACAGCGCCAGCGACATGCCCCATGACGCCGCGCCCATCACCTGGGCGCGGATGCCGTCGGGATTGACCGCCGTTCCGACGTCGGAAGCGACGGTCAGTTTCCTGACCTTCACTTCGCCGTCGGCGGAGACCGCCACATGAGCGACGCAAGCCGTCCATGTCGACGTGTCGCGCTCCTGAGAACTGACGCAGGCGACGCCCAACGCCTCGCCCTTGGGAAGCTTTTTCGTGCCGTAACCGGATAGGCCCATCGCCGCCAGCAGCGCATTGCGAAGTCTTTGCGCGCCGGCGTTTTCGCCGGCGCCGTCCAACATCGCCAAGCGCATTTCGGCTGGATCTCTGCCCAGCGCATGCGCGACCTCGTCGATCAGGCTTTCCACCGCCCAGAACGTCCAACCTGGAGCCACCGACCGCAACTGCCCCGACGGCGTGGCGCTCTGCGCCATTTCGCTGAGGATTGTGCGAACGGTATGATTGGGCACCGAATAGTAGAAATCGGCCCCGTGCACGGCGAATCCGTCGAGCGCGCCTTTCTTGTCGACAGACGGCGTCAGGAAGCCGGGTATGCCCCATCGCTTGGTCGGCCATGCGCTGACGAGATCATGATCGATGGCGACGATATTGCCCTTGTCGTCAACGCCGGCGCGCATTTTCTGGTAGGTCAGAGGTCGCGAGAAATCCATCGTAATGTCATTCTCGCGGGAATAAATGACCTTGACCGGCTTGCCGACAGCCTGGGCTGCGAGCGTCGCAGGCACCATCATGTCGGAATCGAGTCGGCGCCCAAATCCGCCGCCGATCCAGAACTGATGGATCACGACGTTCTTGGGATCAATTCCGGCCGCGCCGGCCGCGATGGCGGTCGATCGCGTCATGAATTGATTGCCGCTATAGAGATGCAGAATGCCGTCCTTGAACTCGGCGGTGGCGTTCATCGGCTCCAGCGGACAATGGATATTGATGTTGGTTGTGTATTCCGCCTCGATCACCTTGGCCGCCTTGCTGATGGCGCCCGCCGCGTCGCCTGATTTGACATAAAATTCGCCCGCGTCCGGGATTGCTTGCAAGCGCTTGGACTCCGCCATCAGGGATTCGCTGGACACGGCCGCGTTCGGCCCCTTGTCCCATGTCACCTTCAGAGCGTCGGCCGCCTGGATCGCTTCCGGATAGGTCTTGGCGACAACCACGACCCAGCCTGTCGTCGTGCCTGTCTTGTCGTCGAGGACGACCGACTGAATGTAGCCCGGCGTCTTTTTGGCTTCGCTGTCGTCGACATTGGCGACCTTGGAGCCGTAGCGAACCGGCGGCGTCACGATTCGTCCATAGACCATGCCCGGCAGCATCGTATCGATGCCGTATTTAGCCGTGCCGTTGACCTTGAACGGGATGTCGATTTGCGGCAGTTCCTTGCCAATGTAGGTATATTGATCCGCTGTTTTCAGCGTGATCGCTTTCAGATCGTCGACGCTATAGGCCTTGGTGACCTTGCCGGATTTGACGATGTCGGCATAGGTCAGCGACTTGCCGGATTTAACATGCGTCACGCGCGATTGCGCGCCCGCGCATTCGCCCGCCGGCACGCCCATCATCCCCGCCCCGGCCTCGACGAGCGCCATGCGCCCGGCCGCGCCGGCCCGGCTCATCGCGTCGAAATTCATCATCGTGCTCCAGCTTCCGCCGGTGAGGATCGCGCCCAGAACCGGATCATTGAATTTGGGATCGTTGCCCATGAGATTGACGCGCATGCTGCTCCAGTTCGCGCCGAGTTCCTCGGCGACGATCTGCGCCATTGTGCTGGCGACATGCTGGCCCATATCGGCCTTGCCGACATTGACCGTGACGAGCCCATCGCGGCCGATCGAATACCAGATGCTCGGATCGTAAGAGGTCGCCGCCTGAGCCCGCGAACCAGGCAGGGCGCCAAAGCCGAACACGAGGCCGGTCGCGCCGGCGGTGACGAGGAAGGAGCGGCGGGAAAGGTCAATCGCCGCGACTTTGGAAATTTTTTGATGCTTGCTCATGCTTTCCTCCCAGCGCTCAGCGCTTCGTTCGAGGCGCTGAGATCGGTCGCCGCGCGCTGAATGGCGCGAACAATCCTCGGATAGGTCATGCAGCGGCAGAGATTGCCGTCCATGGCTTCGACGATTTCCGCGCGGGAAGGATTGGGATTTTTCGACAAGAGCGAGGCGGCCTGCATGATTTGGCCGGATTGGCAGTAACCGCACTGCGGCACTTGCTCGGCCACCCAGGCTTTTTGCAGGGGATGGTCGCTGTTGGCGCTCAGGCCTTCGATCGTCGTGACCTTCTTGCCGGTCAATTCGCCGATCTGGGTCTGACAGGAACGCACCGCGACCCCGTCGACATGAACGGTGCAGGCCCCGCATAATCCGGCGCCGCAACCGAATTTGGTGCCGGTCATCTGCAATTCTTCGCGGATGACCCATAGAAGCGGCGTATCATTCGTCGCATCGACGGAATGAGCGCGCCCGTTGATTGTGAGTGTGGGCATGATCCCTCTCGCGTTTCCGTGTCGGCCACGCGCAGAGTTCGAACGTCTGCGGTCGGCGGACGACTTCCCACCGGCGATGACATCTCAAGCGCCGGAACCGGAAGGCTAGTCCCGAAGGATCGTCGCGGTCAACACAGCGCTCCGACCCGGCCAGGGCGAGCGCATTTCAAAACAGGGCGAGCAGCCGCGCGAGGTAGCGTCGTCCCAGCCGGCTCGTTTGATCTCGCCGCGCAATGACCCCTTTTCTGCGTCTTTTTGCATGGCGTTGATCGCCATGCGGCGCAGGACGGCGAGATCGTGGGGGCCGTTTCCCAATCGGCTGCGGTCCTGGTCCTCGGTCATGACGACCTCGAGCCGCCAGTGCAGGCGATTTTCAACGCCCCAATGCGAGCGCGCGACCTCATCGAGACGTTCGGGCGTCAGGGGCGCGCTGAGCCGGTAATAGGCGGTCTCACGGGTTGTTTTCCGCTCGATTTCCCTTGTGCGCTCGACCTCGCCGACGGCGGCGAGGCCCGGCCACCGATGCTCTTCGATCAGCCATGCGATGTCGGTCGACACCGTGGCTGCGTGGCGGTTTCGAGACGCGCCAGAAACTCGCAGTTACGGCAGTTACGCAGTTACGGTGACAGTGCATTTAACTCGCCTCTCTCCCGCTCGCGGGCTTCGGTCCGCGAGGCTTGCGATGCAAGGAGGTGCTGCGTGGCGGCCTCGAGGCGCGCCAGAAACTCGGGCGAGCCGGCCGGCCGGCCGATCGTCTCGGCCCGGCGCAGTTGCTCGGCGAGGCTTTCCAGCCCGCGGTCGTCGAGCAGATCGCCGAAGCGCGCGAAGCGGTCGCGCACCGCCGGCAGATGCGTCACGCCGTCGGGCTCGCCGCGCAGATGGGCCCGCGCGCTCGACCATCGCCAATCCTGCGCGCGCTTCGCTAGGCGAGCCCGGACCGGGTTGAGCGCGACATAGCGCAGCGCCGCCGCCAGATGCGCCTCATCCATCGCGACGGCGCCGTAGCGTCCCTGCCAGAAATGCCCGGTCTTGTTCTGCCGGCCATGAACATAGCCGGCATAGGTCCGGTGGATTCTGGAGAGGGCGCGG
>JBEKZS010000042.1:0-27871 GCA_049509635.1 Roseiarcus sp.
TCGGCGCGGGGATAGAACTGATCGGGCGACGCAAGGACGGCAGCGCGTTTCCGATCGAGATCATGCTGAGCCCGCTCGACGGCGCCGACGGCGTGCTGGTGACCGCCGCGATTCGCGACATCAGCGTGCGCAAGGCCGCGGAGGTGCGCCTGGGGCAGATGGAGGCCCGGTATCGCGGCCTGCTCGAAGCGGCGCCGGACGCGATGGTGGTGGTCAATCAGGCCGGGCGCATCGTCCTGATGAACGTGCAGGCGGAGAAGCAGTTCGGATACAGGCGCGAACAGGCGATCGGCGAACCGGTGACCAGCATCATCCCGGTCGGATTCGCGGAACGGCTGGTCTCGGACGGCATGCGATCCGAACAGGAGTCGATCGAGCAGCAAATCGGAACCGGCATGGAGCTGATCGCGCGACGCCGCGACGGCAGCGAGTTTCCGATCGAGATCATGCTCAGTCCCCTCGCCGGCGACCAGGGGATACTGGTGACGGCGGCGATCCGCGACATCACCAAACGCAGGAACGCCGACGCCTATCTTCTGCACAAGGTCGAGGAACTGAACCGATCCAACGAAGAACTCGCTCAGTTCGCCTATGTCGCATCGCACGACCTGCAAGAGCCGCTTCGGATGGTCGCCAGCTACACGGAGCTGCTCGCCCGACGCTACAAGGGCAGGTTGGACGCCGACGCCGACGAGTTCATGGCTTTCGCATTGGATGGCGCCCGTCGGATGCAACAGTTGATCAAGGATCTGCTGACCTATTCGCGCGTGGCGTCCAACCAGCGACAGCTTCGGGAAACATCCAGCCAAGGCGCCCTGACCCACGCCTTGCACAATCTTCGAGCCGCCATCAAGGATGCCGCCGCAAACGTCACGAGCGGTCCGATGCCCGAGGTGCTGGCCGACGAGACGCAATTGGCGCAGGTGTTCCAGAACCTGATTGGAAACGCGATAAAATACCACCGGGGCGGTTCGCCGACCGTGCATGTTTCGGCCGTTCGGGACGGTCCTCGAGAGTGGAAATTGTCTGTTCGAGACAATGGGCTCGGAATCGCGCCGGAGTATTTTGAAAAGATCTTCGGCATGTTCCAGCGGCTGCATCACCGCGACGACTTTTCCGGCACCGGAATCGGGCTCGCCGTCTGCAAGAAGATCATCGAGCAACATGGCGGCAAAATCTGGGTCGACTCGGAACCCGGCCGGGGTTCGAACTTCCAGTTCACTCTTACGGGCGGGCCGAACGAGTTGCGGATGAGGACTGGAGAATCTCGATGTCAGTAGTTGTTCTCATGATCGACGACAGTCCGGGCGACGTCAGACTGACGCGCGAGGCGTTTCGCGAGTCCAGCGTCGACGTCGAATTGCACGTCGCGGAAGATGGCGTCAGCGGGATGCGTTTTCTGCGGCGGGAAGGCGTCGATGCGGACGCGCCACGCCCCGACCTCATCCTGCTGGATCTGAACCTTCCCAAGAAAGACGGACGCGAAGTGCTGGCCGAAATAAAGAACGATCCCGACCTGATGGTCATCCCGACGGTCATTCTGTCGACGTCGGATTCGGAGGCGGACATCACCCGGAGCTACCAACTCCACGCCAACTGCTATCTCGGCAAGCCGCTGGAGTTTGAACAATATGCTCAAATCATAAAGCAGATCAACGATTTCTGGCTTCAAAAGGCGACACTGACGCGAAACGGCGCAAGGCCATGAACCAGGATTCGGTCGCCTCGGTTCTGCTGGTCGAGGACAACAGGGGCGACGCGCGCCTGCTCTATGAGATGTTGAACGAACATCAAAACCGGGCCGTCGATCTGATCCATGTCGCGACGATGAGCGCGGCCGTGGCGCATCTTGCAAAAAAATGCGTCGATGTCGTCGTGCTCGACCTCGGGCTTCCCGACTCGCAGGGGTTGGAGGCGCTCCGGCGCGCCCGCGCCGTCGCGCCGCGGACGCCGCTTGTGGTGCTGACCGGCCTCGATGACGAGGACATCGCCATCAAGGCGTTGCAGCAAGGCGCGCAGGATTATCTGGTGAAGGGCCAGATCGAGGCGCAGGGGTTTCTGCGAGCCATGCGCCGCGCCGTCGAACGAAAGATCATGGAGGGCGCGCTCATCGACGAGAAGGAGCAGGCTCAGATCACGATCAACTGCATCAGCGACGCCGTCGCCTGCACGGATCTCGCCGGCAAGGTGACGCTGCTCAATCTGGCCGCGCAAAAAATCACCGGCTGGTCGATGGAGGCCGCCCTCGGCCTGCCGATGGCCGAAGTGCTGCGCATCGTGCGGCGGGGCAATCCAGGCGAGGCGGCCAGTCCGATCGAGTTCGTCGTCGCCGACAACCAGACGACGCATTTCCCGCTGGGTTGCACCCTGATCCGGCGCGACGGCACGGAAACGGCGATCGAAGGCGCCGCCGCTCCCAGCCGCCGCGGCGAGGGCACGAGCATCGGGTCGGTGGTCGCGTTCCGGGACGTCACCGAGGCGCGGAAAATGGCTTCGGCCATGGCCCACGCGGCGCAGCACGATTTCCTGACCGGCCTGCCAAATCGGCTTCTGCTGATCGATCGCGTCGGCCAGGCCGTCGCCTTCGCCAAGCGCCAGCAAACCTCCGTCGCGGTGCTGTATCTGGATCTCGACGGCTTCAAGCACGTCAACGATTCGCTCGGCCATTCGACCGGGGACAAGCTGCTCCGATCCATATCCGAGCGACTCGTCGACGGCGTGCGCCTGGTCGACACGGTGAGTCGCGAGGGAGGGGATGAATTCATCGTGCTTCTCTACGACATCGCCGGGCCGGAAGAGGCGGCCATCATCGCGCGCCGCATATTGCGAGCGCTGGCGGCGCCGCATACGATCGAGCAACACGACCTCCACGTCACGGCGAGCATCGGGGTGAGCATCTATCCCGAGGATGGGCTGAACGCGGAGGTCCTGATCAAGAATGCCGATACCGCCATGTATCAGGCGAAGGAAAACGCGCGCGGCAACTACCAATTCTTCGCCCCCGCGATGGCCGATCGCGCGGTGAAGAGGCAGTCGATCGAGGAAAGCCTGCGGCGAGCCGTCGAGCGGCGGGAGTTCACGCTGCATTATCAGCCGAAAGTCAGTCTGGTCACCGGAAAAATCACCGGCGCGGAGGCGCTGATCCGATGGACCCATCCGACCCGGGGTCTGGTTTCCCCCGCTGACTTCGTACCCATCGCCGAGGATTGCGGCCTCATCGTTCCCATCGGAAAATGGGTGATGCGCGAAGCCTGCACGCGGGCCAAGGCGTGGGTCGACGCCGGGCTTTCGATGGGCCCGATGGCCGTGAACGTCTCCGCGATGGAGTTCCGCGGGACGGATTTCCTCGACGACATTTTCGCCATACTCGCCGAGACCGGCCTAAGCCCCGAAATGCTCGAGCTCGAAATCACCGAAAGCGTGCTCATGAAGCAGGCGGACGCCGCGGCGCTCACGCTGGAGGCGTTGCAGGCGAAGGGCGTCCGGGTCGCCATCGACGATTTCGGAACGGGCTATTCCAGTCTGAGCTATCTCCAGAAATTTCGAATCGACACGCTCAAGATCGACCAGTCGTTCGTGCGTCAGATAACGACGGGCGGGGGAGGCACGCATATCGTCGGCGCGGTGATCGACATGGCGCGGAACCTCGATCTCAGGGTGGTGGCGGAGGGGATTGAAACAGCAGAGGAACTCGCGTTTCTCCGCGCGCGTGGCTGCGAGGAGGGCCAGGGCTATTACTTCAGCCGACCGGTGCTCCCGGATCAGATCGTCGAGTTGCTGAAGGCCGGCATTCCGAGGGCCGAGGTTCCGGCGCCGCGAAAGGCGCCTCGCCGAGCGCTTGCGGGGATTTGACGGCGCGGGACCGCGCCCGAGGGCTGGGACACGGCACAACTCCAGGAACTGAGCCCGCCCGGCGCTACAGCGGCCGCTCCAGCGGCTTCATCCTGGAGACGCCGATCATCACTTCGCCGATCAGCGTCGCCCCGACGAAGGCGTCGAAGCCGCTCCGGTCGGCGCTCCTCAGGATGATCGCGGTCCCCATGCCGATCGCCAGCGCGATCTGGCGCGGGCTGAGGTCGCGGGCGAAGGCGATCTGGTCGATCCGGCCGCGCAATTTGATCGGCAGGTTCGGCGCCTGGTGGCGGGGCAGGTGCGCCTTGGCCACCGAGAGCGGGGGATAGGGCGCCTGGCCGATCCGGGCGTCGTTGCGGCTGACGATCGCCTCGATCTGCGGCAGGTCGGCCGAGCGATGCCGCGCGGCCATCGCGATGGCGCTGACGAGGCCCCAGACCGTCGCCCGCCCCCGACGCTGGTCGGCGTAGAGGATGGGGTCGGCGGGATTGCCGATTATCCAGGGCAGGGCCTGGTCGAGGAAGCCGGCCGGCGCCGAGGCGCGCAGCGCATATTCGCCCGCGAGCGCCGCGCCGGCGGCGAGCATGGTCTCGAGGTGCTGGTGGCCGTGCGCGCCGGTCAGGGCGGCGACCAGCATCTGCTCCACGTCTACCGAAGCCGGCCCGATCAGGCTCGCCTCGGGGTCCTCGCGCGACGGGGTGGGTCCGAGCGCGGCGAAGCCGGGCGGCGCGCGGCCGATCTCCTCGTCCGTTTCGTGCGGACCGCGTTTTCCGAATGACATCGGGTCCTCCGCGCCCATCTCGAGCCAGCATGACAGCACGCAGATGCTAACGCGCCGCCTCCGCTCGCGCTCGAATGCCGGCGATGTCGTTAACGCGCGCCGCCGGCGGGCGAAAAGCCGTTGCACGCCCGGGCCCGGCCTGTGCTATTGATTCGGCGCCAGCGCGAAGAATCGGGCGGCGCAGACAACCCGGGAGGAACTCATGAAGTCCAGGACGACGATCGCCGCGATCGCGGGTCTGGCCGGCCTCGGCCTTGCGGCCGGCGCGGCCCTGGCCGAGCCCAAGACCAATCTGCTGCATCAATGGGACAGCGGGTCGGACGCCGCGGCGATCGCCAAGCTCGGCGAAATGTTCACCGCCGCCGGCGGCAAGTGGGAACAGACTTCGATCGCCGGCCATACCGCCAACACCCTGGCCAAGCTGCGCGCCGACGTGATCGCCGGCAACGCGCCGCCCGCGGTCCAGCTCAAGGGCCCCGAAATCGCCGAGTGGAACGCCACCGGCATGACCGCCGACCTCGACGCCCAGGCCAAGCAGGAGGGCTGGGAGAAGGTCGTCGCGCCCGAGCTGCTGCCGGTGATGAAGCCGACCGGGGTCTGGGTCGCCGCGCCGATGAACATCCACCGGATCAACTGGATCTGGGGCTCGACCAAGGGCATGGCCAAGGCGGGCATCACGGAATTGCCCAAGACCTGGGCCGAATTCAACGCCGATTGCGACAAGGCGGTCGCCGCCAAGGTGATCTGCCTCGCCCATTTCAGCGCCGACTGGACCGACGCGACGACATTCGAAGTGGTCGTCTACGGCCAGAACATCGACCTGTTCCGCAAGGCGTTCGTCGAAGGCGACAGCAAGGCGCTGCGCAGCCCCGAGATGGTCAAGGCGTTCGAGCAATATCGGCTGATGGTGTCCAAATACATGGATCCGGCGATCGCCGGGCGCGACTTCGACACCACCAATGGGATGCTCGCCAAGGGCGAGGCGGCGTTCATGATCATGGGCGACTGGGAGATCGGGATGCTCGGGGCCGCGGGGCTGAAGCAGGGCGCCGATTACGTCTGCCAGCAGGCGCCGACCGACTGGGGCAAGCCCGGCTTCATCCTCAATTCGGACTCGGTGGTGTTCTTCAAGCAGAAGGACCCCGACTTCATCGCCGGCCAGAAGCTGCTCGCCCATCTCATCCTGTCGCCGGAGTTCCAGACCGTGTTCAACCAGGCCAAGGGCTCGATTCCCGCCCGGCTCGACGTCGACATGTCGAAGGGCTTCACCCCCTGCCAGCAGCTGTCCAAGAAGGACCTGACCGCCTCGATCGCCGACGGCACGCTGGTGCGCTCGATGGCGCACAACATGACGGTGCTGCAGAAATACCGCGGCGCGATGATGGACGTGATCACCTCGTTCGTGAACACGCCGTCGATGACGCCCAAGGACGCCGCCAATGCGATGGCGGACGCGGTGGACGCGCAGAAGTCCTGATCGGGCGATCCCGGCGTCCGCGGCGCGCGCCGCGGGCGCCGTTGCTTGATCGAGAAGGGGCGGAGCGCGCGGCATGACCCAGGCGACGACGACATTGGCCAGACCGGCGCGGGCGGAGGCCGCGGGGCCGGGCCTGCGCGAGCGGCTGCAGCGGGCGACGCCGGTTCTCGTGCTCGCGCCGTCGCTGATCGCCAGCTTCGTCTATGTCTTCGTGTTCACGCTGTGGACGTTCTACATCTCGCTGTCCGACAGCACGCTGCTGCCGACCTATCATCTGGTCGGCTTCGAACATTACGTCTCGATCTGGGCCAACCCGCGCTGGCGGATCGCCTACAGCAACCTGTTCCTGTTCAGCGTGCTCTACGTCACCTTCGCGATCCTGATCGGGCTCGGCCTGGCGATCGCGATCGACCAGCGGGTGCGCGGCGAGGCGATCTGGCGCACGATCTTCCTCTACCCGCTCGCCGTCTCGTTCGCGGTCACCGGCACGGTCTGGGCCTGGCTCTACAGCCCGAACGCCGGCATCGAATTCTTCGTGCGCAGCCTCGGCTGGACCGATTTCACCTTCCGCCTCACCACCGATCGCAATCTGGCGATCTACGCGGTCATCGCGACCGGCATCTGGCAATCCTCCGGCTTTGCGATGGCGCTGTTCCTGGCCGGCCTGCGCTCGGTCGACCCGGACCTCGTCAAGGCGGCGCAGATCGACGGCGCCGGCATGTTCCGCATCTATCGCCGGGTGATCATCCCGACGATCGCGCCGATCGCGGTCGCGGTGACGGTGGTCCTGCTGCAGTTCGCGATCAAGACCTTCGATCTCGTCGCCGCGCTGACCAACAATGGCGGCCCCGGCGTTTCCACGACCTTTCCGGCGACCTATGTCTACGACCTGATGTTCCAGCGCGGCCAGATCGCCGAAGGCGCGACCGCCGCGATGCTGATGCTCGGCGCGCTCGCCTTCGTCCTCGTCCCCTATGCGCTCTGGCTGGTCTGGCGCAAGCGCGCGGAGTCCGGCCATGGCTGACGCGGCGATCGGCGCCTCGTTCGACGATCCGGCCGCCGCGCGCGCGGCGCGCCGGCATTTTGCGGCGCGGTTCGGCGTCTATGCGTTCCTGACCTTCTTCGCGTTCATCTACATCCTGCCGCTGTTCGTCATCATCGCCAATTCGTTTCGCGAATTGCCCGAGATCATCCAGAACGGCCTGATCGGGTTTCCCCACAGCTTTTCCCTCCAGGCCTGGAGCACGGTCTGGAGCCGCTATTGCGTCGGCGGCACCTGCGCGGGAATCCAGCACAATTTCTACAACTCGCTGGAGATGGCGATCCCGGCGACGATCGTCTCGACCCTGCTCGGCCTGGTCAACGGCTACATCCTGTCGAAATGGCGGTTCCGCGGCTCGGAAGTCATCTTCACCGGCATGATGTTCGGCGTGTTCATGCCCGGCCAGGTCTCGCTGATGCCGTGGGCGTTCGTGCTCGGCCGCCTCGGCCTCAGCAATACGATCGCCGGGCTGATCCTCATCCATTGCGTCCAGGGCATTTCGTTCACGACGCTGTTCTGCCGCAACTACTACGTCAACATTCCCGACGACCTCATCAAGGCGGCGCGGATCGACGGCGCCGGCTTCTGGCGGATCTTCCGCAGGATCGTCCTGCCGCTGTCGCCGCCGATCCTGATCGTCACCGTGATCTGGCAGTTCACCGGCATCTGGAACGAATATCTGTTCGGCGTCGTGTTCACGTCCGGGCGCGGCCAGCCGATCACCGCCTCGCTGATCGGCATGGCCTCGGGCGGCACCAACGTGCGCGTCTACGACGTCATGAGCGCGGGCGTGCTGATCGGCGCCATTCCGCCGCTGCTGATCTATTTCTTCGGCGGCAAGTATTTCGTGCGCGGCCTGACCCAGGGCGCGATCAAATGACGGGCATCCCATGTCGGCGCTGACGATCGCGAACCTGCGCAAGAATTTCGGACCGGTGGAGGTCCTCAAGGGCGTCGACCTCGAGGCGCGCTCGGGCGAATTCATCGCGCTCGTCGGCCCGTCCGGCTGCGGCAAGTCGACGCTGCTGGCGATGATCGCCGGGCTGGAGACGGTCTCCTCGGGCGAGATCCGCATCGACGGCCGGCTGGTCAATTCGGTCGCGCCCAAGGACCGCGACATTGCGATGGTGTTCCAGTCCTACGCGCTCTATCCGACCATGACCGTGCGTCAGAACATCACCTTCGGGATGGAGAGCCGGCATGTGCCGCGCGCCGCCCAGGACGAGGCGGTCAAGCGGGTCGCCGCGCTGCTGCAGATCGAGCCGCTGCTCCAGCGCAAGCCCGGCCAGCTGTCCGGCGGCCAGCGCCAGCGCGTGGCGATGGGCCGCGCGCTGGTGCGCGATCCCAAGCTGTTCCTGTTCGACGAGCCGCTGTCCAACCTCGACGCCAAGTTGCGGGTCGAAATGCGCTCCGAAATCAAGCGGCTGCACCAGCGCGTCGGCAAGACCACGATCTACGTCACCCACGACCAGGTCGAGGCGATGACGCTGGCCTCGCGGATCGCGGTGATGCACAAGGGCGAATTGCAGCAGTTCGCCCAGCCGCGCGACGTCTACGACCGCCCCGCCAACATGTTCGTGGCCGGCTTCATGGGCTCGCCGTCGATGAATTTCCTCGGCGCCGAGGTCGTCGGCGACCGGGGCGAGCGGGTGCTGCTCGACAATGGCGATGCGGCGCCGATCCCTCTCGATCTGGCGCGCCCCGCCGGCGCCGCCGCCTCGCGGCGGGCGGTTCTCGGCCTGCGGCCCGAACATATTTCGCTGCACCATCCCGAACGGGCGGCCGACGGGCGCGCGCTGGTCGCCGCGCCGGTCGAGATCGTCGAGCCGACCGGCGCCGAGACCATGGTCGCGCTGCGGCTGGCCGGGCGCGAGGTCGTGGCGCGGTTCGAGCCGCACGAGGCGCCCGAGGTCGGCCAGACCGTCACGGTCGCGCTCGACATGGCGCGCGCCTGCCTGTTCGACGCGCAGACCGAGCGGCTGATCAACTGACCGCGATCGCCGGGGCGCGCCCCCCGAGTTCAGTCGGGCGGCGTCGCCGCGTCCCGCCGCGCGGCGGCCATCGCCGTGCCCCGAGGGAACCGCAGGCGGCCGACCGAGGTTCGACGATCACGCGGTTTTCATTCTGCGGACCGATGAGTTCGGCTAGATTGGATCGCATGTAAACCTTTTCGGCGGCGCGACAGGCCGCGATCGATCGGCAGGCGGGGCTTGCGATGACCGAGGCTCGGACGGACGCGTCGGACGCCGGCAAGGACGGCGCGGAGGGCCGCGCCGGCGCGGACCGGACCGCCGAGGCCAAGCCGGAGCCGCCCAAGCCGTCCGACGACGGGCAGGCGAAGGCCGATCGGGCGGCCCAGAAGCGGGACGACGAGGGCGTCGCGCGCCGGCGCGGGCGGCGTCCGATCGTCTGGCTGATCGGAATCCTCGTCGTCGGCCTGCTGGTCGCGGGCGGCGTCTATTACTGGCTGGCGACGAAGGGGCTCGAGAGCACCGACGACGCCTTCACCGATGGCCGGGCGGTCGCGATCGCGCCCCAGGTCGCCGGCGTCGTGGTCTCGCTCGACGTGACCGACAACCAGTTCGTCCACCGGGGCGATCCGCTGATCCACATCGATCCGCGCCAGTACCGGATCGCCCGCGACCAGGCCGAGGGCGCGCTCGAGACGGCCAGGCGCCAGTACCAGTTCCAGGTTCTGGGCGCGGAAATCGCGCGCAAGAACTTTCCCGCCCAGCTCGAACAGGCGCAGGCGCAACTCGAAAGCGCCAAGGCCAATGCGCTGAAGGCGCAGCAGGATTTCGACCGCCAGAAGAGCCTGCCCAAGCAGGCGACGACCCAGCAGGAGGTCGACGCCGCGACCGCGGCGCTCGCGCAGGCCACGGCGCAGGTGATGCTCGCCGACGCCCAGGTCCAGCAGGCTTCGCCGGCGCCGCAGCGCATCGGCGAAACCGACCAGCAGGTTGGCCAGCTCGGCGGCCAGGTCGAGCAGGCGCAGGCCCGGCTCGATCAGGCCGATCTCGACCTGTCCTGGTCGGTCGTGACGGCCCCGCAGGACGGCTGGATCACCAAGCGCAACGTCGAGGTCGGCAATTACGTCGCCGCTGGCCAGCAGATATTCTCGATCGTCTCGCCGCAGGTGTGGGTCACCGCCAATTTCAAGGAGAGCCAACTCGACCGGATGCGGCCGGGCCAGAGCGTGACGATCAGCGTCGATGGCTATCCGCAGCTCAGGCTCACCGGCCACGTCGACAGCATCCAGATGGGGTCCGGCTCCAAATTCTCGGCGTTCCCCGCGGAGAATGCGACCGGAAACTTCGTCAAGATCGTCCAGCGGGTGCCGGTCAAGATCGACATCGACGACGGCCTCGACCCCAAGCTGCCGCTGCCGCTCGGCATTTCGGTCGAGCCGACGGTCAAGGTGCAATGAGCGACGGCCCGGCGGCCGGCGCCGGCTGGAAGCCGCGGTTCAATCCGTGGCTGATCGCGGTCTCGGTGACGCTCGCCGCGTTCATGGAGATTCTCGACACCACGATCGTCAACGTCGCCCTGCCGCACATCGCCGGCACGATGTCGGCGAGCAACGACGAGGCGACCTGGACGCTGACCTCCTATCTCGTGGCCAACGGCATCGTGCTGACGATTTCCGGCTGGCTCAGCGACCTGTTCGGCCGCAAGCGCTACTTCCTGATCTGCCTCGGCATGTTCACGGTGTTCTCGTTCCTGTGCGGGATCGCGGGCACCCTGGGCGAGCTCATCGTGTTCCGCCTCGCCCAGGGCTTCTTCGGCGGCGGCCTGCAGCCGAACCAGCAGTCGATCATCCTCGATTCCTTCCCGCCGGAAAAGCGCGGGGCGGCGTTCGGCGTGGCGGCGATCGCGACCGTCGTCGCGCCCGTGCTGGGGCCGACGCTCGGCGGCTTCATCACCGACAATGCGAGCTGGCGCTGGATATTCTTCATCAACGTCCCGGTCGGCATTCTGGCCGTGTTCCTCAACGGCGTGCTCGTCGAGGATCCGCCGTGGGAGCGCAACAAGCGCAGCCGCGGCATCGACTATGTCGGGCTCTCGCTGATCACGATCGGCCTCGGCAGCCTGCAGATCGTGATGGACCGCGGCGAGGACGACGATTGGTTCGGCTCGCCGTTCATCGTCGTGATGGCGCTGGTCGCCTTCCTCGGCATCGGCGCGGCGATTCTCTGGCTGCTGGCGGCGAAGAATCCGATCGTCGATCTCGACGTGTTCAAGGACAAGAATTTCTCCGGCGGCTGCGTCATGATCGCGGCGATGGCGGCGATCCTCTACGCGAGCGCGGTGATCATCCCCCAGTTCGCCCAGCAGATCCTCGGCTATACCGCGACCTGGTCCGGCCTCATCCTGTCGCCGGGCGGCCTCGTCGTGATCGTCCTCATCCCGATCGTCGGCCGCCTGATGAAGGTCCTGCAGACGCGCTTCATCATCGCGATCGGCTTCTTCATCATGGGCTGCTCGCTGGTCTATTCCAGCGGGCTGGTTCCGGACATCGACTTCCGCACGCTGGTCATGATGCGCAGCGCCCAGACCGCCGGCCTCGCCTTCCTGTTCGTTCCCATCAGCACGGTCGCCTATCTCACGCTCTCGCGCGACCTGCGCGGCGACGGCGCGGCGCTGTTCTCGATGTTCCGCAACGTGTTCGGCTCGATCGGGATTTCCGCCTCGACCGCGCTGGTCGAGCAGCGCAGCCAGATCCAGCAGTCCTATCTCTCGCAATGGTTCTCGCCGTTCCACCAGCCCTATGTCGCGCTGCTGGCGCAGACCCAGCGGGCGCTGGTCGCGCTGGGGCACGCGCCGGGCGCCGCCCGCTCGATCGCGGTCAGCCAGGTCTATCGCACCTTCACCGAACAGGTCGCCCTGCTCGCCTATTCCGACGTGTTCTACTATTTCGCGATCCTCGCCTTCTGCGTCGTCCCGTTCTGCTTCCTGCTGTCGGGCAAGACGGCGAGCGGAGGGCCGGGCGCAGCCCATTAGGATCGGGCAAGGCCAGTCGTCGGGATCGCGCGCGCCGCGACGCGGACGGATGAGCGCGGTCGCTCGATTCCCCGACTTTTCTCTCGGAAATGCCGGAAAGATTGTGTCTTTCAAGCCACAGGATCGTCCCGGAAAGCCGTCGTGCGGCAATTGGCTCTATCGGCAAAAGTTGATTTCGCCTTAATCTGGCCATGTCGGGCGGGGCGCGGCTCGGGCCCCGAGCGGCCGCCGCGGCGGTCGCAGGGAACGCGAATCGGGTGGGTCTGGCGACGTAGCCCGTCGCTCACACGCCAACAGGATCGTCCGCCATGCTGGTATCGCGTATTGCGGCGTTGTGCGTGGCGTTGTCTGTAGCGGGGTGCAGCCTGGGACCGGATTTCGTGGCGCCCGATTCAGGCCTGCCGCGCGCCCGCTTCGCGAGCGCGGTCGCGGTGACCACGGCCAAGGAGTCCGAGCCGAGCGCGCCGACCGCGCGGCCGGTCGATCCGGCCTGGTGGCGCACGTTCCGCGATCCGATCCTCACCGGCCTCGAAAGGCGGGTCGCCGAGGCGAATCTCGATCTCGAGACCGCGACGGTCCGGATCGCCGAGAGCCGGTTCGAGCGCGGCGTCGCCGCGGCGGCGCAATTCCCCTCGATCAACGGCACTGCGCGCTATCAGCGCGAACTCTACAGCAAGAACGGAATCATCAGTCTGCTGAGCCCTCTGCTGGGCGCCGGCGCCGCGGGAGGCGGGACGACCGCCGCGCCGACGGTCCAGCCGATCAACGAATACACCACCGGCTTCGACGCCTCGTGGGAGCTCGACCTCTGGGGCCACGTTCGCCGCCAGATCGAGGCGGCCGACGCCCAGATCGAGGCTTCCGAGGACCAGCGGCGCGACACGCTGGTGTCGGTGCTCGCGGAGGTGGCGCGCGACTACATCCAGCTGCGCGGCGCGCAGGCGCTGCTCGACAACGCCGATGAGAACCTGAAAGTCGAGCAGGATCTGCTCGACCTGACCCGCACGCGCCAGGAAAAAGGCCTCACGACCGGGCTCGACGTCGAGAACGCCGCCGCCCAGGTCGAGGCGGTGCGCGCGCAAATCCCGGCCTTCGAGCAGCAGGCGTCGCAGCAGATCAACGCGCTGAGCCTGCTGCTCGATCTCCCGCCCAACGGCCTGCGCGGCGAACTCGCGCGCGCCAGGGCCGTGCCGCCGACGCCGGCGCGGGTGCCGGTCGGCTTCCCCTCCGATCTCGCGCGGCGCCGGCCCGACATCCGGCAGGCGGAAGACAATCTGCATGCGCAGACCGCCGACATCGGCGTCGCGGTCGCCAGCTTCTATCCGACCGTCCAGCTGAACGGCCAGCTGGTTGTCGATTCGCTCCAGTTCAACAAGCTGTTCCAGGCGAGCTCGCTGCAATACATGGCGGGGCCCAGCGTCACCCTGCCGATCTTCGAAGGCGGCCGACTGACGTCGACGCTCGATCTCCGCAAGGCGCAACAGCAGGAGGCGGCGATCGCCTACCACAAGACGGTGCTGCAGGCCTGGCACGAGGTGGTCAATGCGCTGGTCGCCTACCGGACCGAGCAGGAGCGGCGCGGCCGCCTGGCGAGCGAGGTCGAGCACTCCCAGCAGGCGTTGACGCTCGCGCGCGCCCGCTACAACGACGGCGTCGCCGATTTCACCACCGTGCTCGATTCCGCCCGTACCGTGCTGCAGGCCCAGCAGCAGTTCGTGCAGAGCACGGTCAATGTCTCCCTTGATCTCGTTCAGCTCTACAAGGCGCTCGGCGGCGGCTGGGAGCAGGCCTATCCCGACGGGATCGCCGGCGCGAAGGTCGCCGCCATCGGCCCGTCGCGCTGACCGGGCGAGCGCGCGCTCGGTGCGGCGCGCAGAGGGGCGAGCGGGGGGTCGCGTCCTGCCGAGGAACTCGGCGGGAACCGCCCGACGCCGGTCCGGGCTCCCGTCGGGATCAGGTCACGGCGGCGGTCGCGAGGTTCCAGACCTCGGCTCCGGGCTGCCCGGCGACCGACAGCCGCACCGTCAGGCCGTTCGGCGACCGGCTCAGCAACGCCACGTCGCCGCCATGGCGCCGGACGATGTCGCGTGCGATCGACAGGCCGAGGCCGAATCCGCCCCGTCCCGTCGAGGCCCGCGCCGCATCGCCCTTCTGGAACGGCTCGAACATCTTCTCGCGCAGCGAGGCCGGTATGCCGGGCCCGTCGTCCGAGACTTCGATCTCGGCGCGCGCGTCGTCGAGCGCGCGCAGCGCGACCGTGACGACGCCGCCGTGCTTGGTTCCGTTGTCGACGATATTGGTCACGGCGCGATTGAGCGCATGCGCCCGGCAGGCGAAAGTGAACCGGTCGGGACCGGAATAGGAGACGTCATGGCCGACGTCGTTGAACTGCGCGCAGATCGTCTGCAGCAGGCTCGGCAGGTCGACCAGATGGACCGGCTCGGTCACGCCGCCCTCGCGCAGATAGGTCAGCGTCTCCCCCAGCATGTCGCTGACGGTCGCGATGTCGACCAGCATGCCGTCGCGGACCGCGCCGTCGGCGAGCCGTTCGGCGCGCAGGCGCAGCCGCGTCAGCGGCGTGCGAAGGTCATGGCTGATCGCCACCAGCATCTGGGTGCGCTCGTCGACGAGCGAGCGGACCCGCTTGCGCATGTCGTTGAGCGCCTCGGCGACCTGGGCGATTTCGCGCGGCCCGTCGGCGGCGAGCGTCCGATCCTCCTCGGCGCCGACCGCGTGCCCGAACGAGCGCGCGGCGGCGGCGATCGACGACAGCGGCGAGGTGACCCAGCGAACCGCGTAGAGCGACAGGAACAGGATGATGACCACGATGATCGCGAGCGCGAATGTGGTCTGGACGATGAGGAAGTTGTGCAGGGGGACGCGTGGCGGCGAAATCCTGAACACGAGCGCCTCGTCGTCGTCGACCCCGACCGCGATCGCGTCGGTCTCGCCGGCGGCCGGGGCGGCCGCCAGCGGCGCGATGCCCCATTCGGCGTCGAGCGCGGTCTTGACCGCCTGCACGAACGCCGCGTTGTGCGACGCGCCGCCCAGGGCGGCGCCGACTCCGGCGATCGGCGTCCTCACCACCTCGGCGCCGCGCCGCCGCGCCTTCTTCAACGCGCGGTCGCGTTCGCCGGGTGTCTCGGCGGCGCGCACCTCGCGGACCACCGCGGCGATCCGCGCCGCGCTCACGACCGCGGCGATTTCCGATCGCGATCCCGCCTGGCCGCTGGTGAACAGGTACAGCAGCACCCCCGAGGCGAGCCCGACGCCGAGCAGCACGGCGGCGATCACCAGGCAGGCGATCTGCGCCGTGATCGTGCGCGGGGCGAAGCGGGCGAGCAGGCCCGTCACAGCGCCTCGACCTCCGGCGTGAATACGTAGCCGCCGAGCCGCACCGTCTTGATCAGCGTGGGATCGCGCGGATCCGGCTCGATCTTCTGGCGGATGCGGCTGACATGGACGTCGACGCTGCGTTCGATCGGTCCGGCGAGACCGCCATGGGTGAGGTCGAGCAATTGATCGCGCGAGAGGATGCGGCCGGGATTCTGGCAGAACGCGAGCAGGAGATCGAATTCGGCGCTCGTCGTCGTCACCCGCACGCCCTCGGCGCTGGTCAACTGGCGCTCGGCCGGGTAGAGCCGCCAGCCGGCGAAGCGAAACGAGCGAACGCCGCCCCGCGCCGCCGCCGGCCGCGCCCTTCGCAGCAGCGCGCGGATGCGCGCGATGAGTTCGCGGCTGTTGAACGGCTTGGCGACATAGTCGTCGGCGCCGATCTCGAGCCCGATGATCCGGTCCACCTCATGGCCGAGCGCGGTCACCATGATGATCGGGACCGCGGTCGACGCGCGCAGCCGCCGGCAGATGCTGAGGCCGTCCTCGCCCGGCAGCAGGACGTCGAGCAGGATCAGATCGACCGCCGCGCGCCGCAGCGCCAGGTCCATCTCGGCGCCCGAGCCGACCGCCTCGACCGACATCCCGGCCTCGGCGAGGCTCTCGCCGAGCATGGCCGCGATCGCCGAGTCGTCCTCGACGAGAAGAATGCGCGGCGGGGTCTCGCCGGCGTTCGAGGGCGCGAAAGCGGTTGGCGCATGCATGGCGAGCCTCGGTGGATACGGAGTTTCGCCGATCGCGGCGCGCACGTCAGCCGGTCAAATGTGTTTTTTTGTTTCCGGTCGGGCCCGGGCGGCCGGGGCAACAACTCGTAACATGACTTAACGTGACTTCCCGCGCGGCTTCTCTAGATCGGTGCCGCGAAACACCGCGTCGCCGCGCAGCGTTCCGGCCGGGACCTCGGCGCCGGCCGATTGCCGGGCGCGATCGAAAAGGGGCGTATCAATGACCAAACTCGGACTGGCCGGAATTGCATTTGTCGCCCTCGCCGGCCTCGCGGTCGCGGCGGGCGGAGCCGCCGTCGCCGACGATCCGCCCGCGCCGGGTCCCCATCGCGGAATGGAAGTGCGCGCGGCGCTGCTCGACGCCCACCTCGAGGGCATGAAGGCGGGGCTCAGGCTGACGCCGGATCAGCAGAAGGCCTGGACGCCGTTCGAAACCGCCGTGCGTGGCGTCGCCAGGGATCGCGCCGACCGGATGCGCGCGGCGCGCGCGCAATGGGAGGCGAACGACGACGAGCGGCCGTCGCTGATCGATCGCCTGCATGCGATGTCGGACCGGCTCGCCGGGCGCTCCACCGAACTCAGGACGATCGCCGACGCCGCCGCGCCGCTCTATGCGAGCCTCGACGACGGCCAGAAGCGCATCTTCGGCGCCTTGTTCCACGAACTCGCCGCGGCCGGGCGGCGCGGCGCGCATCGGCATGAACAGGCGCGCTGACGGCGGGCGGCGACGGATGCGGAGGAGAGCGACATGAGCGGCGCCGGACCGTTCGACGATCCCGCCGAGCGCGACTTCGCCGACATGCAGGCGATGGCGCGCCGGCAGTTGCGCATGTCGCTGGTCGTCGGCTTCGCGCTGCTGGCGTTGGCTGCGGCGGCGGCGGTGAGTGGCCCTCATGGAACATCTGTGGAGATGGCTGACGGGAATAAGGCGTTGGCGGCAGCGCATTTGGCGGTCGCGCTACCTGAGGTCGAGGCGGTGAGGCCGTGACCGCGCGTCGCGCCGCTCACTGCCCCGCAGACGGCGGATCGCCCTCGCCCCCCACGCGGCCGGTCTTGATTTCGATGCAGGTCAAGGCCTCGACATAGCTCGACACGATGCGTCCGAGCTCCGCGCAGGTCGTGCGCGCCGCCGCCGGATATGTCGACCATTTCTGCCGCAGCTCGTCGCGCGCCGCCTGCTCGTCGTGCAGGCAATCCTGATAGACCGCCGTGCGCCGCTCGGCGGGAACGCCTTTCTGTTCGCTCCGGCAGATCGCGCTCAAGTCCAGTTCGGGCGCGGCCCCCGCGAGCGCCAGCAACAGCAGCACCGGCGCCATGCCTCGCCTCCTCGTCGATTTGGGCGCGCGCCGGTCGCAGGCGCGCAGACCCCGCCATCATCGCACGCCCGGCGTCCGCTCGCCAGCGCGCGGGCTCGGGAAGAACCGGTTGCCCGGCCGCGGCAGGCCGAGATTCTCGCGCAACGTCCGGCCCTCGTATTCCCGGCGCAACAGGCCGCGCCGCTGCAGTTCGGGCACGACCTCATCGACGAAATCGTCGAGCCCGCCCGGCAGGTAGGGAAACATGACGTTGAAGCCGTCGCAGCCCTCGCCGTGAAGCCATTCTTCCATCGCGTCGGCGATCGTGCGCGGCGTGCCGACGAAGGCGAGGCCGGCGTAGCCGCCCAGGCGCTGGGCGAGCTGGCGCACGGTGAGGCCGTCCCGGCGCGCGAGCCCGATCACCCGCTCGCGTGCGCTCTTGCTGGCGTTGGTTTCCGGGATTTCAGGCAGCTGCGCATCGGGATCGAAGCGCGAGGCGTCGTGGCCGAGCGCGATCGACAGCGAGGCGATCGCGCTCTCGTAATGGACGAGGCCGTCGAGACGCGCGCGCTTCTCGCGCGCCTCGCGATCGGTTTCGCCGACGACGACGAAGGCGCCCGGCAGAATCTTCAGGTGATCGGGGTCGCGGCCGAGCGCGGCCATGCGGCCCTTGACATCCCGGTAGAAGGCCTGGGCTTCGGCGAGCCGCGACGCGGCCGCGAACACCACCTCGGCGGTCTCCGCGGCGAGCTGGCGCCCAGCCTCCGACGCGCCCGCCTGCACGATGACCGGCCACCCCTGAACCGGGCGCGCGATGTTGAGCGGCCCGCGCACCGAGAGATAGCGGCCCTTGTGGTCGAGGACATGCATCCGGTCGGGATCGAAGAACATCCCGCTCTCGACGTCGCGCAGAAACGCGTCGTCGGCGAAACTGTCCCACAGGCCGGTGACGACTTCGTAGAATTCGCGCGCGCGCCGGTAGCGCTCGTCATGCTCCATGTGGTCGTCCATGCCGAAATTGAGCGCGGCGTCGGGATTGGACGTGGTGACGATGTTCCAGCCCGCGCGGCCGCCGCTGATGTGGTCGAGCGAGGCGAAGCGCCGCGCGATCAGATAGGGCTGCTCGAACGTCGTCGACGCGGTCGCGATCAGGCCGAGACGCTCGGTCGCCATCGCCAGCGCGGGCAGCAGGGTGATCGGATCGAACGAGGTGACGGTGTGGCTGCGCTTGAGCGCCTCCAGCGGCATGTTGAGCACGGCGAGATGGTCGGCCATGAAGAAGGCGTCGAACCGGCCGCGCTCGAGCGTCTGCGCGCAATGCCGGAGCCGGGCGAGATTGAAATTGGCGTCGGGCCAGGCGCCGGGATAGCGCCAGCCGCCGGTGTGGATCGAGGTCGGCCGCATGAAGGCGCCGAGCTTCAACTGCCGATCGGAAGTCATCGCGTTCTCCGCATCGCCGGCGCCGGCGACCGCGTCGGCGGGCCCGCCGCTCTGACCTAGGCGCCGCGGCCCGTTTCCTCAAGCCTCGGGACGGCGAGCGCGCCCGCCGGGTCGTTGCGGCGGCGATCCCGGCCGCCCAAGGCAGCGGCGCGACCGCGCCGGGCGTGCGGACCCGCAGCTTCGATTGGCCGGAACGCGAGGCGAAGGCGGCGCGTTGGCGAGCGATCTTCCAATTCGCCCGAAGACTGGAATTCGCCAATGAACCGATTCCGCCCGAGCCGGACTCGCGAGGCCCGCGCCGGCGCGCCGGCCCGATCATCGGCGCCGAGGCGCTGGTCGCGGCGCGCTCGAGGGGTGCGGAATCGCTCGAAGGCTTCCTCGCCGGCCTCGGCGGGGACGAGCCGGCGCGGGTGCCTGGGCTCGCGGTCTATCTCGCGACCAACGACCGGCTCGTGCCGGCCGCGCTGGTCAACAACCTCGAGCACAATCGCGTGCTGCACGAGCGGGTCGTGCTGATGCGGGTGATGCGGATCGATTTTCCGCACGCGACCGACAACGAGAAATACTCGGTCGTCGCGCGCGCCCATGGCTTCTGCGTCGCCGAGGTCCGCTACGGCTTCATGGACCAGCCGGACATTCCGCGCGCGCTCGCCCAGCTGCGCATCCCGAATCTGAGGTTCGACCTCGGCGCGACGTCGTTCTTCATCGGCCGCAACAAGATCGCGCTCGCGCGCGGCGGCGGCCTCTGGGCCTGGCGCAAGCGCCTGTTCATCTTCATGCATCTGGTCATGGTCAGCGCCACGGATTACTACCGGATCCCGAGCCGCCGCGTCGTCGAGCTCGGCGAGGAGACGCTCATCTGAGGCCGCCCGACCCGGGGCCGGCCCTTCAGCCGCATGGAGGATCCGATGAGGCGCGATCACGCCCTGGTTCTCGCTCTGGCCGTCTTCCTGTCGCTCGGCGCGGCGGCGCCCGAGCCGGTCTACGGGCCGGAGCTCGAGGGCTTCGACTATCCCTATCCCGTGGAGCAATTCGCGCTGGAATCGCAGGGCCAGAGCCTGCACATGGCCTATATGGACGTCGCGCCCGCCGGGCCGGCGCGCGGCGTCGCCGTCCTGCTGCACGGCAAGAACTTCTGCGGCGCGACCTGGGAGGCGACCATCGAGGCGCTCCGCGGAGCCGGCTATCGCGTCGTCGTTCCCGACCAGGTCGGCTTCTGCAAGTCGAGCAAGCCCGCGGCCTACCAGTTCAGCTTCCAGCAGCTCGCCCGCAACACGCGGGCGTTGCTCGCCGCGCTGGGCGTCGGCGAGGCGACGATCGTCGGCCATTCGACCGGCGGCATGCTCGCGGTCCGCTACGCGCTGATGTATCCGAGCGAGGTCCGCCAGCTCGTCCTCGTCGACCCGATCGGGCTCGAGGACTGGAAGGCCGAGGGCGTGCCCTCGATCAGCATCGACGCGTGGGACGAGCGCGAGCGGAAGACCAGCGCCGACAGCCTGCGCCGCTACGAGCAGGCGACCTACTACGCCGGGCAGTGGCGCCCCGCCTATGATCGCTGGGTCGAAATGCTCGCCGGCATGTATCGCGGCCCCGGGCGCGACGCCGTCGCCTGGGATTCGGCGCTGCTCGACGACATGATCTACACCCAGCCCGTCTTCTACGAACTCGGCAGGCTGGTCCCGCCGACGCTCCTGTTCATCGGCGACCGGGACACGACGGCGATCGGCAAGGACCTCGCGCCGCCCGAGCTGCGCGCGCGGCTCGGCGACTATGCGAGGCTCGGCAAGAGCGCGGCGCGGGCGATCCCGAACGCCCGACTGGTCGAGTTTCCCGATCTCGGCCATGCGCCGCAAATTCAGGATCCGGACGCCTTCCATCAGGCGCTGCTGGGCAATCTCGCGCCATAGCCGGGCCACGCGGCCGCGCCCGCCAACATTACCAACCTTTCATGTCCGCGCCATCGGCAGGTAAAGCGCGGCGGCCCATCTTGCCCGCATACCGCCGGGCGATCCGCACCGGCGCCGCGATCCCGATGGAGAATTCAATGTCCTTGCTCAATTCCGCCAACGTCCGGCGACGCTCGCTGCGCGCCGCGCTGCTCGGCGCAGTCGCCATCGTCGCCGTCGGCGGGCTCGCGCTCGAAGCCGCTCCCCAGTTCGCGCAGGCCGCGGCGGCCGCGACCAGCGTGTCGCCCGCCGGCCCCGCTTCCTTCGCCGACGTGGTCGACCGCGTCAAGGGCGCCGTCGTTTCGGTCAAGGTCAAGATTTCCGAGGACGCGAGCGACGATCAGGGCGCGGCCCCGCATATGCCCAATATCGCGCCCGGCGGCCCGATGGACCGATTCTTCAGGCAGTTCGGCGAGGGCCAGGACGGCGACAACGAAATGCCGGGCATGCATCCCCGCCACCCGCACCTGTCGATGGCGCAGGGGTCCGGCTTCTTCATCTCCGCCGACGGCTATATCGTGACCAACAATCACGTCGTCGATCACGCCACCGAGGTGACGGTCACCACGGTCGACGGCAAGACCATGTCGGCCAAGGTGATCGGGACCGATCCGAAGACCGATCTCGCCCTGCTGAAGGTCAAGGAGGGCGGCGACTTCCCGTTCGTCAGCTTCGCCAGCGAGGCGCCGCGCGTCGGCGACTGGGTCATCGCGGTCGGCAATCCCTTCGGCCTCGGCGGCACCGTGACCGCGGGCATCGTCTCGGCGCGCGGCCGCGACATCGGCTCGGGCCCCTATGACGACTTCCTGCAGATCGACGCGCCGGTGAATCGCGGCAATTCGGGCGGTCCGACCTTCAACGGCGAGGGCCAGGTGGTCGGCGTCAACACCGCGATCTTCTCGCCCTCGGGCGGCAGCGTCGGCATCGGCTTCGCCATTTCCAGCGACGTCGTCAAGTCGGTCGTCCAGTCGCTCAAGGATCACGGCACGGTGGCGCGCGGCTGGCTCGGCGTCGAGATCCAGCCGGTCAGCGACGACATCGCCGACAGCCTCGGCGTCAAGCCGGCTTCCGGCGCGCTCGTCGCCAAGGATCAGCCGGGCTCGCCGGCGTTGGCGGCGGGCGTCAGGCCCGGCGACATCATCACCTCGGTGAACGGCGAGGCGGTGGCCGATCCCAAGGAGCTCGCGCGCAAGATCGCGCTGCTCGGCCCCAAGGCGACGGCCGAACTCGGCATCCTGCGCAACGGCGCCGCGCAGACGCTCAGCGTGAAGCTCGGCGAAATGGCCGGCGAGAAGGAGGCCAAGGCCGAGACGACGGCCCAGCCGGGCGAGCCGACCGAGCTCGCCAGACTCGGCCTCTCGGTCGAGCCGGCGCGCGCCGGGCGCGAGGGCGTCACCGTCGCCCAGGTCGATCCCGACGGCGTCGCCGGGCAGAAGGGCCTGCAGACGGGCGACGTCATCATCGACGCCGGCGGCAAGCCGGTCGCGAGCGCGGCCGACATCACGGCGGCGCTCGACGCGGCCAAGGCGAGCGGCAAGAAGGCGGTCCTGCTGCGCGTGAAGTCGGGCGACAATTTCCGATACGTCGCCATTTCGACCCAGGCGGCGTCCTGACCTGAAGTTTGGCTCCGGAACGTCCGCATCCCGGAGCCGAGTCCGCCGCCCGCTTCTCCTCCCCAGCGGAAGCGGGCGCGGAAACAGGGGCGGCAGGCCCGAATCCCCCCGGCCTGCCGCCCTTCGTTTTGGCCCCGCCCGGCCGAGGGGCTATATGTCCTCCATGCGAATCCTGATCATCGAGGACGACCGCGACGCGGCGGCCTATCTCATCAAGGCGTTCCGCGAGGCCGGCCATGTCGCCGATCACGCCGCGGACGGCCTCGACGGCTATGAGATGGCGAGAGAAGGCGGCTACGACGTCGCCATCGTCGATCGCATGCTGCCCAAGATGGACGGCCTGTCGCTGATCGGGGCCCTGCGCGCCCAGGGCGTCGAGACGCCGGTGCTGATTCTCTCGGCGCTCGGCCAGGTCGATGACCGGGTCAAGGGCCTGCGCGCGGGCGGCGACGACTATCTGGCCAAGCCCTACGCCTTTTCCGAGCTGCTCGCGCGCGTCGAGGTGCTCGCGCGCCGCCGCCCCAAGGGCGCGGGCGAGGAGACGGTCTACCGGCTCGGCGACCTCGAACTCGACCGGCTCTCGCACAAGGTGGCGCGCGCGGGCGAGGAGATCGCGCTCCAGCCGCGCGAATTCCGCCTGCTCGAATATCTCATGCGGCACGCCGGCAAGGTGGTGACCCGCACCATGCTGCTCGAGCACGTTTGGGACTATCACTTCGATCCGCAGACCAACGTGATCGACGTCCATGTCTCGCGCCTGCGCGCCAAGATCGACCGGGACTTCGACACCCCGCTGCTGCATACGATTCGAGGCGCGGGATACATGCTCCGTGACGGCGCTCGGTAAACTGTTCCGCACGACGGCCTTCAAGCTGTCGCTGGCGTTCTTCCTTTTGAGCGCGATCGGCTCCGGCCTCGTGCTCGCCGCGGTCGCCTGGCAGGTGCAGGCGGTGGTCGACGACGAGACCGCCAGCACGATCGAGGCGGAGGCCGCCGGCCTCGCCGAACAATACGCCCAGGGCGGCATCCGCCAGCTCGGCGTCGTGATCGAGCGGCGCACCCGCGAGCCCGGCTCCTCGCTCTATCTGCTGACCGACTTTTCCGGCCAGCCGCTCGCCGGCAATGTCGCGCGCCTGCCGCAGGGCGTCCTCGATCGCCCGGGCCTCGTCGAGACGCCCTACGAGACGGTCGACCAGATCTCGGGCGACCGCAGCGCGCTCGCCAAGATATTCCTGCTGCCCGGCGGCTTCCGGCTGCTGGTCGGCCACGATCTGCGCGATCGCGCGCGGATCGGCGGCGTCATGGTGCGCGCGCTCGCGACCTCGCTGATCTTCCTGACCGCGCTCGGCGGCTTCGGCGGCCTGTTCGTCGCCCGGCGCGTGCTGAACCGCATCGACGCGATGAGCCGCTCCGCCCAGGCGATCATGGCGGGCGACATGAGCGAGCGGCTGCCCGTCGCCGGCTCGGGCGACGAACTCGATCGGCTCGCGCTGAACCTCAACGAGATGCTCGGCCGCATCGACGAACTGATGGCGGGGCTGCGCGAGGTCTCCGACAACATCGCCCATGACCTGCGCACGCCGCTGACGCGGCTGCGCAACCACGCCGAGGCGGCGTTGCGGATGGAGGGCGACAGGTCCGACTATCGCGCCGCGCTCGAACGAACGATCGAGGAATCCGAGGGCCTCATCGAGGTGTTCAATGCGCTGCTGATGATCGCGCGCGCCGAGGCGGGCGCCGACCGCGCCGGCATGGTCGAATTCGACCTCGGCCAGGCGGCGCGCGGCGTCGCCGAGCTCTACGAGCCGGTCGCCGAGGAGGCGGGCGTCGCGCTGCGCGTCGACGTGACGCCGGGTCTGAGACTGGTCGGCAACCGCGAGCTGATCGGCCAGAGCATCGCCAACCTGCTCGACAATGCGCTCAAATACGGCGCGCCGGCGCCCGACCTCGCGCTGACCGCCGACGAAGGCGGGCCCGGGCGGATCGAGCCGGCGCCGCCGCCCCATTCCGCGGTGACCTTGTGCGCGCGCGCGGTCGGCGGCGCCGTCGAGATCGCGGTCGGCGATCACGGCCCCGGAATCGCGCCCGGCGACCGCGCGCGGGTGTTCGGGCGGTTCGTCCGGCTCGAGGGCGCGCGCTCGCGGCCGGGCTCGGGCCTCGGCCTTTCGCTCGCCGCGGCGGTCGCCCGGCTCCACGGCGGCGCGGTGCGGCTGGAGGACAATGCGCCGGGCCTGCGCGTCGTCCTCACCCTGCCGGGCGCGGTCGGCCCGCTCCCCGGCGCCGAGCCGGCGCGGCTGGCCGCGCGGTGAGCGGCGCGCTCGCCGATCTCATCCGCACGGCGCCGCGCCTCGCCGCCCCGGCCGCCGCCCGCCGCCGCCTCGCGAGTCTGGCGGCGGAACCGGCGGCGGCGGCGCTCGCCGGCTTGCTCGCGCACACGGCGGCGCGCGACCTCGTCCTCGGCCTCGCCGATCACTCGCCCTACCTCTGGGGTCTCGTCGCCGAGGACCCGGGCCGGATGGCGCGCCTGCTCGCCGCGCCGCCGCGCGACTCGCTCGACCGGATCCTCGCCTCGCTGGCGCCGCGGCGCGACGACGACGAGGCGGCGCTGATGCGCGCCCTGCGCCTCGCCAAGCGGGAGGCGGCGCTGCTGGTCGCGCTCGCCGACATCGGCGGCGCATGGAGCCTGACCGAAGTCACCGAGGCGCTGTCCGCCTTCGCCGACGCCGCCGTCGCCTGCGCGCTGCGCTTCCTGCTGCGCGACAACGCGGCGGCGGGGCGGCTGACGATCGACGCCGGCGATCCCGAGCCGGAGGCCGGTTGCGGGCTCGTCGTCCTGGCGCTCGGCAAGCACGGCGCGCGCGAGCTGAACTATTCCAGCGACGTCGATCTCATCGTGCTGTTCGATCCCGGGGCGCCCGCGATTCCCCTCGGCGTCGAGCCCGGTCCCCTGTTCGTGCGGATCGCCAGGGCGCTCGCGCGGCTGCTGCAGGAGCGCACCGGCGAGGGCTACGTGCTGCGCGTCGACCTCAGGCTGCGGCCCGATCCCGGCGCGACCCCGGTCGCGCTCGCGATCCCCAGCGCCTACGCCTATTACGAGACGGTCGGCCAGAACTGGGAGCGCGCGGCGATGATCAAGGCGCGCCCGGTCGCGGGCGATCTGGCGATCGGCGCCCGGTTCCTCGGCGCGCTGGCGCCGTTCATCTGGCGCAAATATTTCGATTATGGCGCGATCGCCGACATCCACGCGATGAAGCGCCAGATCCACGCCGTGCGCGGCCACGAGCGGGTGACCGTTCCCGGCCACGACATCAAGCTCGGGCGCGGCGGCATCCGCGAGATCGAATTCTTCGTCCAGACCCAGCAGCTGATCTTCGGCGGCCGGCGGCCGCGGATGCGCGGCGCGCGCACGCTCGACATGCTCGCCGAACTGCACGCCGACGGCTGGGTGAGCGCGCAGGCGGTCGACGATCTGTCGAGGGCCTATGAATTCCTGCGCCGCATCGAACATCGCCTGCAGATGGTCGACGACGAACAGACCCAGCGGCTGCCGTTCGAGGCGGCCGATCTCGCGCGCTTCGCCAAATTCTGCGGCTACCCGGGCCTGCCGGCGTTCAGCGCCGATCTCGTCGACCATTTGCGCGCCGTCGAAACCCACTACGCCCGGCTGTTCGAGCACGCGCCGGGCCTCGACGCGCGCGCCGGCAACCTCGTCTTCACCGGCGTGGTCGACGATCCCGACACGCTGACGACGCTGCGCGGCCTCGGCTTTCGCGAACCCGAGCGCGCCGCCGAGACGATCCGCGGCTGGCATTTCGGCCGAAGGCTCGCCGTGCGCGGCGCGCGCGCGCGCGAAGCGCTGACCGAACTGACGCCGGCGCTGCTCGACGCGTTCTCGCGTTCGGGCGATCCCGACGCCGCGCTCGCCGCGCTCGACGCCGCGCTGGGGCGGATGACCGCGGCGGCGGAGCTGTTCTCGATCCTGCGCTCCAACGCGCAATTGCGCGAATTGTTCGCCGACCTGCTCGGCGGCGCGCCGCGCCTCGCCGATGTCATCGCCACCCGCCCGCATGTGCTCGACGGCGCGATCGACCCGGGCCGGGCGCGGCTGATCGCCGAGGGGCTGGATCCGGCGCTGGTCGAAGCGCGCGTCGAAGCCTTCGTGGCGAGCGCGCCGACGATCGAGGGCGTGCTCGATCGCACGCGCGATTTCGCCGCCGAGGAAATGTTCCTCGTCGGCGTGCGGCTGCTCGCCGGCCTGCTCGATCCCGACCGCGCGGGCCAGGCCTATAGCGCGCTCGCGCAAGGAATCGCGCGCGTCCTGCTCGCCCATGTCCGGCGGGCGTTCGCCGGCGAATATGGCGACCTGCCCGGCGGCCGCATCGCCGTGCTCGCGCTCGGCAAGCTCGGCTCGCGCGAAATGACCGCCGCCTCGGACCTCGATCTCATCCTCATCTATGATTTCGAGCCGGGCGCCGAATCCGACGGACCGCGCCGGCTCGGCGCCGGCCAGTATTACGCGCGCCTGACCCAGCGCCTGCTCGCCGCGCTGACCGCCCCGACCAGGGCGGGCCGGCTCTACGAGGTCGACCTGCGGCTGCGCCCGTCGGGCCGCAAGGGGCCGGTGGCGACCCAGTTCGCCGGCTTCGCGCAATACCAGCGCGACGAGGCCGAGACCTGGGAGCACATGGCGCTCACGCGCGCGCGGGTCATCGCCGGCGACGAGAGCCTCGCCGCCGAGATCACGGCCGCGATCGGCGCGGTGCTGTGCGCGCGGCGCGAGCCCGGCCGCGTCGCCAGGGACGTCCGCGCGATGCGCGCGCTGATCGCGCAGGAGAAGGGCGACTCGGATCCCTGGGACCTCAAGCTCGTCTCGGGCGGCCTGCTCGAAATCGAATTCGTCGCCCAGTATCTCGTGCTCGCCTTCGCCCACGACCGGCCCGGGATCCGCGACGTCTCGACCCGCGCGGTCCTCGCGCGCGCCGGCCAGGCGGGGCTGCTGACGCCCGCGCAGGCCGAGGCGCTGACGGCGGCGCATCGCCTGTTCACCGACGCCACCCAGATCATGCGGCTCGCCGTCGACGGCCCCTTCGATCCCGCCACCGCGGCCGGCGGCGTCAAGCGCCGCATCGCCGCAGCCGCGGCGCTGCCCGATTTCGACGCGCTCGCCGGCGCGGTCGCGCAGGCGCGGGAGGAAGTGCACGGCGCGTTTCGCGACGTGCTGGGGGCGGGCAGGGGCAAGTGAGCGCGGGCGGCCCGGCCGCTCGCGCCGCATCCTCGAAGACGGGGTCTTCGTGGCGGGCGCGGCC
>JBEKZS010000043.1:0-27791 GCA_049509635.1 Roseiarcus sp.
GGCCCGCTCGCGCTCGCCGCGCTCAACCGACGTCTTGCGCAAGCCCGCCATGCAGGCCGGCCTCCTCGGCCGCAACCAGCCCCAGCGCGCTCCAGTCGAGATCGCCATGGCCGCGGGCGATTCCGGTGATGAGCCGGTCTCGCACCACGTCGACCGACGGCATCGGGGCCCCCGCGCGCTCCGCCTCGGCGAGCGCCAGGCGGACATCCTTGAGCACCAGCGGCATCGCAAATCCGGCCGCGTAGGAACGGCTCACGATCTTGTCGCCGTAGATCTTATGGGCGCGTCCGCCGAACATCGTGCCGGTCAAAATGTCCAGCAGGGACTTGGGGTCGAGGCCGCGCTTCAGCGCCACCGCCACGACTTCTCCCAGCATTTCCAGGGTGGTCGCGGTCATCATATTGCCGAGCAGTTTGATCAGGTTTGCGTGCGCGGGATCCGGGCCGACGACAAATGTCCTTTGTCCGAGATCATCGAACAAAGGCCGGCAGCGCTCGACATCGGCTGGAGCGCCGGCGGCGACGATGAACAGCTGGCGCGCCCGGGCGGCGTCGGGATTTCCAAAGACCGGCGCCGCGACATAGCCTTGCCCGCGGCGGGCATGTTCCGCGGCGAACTGCGAGGCCGCCGACGTGCTGATCGTGCTCATTGAAACATGAACGGCGCCGCGCTTCAGTCCCGAGGCCAGACCCCCGCCGCCGGCGTCCCCTCGCCCCAGCACGATTTCGCGCACGGCGGCGTCGTCCGGCGCCATGCTGACGACGAAGTCGCAATCGTAGAGGTCCGCCAGTTTCATCGTCGGCTCGAGACCGGACCCGGCGAGCTCGTCGAACCGTTCGGAGCGTCGGACATAGGCGATGACCCGGCGCCCGGCGGCGGCGAGATTTGCGGCCATCGCCGTCCCCATATGGCCAAGCCCGACAAAGCCGATCTCGCCGTCCATCCGTGGCCGGGCGGGGGGCGAGATCTCGGACGCGTTCGCGCCGGCGTGATGAGAGATGGATTCGTCGTTCATGAGTCATCCTCCGGATCGGCGTTCTCGCGATAGCGCGCACATTGGCACGATGCAACGGTCCACGCCGTCACGAGCGCAGGGTCGCCATTGCCGCGAACGTAACGCCCTCTCGAGAAGACCAGACCGTCGGCGCCGAGCGTCCGCGGCCGGGCGCCGGGCGATCGCGATCCTGCCGCGCGCGGACCGCCGGAGCTACTGCTGCTCTTGCGACGCGCGGTAGGCGATGTCGTGAATATCGGCGCGATCGATCCCGATGTCGTGCAGTTCGTGATCGGAATATCTGGAGAGCTCCTCCAGAATCGCCGTGTAGGTCCGGCGTCGGCGCAGCAGGCGTGCGAGCGAGAATATTTTCATGACCGTCTTCCTTTCTCGATTTCGATGGGCGCCGAGACGCGATCGTCGGTGAAAGAGAGTCGACATCGCCTCGTAGCGTTGGTTCACAATGTAGCTGCGGCGCGCATTCGCGCCATCCTACGTTGGTGCGCGGCGGCGGCTGGCAGGTTGCGCGAATTGATACCTTCGTATGGTCGCTTGGCCAGGCGGGGCGATCCGCCATGGAGAGTGAACGAACCGCGTGGGCGGCGCGCCGATGATTGCCGGCGAGTGACCGGGGATCGCGAATCGCCTCGGCGCCCGAACCGGCGAGAGCGCTCGAAGCCCCCGACCGCACCGGGCGAACAGATCGACGGCGTAAACGTCCGTATGATTTCATTGTCCCGCCGTTCCGCGCATGGTCCGCCATTGCCCGGCGGCCCGTGCAACGCTTTGCGCCGCGTCGGCGCCCAAAAAGTAGGACAGGCGGCGTGTCGAACTGTCAGAAAATCTCGATCATCGATGACGACGCATCGGTTCGCGTCGCGATGGACAGCCTCGTGAGGTCGCTCGGCTTCCTGGCTTTCGCGTTCGAATCGGCTGAGGATTTCCTGGCGTCGCCGCGGGTCGGCGACAGCGCCTGCCTGATCGCCGACGTCCAGATGCCCGGTATGAGCGGCCTTGATCTTCAGGACCGGCTCGTCGAGCGAGGAAGCGGCGTTCCCATCATCTTGATCACGGCGTTTCCCGAACCGGTCGTCCGAAGTCGCGCCGAGGCCGGCGGCGCGCTCGGCCTGCTCGAAAAGCCGTTTTGCGGGCGCGCGATGATCGCGCTGCTGCGCCAGGCTCTCGCGACGCATTCGGTCTGAACGCGGCGGTCGAGGGACGCTTTTTCGAACTGATCGTCGTCAGCCCCCTTTGCCGAGCGCCGGATTCCAGCCGCGGCGAATCGCAGGCGCGGTGCTGAACCGCCTCGTCGCCGCGGCCCGACAGATCCCGGAATCCCCCGGCGATCGGGTTCCGATCCTGCAATGCTTGCGTTGACTCCAGAAGACAGTCCCATAGGCTCAGTCCGCTGGCGCTCGGCGACCGGAACCACCCTTCGTCAGCAGACACCGGAAGCAGCCTTGAAGAGCCTCGACTGCCCTGCGCCGGCGAGCTGCGACGCTGGGTCGCCTCGAGCCGGCCGTTGCGTCACCGGCGCCGTAGAGGAGGAGACCTCCGTTGAACGTCGACGAGCCTACCAGGGAAAGGCTGCTTGCGGAAATCGCCGAGCGGATGCGCGTCGAGGAACGGCTGAAGGCGGCCAACCGCACGCTGCGGACGATCAATCGCTGCAACGAAGCGCTCGTGCGCGCCACGCAGGAAATCGAACTGGTGCGGGGCATCTGCCAGATCCTGGTCGAGGACGGCGGCATGAGGATGGCCTGGGTCGGGTATCGAGAAGACGACGCGGCGCGAAGCATCCGGCGGATCGCCCAGGCCGGCTTCGACGACGGTTATCTCGACAGCATCGATGTTGGCTGGGCCGACGCCCCGACCGGGCAGGGCCCCACGGGCGTCGCCATCCGAACCGGCGAGCTGCGCTGGACCGACGACATCGCGACCGCCCCGCACTTCAGCCGCTGGCGCGATCAGGCGCTGAGGCGCGGCTACGGGTCCTCGCTCGCGCTCCCGCTGAAGTCCGAAGGGACGGCGTTCGGCGCGCTCACCCTCTACGCCGACCGGGCGCACGCGTTCGACGAGCAGACGCGATCGCAATTCGCCGAGCTCGCCAATGACCTGGCCTATGGGGTGACGGCGATCCGGACCCGGGCGGATCGCGCGCGGGCAGAGGCGGAATTGCGCCGCGCCGAGGCTTATCTCGAGGAGGCGCAAAGGCTGACCCACACGGGAAGTTGGGCCTGGAATGTCGCGAGCCGGCAGAACGTCTATTGGTCCCCGGAGAACTACAGGATATTCGGCCTCGACCCGGCCGAGGACGCCCAGTCCTTCGAGAAGGCCCTTCAGCGTATTGTCCCCGAGGATCGCGCCAATTTCATCGCGATTCTCGACGCCGCGATCCAGGAGCGGAAGGATTTCGACGTCGAGTGGCGGATTGCCTCGCCCGACGGCGGTCTGCGATATCTCCACAACGTCGGACATCCCGTCGTCGGCGAGAACGGCCAGATCGTGGAGTTCGTCGGCACGCTCGTCGACGTGACCGAACAATACGCCGCCAGAATCGCGCTGGAACGCGAAAACGCCGAGCGGCGGCGGGCGGAGGAGGAATTGCGCCGCAGCGAGGCGTTTCTCGCCGAAGGCCAGCGAATCAGCCGAACCGGAAGCTGGGCCTGGAACGTGACCACCGGCAAGGCGTCGTGGTCCGCCGAGCAGTTTCGGATTTTCGGATTGGACCCGCTCGCGGCGACGCCGTCATATCGGGCGTTCGTGGACCGGATCCATCCTGAGGATCGACCCGCTTTCGAAGAAATGCTGGCCAATGCCGTTCGCGATGGCGGCGACTTCCAATGCGACTTCCGCATCGTCACGCCCGACGGCGCGACCAGACAGCTGCACAGCCTGGGGCGTTTGTCCGCCGACGGCGCGCAAGGCCCCGAATTCATCGGCACGGTCATCGACGTCACCGAGCGCCGGCTCGCGGAGGAGGCCCTGCGCAGCGCAGTGACCGATCTCGAACGGGCGGCGCGGTTGAGTACGATGGGTCAGCTCACGGCCTCGATCGCCCACGAGATCAATCAACCGCTCGCCGCGATCGCCACCAACGCCGACGCCTGCCTACTCTGGCTCGACGCGCAACCCCCGGATCTCGACGAAGCGCGGCAGGCGGCGACGCGCGTCGTCAGGAGCGCCCATCGCGCCGGCGACATCATCAAGAGCGTCCGGGCCCTGACGCGGAAGTCGGCCCCCGAGATGGTCCCACTCGACCTCAACGAGGTGATCCGGGAGGTGATCGTCCTCATGGGCGCCGAGTTCCGCCGTCATGGCGTCCGGGTCGAGACCTCGCTGCAGCCCGATCTCGATACCGTGAATGGCGACCGGGTCCAGCTCCAGCAGGTCGTGCTGAATTTGATCATGAACGGCATCGAGGCGATGGCGGATTGCGCGGATGGGCGGCGGCGGTTGCAGATCAGATCCGCCAATGACGAATCCGGCCGCGCGCTGGTCGCGATCGGCGATTCCGGGCCCGGGATCGACGCGGCGCAGACGGACCGGCTGTTCGAAGCCTTCTTCACCACCAAGCCGGGCGGCATGGGGATGGGCTTGTCGATCTGCCGCTCGATCGTCGAAGCGCACGGCGGCCGACTATGGGCGTCGGCGAACCTGCCGAACGGCGCCGTGTTCCAGTTCACGCTTCCGGCGGCGAGCGGCGGCGCGGGCGAGCCCGCCCGGTGATCGGCCAATGGCGTTCGCGCCGAGGGTCTCCCGGCGCATGCGCCCTGCCCGCTCCGCCCGGACCGACTTCGGGCGACATCGGCGAGCGCAAATCGAAGCATCGGGCGCGCCTGCGTGGGGCGGCCCGCGGCGGCGCTCGAACGCTGATGGGGCGGGTGAGAGTCTTTGCGCTTGACCGCCTCACGATATCGGATCAGTTTTTTTGATCCCGCTACGCGCCCGCGGCGTGGCCGGCGTCGGCTGTGGGGATGAGGCGCGATGGAAGGTTCGGGATCCGCCCGGCTGCGCGAGCTGCCGTCGGTCGACGGCGTTCTTGCCGGCTCTGCCGCGTGCGCGCTGATCGAACGCTTCGGTCGCGTCGCGTCCACCGGCGCCGTTCGCGCCGCAGTCGCGGAAGCGCGGACGGCGTTGCGGGCGGGGGCTTCCTCGGTCCCCGGCGCCGACGAAATCGCGCGCCGGGCGCTCGTCAGCCTGGAGCAGCAGGACCGCTCCGGCCTGCGTCCGCTGTTCAACCTCACCGGCACCGTGCTGCACACCAATCTCGGCCGCGCGGTCCTCGCCGAGGCGGCGATCGAGGCGGCGGTCGCGGCCATGCGCGAGCCCACGGCGCTGGAGTTCGACCTATCGGCGGGTGGGCGGGGCGAGCGGGACGATCACGCGCGGGCGCTGCTGTGCGACCTGACCGGCGCGGAAGACGCGACGCTGGTGAACAACAACGCCGGGGCGGTGCTGCTCGCGCTCAACACCCTGGCGAACGGCCGCGACGCCATCGTATCGCGCGGCGAATTGATCGAGATTGGCGGGGCCTTCCGCATGCCCGACATCATGGCGCGGGCGGGGGCCCGGCTCGTCGAAGTCGGCACGACCAACCGCACGCACCCGCAGGACTATCGCGCCGCGCTGGGGCCGCAGACCGGAGCCATCCTCAAGGTTCATCCCTCCAACTATCGGGTTCAGGGCTTCACCGCCGAAGTCGGCGCAGCGGAACTGGCCGCGATCGCCGACGAGGCGAACGTGCCGCTGATCAACGACCTGGGTTCCGGCACGCTCGTCGATCTTTCGCGCCATGGCTTGAAGAAGGAGCCGACCGTCCGCGAAGCCGTGGCCGACGGCGCCGGCTTGGTCACGTTTTCCGGCGACAAGCTGCTCGGGGGACCGCAAGCCGGCTTCATCGTCGGCAAACGCGCGCTGATCGCGGCGATCAACCGCAATCCGCTGAAACGCGCGCTGCGGGTCGACAAGATCCGACTGGCGGCGATCGTGGCGACGTTGAAGCTCTATCGCGACCCCGATCGCCTCGCCGAGCGCCTGCCGACGATGCGGCTTCTGACCCGCCCCCGCCACGAGATCGAGGCCCAGGCGCGCCGTCTGCTGGCGCCAGTGGCCGGCGCGGTCGGCGCGGCGTTCACGGTGACGCTGTGCGAATGTCGCAGTCAGATCGGGTCAGGCGCATTGCCGCTCGACACGATCGCCAGCGCCGGCCTCGTCATCCGGCCGCGCGCGGGAGGCCGCGCGCTCGATCGGCTGGCGGCGGCCCTGCGCGGCCTGGCCCGGCCGGTGATCGGGCGGATCGAGGACGGCGGGCTGACGCTCGACCTGCGATGCCTGACCGACGAAGCGGCTTTTCTGTCGGGCCTGTCGGGACTTGACGATCATGCTCCGGCTTGAGCGCCAGGCCGGTGCGCGCTCGCCGGCCGCCAACCCGATGGACGAAGCGAGCGCGGCCGCCGCGGCCGGCGACTATCCCGCCGCGCTCGCGCTCTGGGAGCCGCTCGCCCGCGCCGGCCTGGCGCGCGCCCAGAACAACATCGGCGCCTGCTTCCTCGAGGGGCTGGGGGTCGAGCGCGATCCGGCGCTCGCGGTGAAATGGCTGGCGCTCGCCGCCGAGCGGGGCGATCCGTTGGGGCAGCGCAATCTGGCCACCGCCTATTTCAACGGCTGGGGCGTCGTCAGCGATGGCGCGCGCGCCGCCGAGCTCTACCGGGCCGCGGCGGAGCAGGGCGACGGCCCGGCCCAGGACATGCTGAGCTGGATGCTGCTCGAGGGTCGGCTGATTTCGGCCGACCGCGAAGCGGCGCATCGCTGGGCGCTCGCGGCGGCCGAGAACGGCGTCGCCGCCGCCATGACCAGGTTGGGAATGCTCTACCATGGCGCGATCGGGGTGGCGCGCGATCCGGCCGCCGCCGCCCGATGGTGGCGGCGCGGAGCCGAGCGGGGCGACGCCGACGCGCAGGCGATGCTCGGGGCCGCGCATCATCTGGGCAGCGGCGTCGCCCTCGACCGGCGCGCGGCGCTGGCCTGGCTGCTGCGCGCCGAGGCCGGCGGCAGCGCCCTGGCGGCGCCGTTCCTCGGGCCGGTCCGCGCCGCGCTGGCGCCGGACGAGATCGCGGAGGCCGAGCGCCGGGCGCGAGAGTCGCTGCCGGGCCCGGCGCGATGATCATCGGCGCCGCCGGTCATGTCGACCATGGCAAGACCGCGTTGATCAAGGCGCTGACCGGCGTCGACGGCGACCGGTTGAAGGAGGAGAAGGCGCGGGGCATCACGATCGACCTCGGCTTCGCCTACCTCCCGATCGAGGCCGGTCCGACGCTCGGCTTCGTCGACGTGCCGGGCCATGAGCGCTTCGTTCACACGATGGTCGCCGGAGCGAGCGGAATTGATTTTGCGTTGCTGGCGGTCGCCGCCGATGACGGGATCAAGCCGCAAACGCTGGAGCATCTGGCGATCCTCGACCTGCTCGGCGTCGAGCGCGGGCTCGTGGCGCTGACCAAGACCGACGTCGTCGCGCCCGAGCGCGCCGCGGCGGTCGCCGCCGAGATCAGGGCCGCGACCGTCGGGACGTCGCTGGAGGGCGCCGAAATCCTGCCGGTTTCGGCGCTGACGGGACAGGGGGTGGACGAACTGCGCGCGCGCCTCGTCGCTCACGCCGCCGATCGGGGGCGCCGCTCCGTGGACGCCCGGTTCCGGCTCGCCGTCGACCGGGTGTTCACGGTTGCGGGCGCGGGCGTCGTGGTCACCGGCGCCGTGCTGTCAGGATCGGTGCGGGCTGGCGACCGGGTCGTGATCAGCCCCGCGGGCCTGCCGGCGCGGGTGCGCGCGCTGCACGCTCAGAACCGGCCGGCGGCGGAGGGGCGGGCGGGCGACCGCTGCGCGCTCAATCTGGCCGATCACGGCGTCTCCAGGGAGGCGATCCGGCGCGGCGACGTCGTGCTCGATCCCGCATTGCACGCCCCGACCGATCGCATCGAGGCGAGCCTGCGCCTGCTGGCGGGCGAGGCGAAGCCGATCGGTCAGTGGCATCCGGTGCGGCTGCATCACGCCGCGGCCGAGGTCGGCGCCCATATCGTCCTGCTCGGCGACGGCCCGATCCTGCCCGGCGAGTCGGCCTATGTCCAATTGGCGCTCGATCGGCCGATCGCCGCCGCGGCGCCGGATCGTTACGTCGTCCGGGACGCGTCCGCACAGCGCACGCTCGGCGGCGGCCAGTTCATCGATCTGCGTGCCCCGGCCCGGCGGCGGCGCGCGCCGGAGCGGCGCGCGCAGCGCGAGGCGCTGGCCATTGCCGACGCTTCCGCCGCGTTCGCGGCGCTGCTGGCCGCGCCGCCCTACGCCTGGGATCTCGCGGCCTTCGCCCGGGACCGGGCCCTGTCGGCCGCGCAGACGGATCGGCTGGCGCAAAGACTCGGCCTCGTCGTTCTGGAGTCGGGCGGAACGAGGATCGCCGTGTCGCCCGCCCGCTGGCGAATCTTCGGTTCCAGCCTCGTCGACCGGCTCGCCGCCCATCACGCCGACAATCCCGATCTGCAGGGCATCGGCCGGGAGAAGCTGCGACTGCTGCTCCAGCCGCGGCTGCCGGCCGCCGTCTTCGTCGCCGCCCTGCAGAAGGCCGCCAGGACCGGCGAAGTGAGCCTGGACGGCTCCTTCGTTCGCCTGGCGAGTCATGCCGTTCGGCTCGCGCCGAAGGACGAGACGGCCTGGGGCGCGATCGGACCGCTGCTCGGCGGCGCGGAGCGGTTTCGGCCGCCCAGGGTGCGCGACATCGCCGAGGCGACGCGACTGCAGGAGCGCGAGGTCCGGCGCGTATTGAAGCTGGCCGGGCGGATGGGCTGGGTCGACGAAGTGGCGCACGATCATTTTTTCCTGCGCGCCAGCGTCGGCGAGATGACGGCCATCGTCGCCGAACTGGCGGCGCGGGCGGAAGGCGGCGCCTTCGCCGCGGCGCAGTTTCGCGACCGCGTCGCCAACGGCCGCAAAGTCGCGATTCAGATCCTCGACTTCTTCGACCGCCACGGCGTAACCTTGCGCAAGGGCGACCTGCGCAGGATCAACAAGCATCGGCTCGACTTGTTCGCCCCCCGCAGGGTCGCCGCCGACGCCGATGGAGGAGAATCGTCCCTGGTGGGGCGTTCGGACTTCAAATCCGAGTGGGGCAGCGAGCCTGTCTCAGGTGGGTTCGACTCCCGCTCTCTTCCGCCGACGCCAACCGGGCCCGGTTCTTGACGCCCGCCGCGCGCGCCACCGATTTCGACGACTGGCTGGTCGAGACGTTCGGCCGGGTCGGCGCCTTCACCATGCTGATCGTGCTCGTCGAGATCGGCGAGACTTCGGTGGCTCTGCTCCGCTCGTCCCACCTCCATGCGATCGGCGACGAAACGCGGTGGCCCGAGATGGCGCGGCTGTTCGCCGGCTCCGGCGCTCCCTGGAACGGCGCGGCGTTCTTCCGGGCCGATCGGAACGGGCTGGTCGACGACGCCACCGCCAGGCGGCGCCTCGCAGCGCTCGTGCGGCAGCTCGAAAGGGATCGCTCGATCCTGCGCGAGGGCGAGTTCTTCGACGCCCGCGGCTTGCGGCTGAAGATCGAAGCGATCGAGCGCTGAATCTCGTCAGGCGATCCGGACGACGGCGTCGCCGGCGGCGACCGAGCCGATGATGCTCGCGCGCGGATAGCCGGCGGCCTCGATCGCGGCGCGGATGGGCTCGGCGCGCGCCGCCGCGCAGGCGACCAGGAGTCCGCCGGAGGTTTGCGGGTCGGCCAGCAGGGTGCGTCGCCACGCCGGCAGTCCCGGCGGCAGAACGACTCCGTCGCCGTAGCTGCTCCAGTTGCGCCCGGACGCGCCGGTGGCGTAGCCCGCCTCGGCCAGCGCCTCCGCTCGGCTGAGAAACGGGATGCGGTCATAGTCCATGGCCAGGCTGACCCCGGCGCCGCGCGCCAGTTCGAGGCCGTGGCCGAGCAGGCCGAAGCCGGTCACGTCGGTCATCGCGTGAACGTCCTGGTCCAGCGCGAGCGAGGCGCCGACGCGGTTCAGAAGCGTCGTCGAAGCGATCATCTCCGCATAGGCGTCGTCGGGCAGCGCCTCCCTTTTGAAAGCCGCGGAATAGACGCCGACGCCGATGCCCTTGGTCAGGATCAGCGCATCGCCGGGACGGGCGCCGGAATTGCGCCTGACATCGCCGGGGCTGCACAGACCGATCACTGCGAGGCCGTAGATCGGCTCGGGCGCGTCGATCGAATGACCGCCGGCGACCGGTATGCCCGCTTCCGCGCAGATCGAGGCGCCGCCCTGCAAAATTGCGCGCGCCGTCTCCACCGGCAGCCGGTCCAGCGGCATCCCCAGTATCGCCAGCGCCATGATTGGTTTTCCGCCCATCGCGTAGACGTCCGACAAGGCGTTGGCCGCCGCGATCCGGCCGAAATCGCGGGGATCGTCGACCACGGGCATGAAGAAGTCGGTGGTGGCGATGACGCAGTGAGAATCGTCGATCCGCCAGACGGCCGCGTCGTCGCCGGTTTCCGTGCCGACCAGCAGCTGCGCATAGGCAGCCGTCTCCGGCTGGCCGGCCAGCAGCTGCTGCAGGACGGATGGCGCGAGTTTGCATCCGCAGCCGCCGCCGTGGGCCAGGCTCGTCAAGCGCGGGGGGGATGTATCCATCGGAGCGCCTTCTCTCACGAGCCGCCAGTGTAGGGTCCGCAACCTCGGCGGTTCAAGGCTCTTCGACCGGAGGATTGATCGCCCCCGTCCTATAACATGATGTTTCTGTGGTTAAAAAAGCCCCCGCCGGCCGATATCCCTTTGTCAGGCCCGAGTTTTTGAATTAGGCTCGAAGCGTTCGGTCACGTACCCGATCTCGTCGACGCAAGTCGGCGTCGACAATCCGTCGGAAGAGCCCCTGGTTCGACGATCCGGGCAGTCGTCGGGAGCGCGCTCGAGGGCAGCCGTTTGACACAGCAAACAGGCCTTGGACGATCGATGATGACGACGCGACAGGCCAGTCCAGCGCTGGCTCTGACGCTGTTTCTCGCGATCGCGATCGCCGGACTTTTCTACGTCAAATGGTTCCCCTACTACAACAGAGCCTTCGTGGCGGCGGCGAACCATTCGATCGGCCATTCCATCCTGATGGGCGCCGCCGCGGAACCGCCGGCCCCTTCGCTGAGCGCCGCGCTCGATTATGCATGGGCTTACGGCAAGGCCATCTGGCAGGCGATGGCGCTCGGTTTGTTGCTCGGTTCGGCGATACAGGCGCTGCTGCCGGTCAATTGGGTCGCCAGAGCGCTGGGCAATACTGGATTTGGCAGCGTGACCGCCGGCGGTTTGCTGGCGATTCCCGGCATGATGTGCACGTGCTGCGCGGCGCCGGTCGTCGTCGGATTGCGCGAACGTCAAGCGTCCCCCGGCGGCGCGATCGCATTCTGGCTCGGCAATTCGGTGTTGAACCCCGCGACGCTGGTGTTCATAGGATTTGTGCTCGGCTGGAACTGGACCGGCTTGCGCCTCGGGCTGGGGCTCCTGATGGTGTTCGGCCTCGGCTATCTCGCCAACCGAATGGTCACGCCGGCGGAGGTCGAAACGGCGCAGGCGCGGCTCGCCCAACTGGCCGAGGCCGCCCCGGAATCCGGCGTCTTCGCGCGCTGGATCGGGATCTTGTCGCGGATGGCGGCGCGACTGATCCCCGAGTACGTCGTGCTGGTCCTGCTGCTCGGCGCCGCGCGGGCGTGGCTGTTCCCGCATGTCGGCCCGGAGATCGACAATCAGCTGGGATGGATCGTCGCATTCGCGATCGCCGGCGCGATATTCGTGATTCCCACCGCGGGCGAGGCGCCGATCGTCCAGGCGATGCTTTCGCTGGGCGTCGGCGCCGGGCCGGCGGGCGCGCTGCTGATGACGCTGCCGCCGATCAGCGCGCCGTCGCTCGCGATGCTGTCGCGCTCGTTTCCGCCGCGCGTGCTCGCGGTGATCACCGGCTCGGTGGTGGCGTTCGGCGTGGTCGGCGGATTGATCGCAGTGGGATTGGGATTCTGAAACGAAACGGGACGCCCGTGCTGGCGAGCAGAGCCTTTCATCGAATTTCCATTCGCCTCTAGCCAGGTTCAGAGGAACGCATGGCCATGACTCTCAGTCGTCGCGGATTCATCAAGCTCACCGCCGGCGGGCTGGCGGCCTCGAGCCTCGGCGCGCTCGGCTTCGGCGCCGCCGGCGTCGCGCTGGCGGCTTCCGTGCGGCCGTACAAGCTGACCGCCACGACCGAGACCCGCAACACCTGCACCTATTGCTCGGTCGCCTGCGGCATTCTCATCTACAGCCTCGGCGACCGCGCGAAGAACGCCAGGTCCGACATCATCCACATCGAGGGAGACCCGGACCATCCGGTGAACCGCGGCACGCTGTGTCCGAAGGGGTCGGCGCTCCTCGACATCGTGCATGCGCCGACTCGATTGAAATTTCCCAAATATCGGGCGCCCGGCAGCGATGAATTCAAGCAGGTTTCCTGGGATTTCGCGCTGGACCGGATCGCTGCGCTGATGAAGCAGGACCGGGACGCGAACTTCATCGCCAAGAACGCCGCCGGGACGACGGTCAACCGATGGCTCAGCACCGGCATGCTGGCGGCGTCCGCCTCGTCGAGCGAGACCGCCTACCTGACCTGGAAGGTCGTTCGCTCGTTCGGGATGCTGGTCTTCGACAACCAGGCCCGCGTTTGACACGGACCGACGGTGGCCAGTCTGGCCCCAACATTCGGTCGCGGCGCAATGACCAACACCTGGCAGGACATCAGGAACGCCAATGTGGTGGTGGTCATGGGCGGCAATGCCGCCGAGGCCCATCCCTGCGGCTTCAAATGGGTGATCGAAGCCAAGCTCGAGAACAACGCCAAGCTGGTGGTGATCGACCCGCGGTTCACCCGCACGGCCTCGGTGGCCGATCTCTATGCGCCGATCCGGCCGGGGACCGACATTGCATTCCTGAACGGCGTCATCCGCCATCTCCTGGAGAAAGACAGGATTCAACACGACTATGTCAGGGCCTACACCAACGCCAGTCTGATCGTGAAGGAGGGCTTCGGGTTCGAGGACGGGCTGTTCACCGGCTACAAGGCGGACGCCCACAGCTACGACAAGTCGACATGGGACTACGAACTCGACGACCAGGGCTACGCCAAGATCGACGACACCTGGCAGCATCCGCGCTGCGTGATGAGCCTGCTTCGCAAGCATGTCGACCGCTACACGCCCGAAATGGTGTCGCGCATCTGCGGCACGCCGCAGGACAAATACCTCGAGGTCTGCGATCTCTTTGCGAGCACCGCGGCGCCCGACAAGGCGCTGACCAGCCTGTTCGCGCTCGGCTGGACGCAGCATTCGGTCGGCGCCCAGAACATCCGCACGATGGCGATGGTCCAGTTGCTGTTGGGCAATATCGGCGTGGCGGGCGGAGGCATGAACGCCCTGCGCGGCCATTCGAACATCCAGGGGCTGACCGACGTCGGCCTGCTGTCGAACCAGATCCCCGGCTATCTCACGCTGCCGAGCGACAGCGAGCCGACTTTCGAAGACTATATGAAGACGCGAGGGTTCAAGCCGCTGCGTCCGGGCCAGACGAGCTACTGGCAGAACTATCGCAAGTTCATCGTCAGCTTCCAGAAGGCGATCTATGGCGCGGCCGCGCGCGCCGACAACGACTGGGCCTACGATTGGCTGCCGAAGCTCGACGTCCCCCTGTATGACATCATCCGCGCGTTCGAGATGATGGCGAACGGCCAGATGAACGGCTATATCTGCCAGGGCTTCAACCCGATGCAGGCGTTCCCGGACAGAGGCAAGATCCGCAAGGCGCTCGGCAAGCTGAAATTCCTCGTCGTCATGGATCCCCTGGATACGGAGACTTCTCGTTTCTGGGAGAATTTCGGTCCGCAAAATCCGTCCGATCCCGCGAGCATCCAGACCGAGGTGTTCCAGTTGCCGACGACCTGCTTTGCCGAGGAGAACGGCTCGCTGGTCAATTCGGCCCGCTGGCTGCAGTGGCATTGGAAGGCGGCCGATCCGCCGGGCGAAGCCCAATCCGACATCTGGATCATGTCCGGGATCTTCCACCGGATGCGGGCGATGTACCGCAGGGATGGCGGGGCTTTTCCCGACCCGATCCTGAACCTGACCTGGAACTACACGAACCCGACCGACCCCGATCCGGAAGAACTGGCCAAGGACATGAACGGCCGGGCTCTGGTCGAGGTGAAGGACCAGACGGGGGCGACGACGCTTCGCGCGGGCCAGTTGCTCGACGGCTTCGCCCAGTTGCGCGACGACGGCGCGACCGCGTCGGGATGCTGGATTTTCTCGGGCTGCTACACCGAGAAGGGCAATCAGATGGCCCGCCGCGACGCCACCGATCCGCGCGAGCAGGGGATCGCGCCGAACTGGGCCTGGGCCTGGCCGGCCAATCGGCGGATTCTCTACAATCGCGCCAGCGCCGACCTCGCCGGCAAGGCCTGGAACCCGAACAAGCCGATCATCGAATGGAACGGCGCCCGCTGGGACGGCGTCGACGTCCCCGATTATGGGCCGACCACCAAGCCATCCGACGCCGTCGGCCCGTTCATCATGAACGCGGAGGGCGTCGGGCGCCTGTTCGCGCGCGACCAGATGGCCGAAGGGCCATTCCCCGAGCATTACGAACCCTTCGAATCGCCCTCGCCCAACGTCCTGCACCCCAACGTGCGCTCGAACCCGGCGGCGCGGGTGTTCGCCGACGACCGCGCGGCGTTCGGAACGGCGCCGGACTTCCCGTATGTCGCGACCACCTATCGCCTGACCGAGCATTTCCACTACTGGACCAAGCACGCGCTGATCAACGCCATCCTGCAGCCGGAGGAATTCATCGAGATCGGCGAGGTCCTGGCCAGGGAGAAGGGGATCGACCAGGGCGGCTGGGTGCGCCTGACGTCCAAGCGCGGCGTGATCGTCTGCAAGGCCTATGTGACCAAGCGGATTCGCCCTCTGCTGGTCGACGGCAAGCCCACCCATGTGATCGGCGTGCCGATCCACTGGGGGTTCACCGGCCAGGCGCGCAAGGGCTACGGCGCCAACACGCTGACCCCATCGGTCGGCGACGCCAATACCCAGACGCCCGAATTCAAGGCGTTCCTGGTCAATGTCGAGAAGACCGGCGCCCCGCTGGCCTGAAGGAGCGATCGATGGCGGATTTGCAGTCGCAGGATTACCTACGGCGATCGGCGTCGACGATGACCCCGCCGTCGATCCGCAATCATGAGCAGGAAGTGGCGAAACTGATCGACGTCACCCGCTGCATCGGCTGCAAGGCCTGCCAGGCGGCGTGCATGGAGTGGAACAACCTGCGGCCCGAGATCGGCTATTTCGAGGGATCCTACGACAATCCGCGGGATCTGGATCCGAGCACGTGGACCCTGATGCGTTTCACCGAGTGGGAGAACGACAAGGGCGACCTGGAATGGCTGATCCGCAAGGACGGCTGCATGCACTGCGAGGACCCGGGCTGCCTGAAGGCCTGCCCGGCGCCCGGCGCGATCGTGCAATACGCCAACGGCATCGTCGACTTCATCAGCGAGAACTGCATCGGCTGCGGCTATTGCGTCAAAGGCTGTCCGTTCAACATCCCGCGGATCAGCCAGGTGGACCATAAATCGTACAAATGCACCCTGTGCTCGGACCGTGTCGGGGTCGGGCTGGAGCCCGCCTGCGTCAAGGCCTGCCCGACCGGGGCGATCATGTTCGGTTCGAAGAGCGACATGACCGCCTGGGCCGGGGAACGGATCGTCGACCTCAAGTCGCGCGGCTTCGCCAACGCCGGGCTCTACGATCCGCCGGGCGTCGGCGGCACCCATGTGATGTATGTCCTCCATCACGCCGACCGGCCCTCGCTCTACGCCGGTCTGCCGGACAAGCCGCATATCAGCGGCTTCGTCGATATCTGGAAGGGCCTGATCAAGCCGGTCGCCCTCGCCGGCATCGCGTTCACCGCGATCGCCGGATTCCTGCACTGGGTCGTCGCCGGACCGAACGAGGTGCAGCCGGAGGACGAAGCGGAGGCGCAGCGCCTTCTGCGAGCCGCGGACGACCCGCCATGACTCACCCCCGGGGAACGCTGACCCGCAACACGACCACGGCCCGGATCAATCACTGGATCACCGGCGGTTGCTTCGTCCTGCTGACGCTGTCGGGTCTTTCGATGTTCGACCCGATGCTGTTCTTTCTGTCGGGATTGTTCGGCGGCGGCCAATCGACCCGGGCGATCCATCCATGGATCGGAATCGTCCTGCTGGTGAGCTATGCCGGGCTGATCGTCCAGTTCTGGCGCGACAATCTGTGGAACCGGGACGATCTCGCCTGGACGCTGGCGATCAACCGGGTCCTGGCGAACGAGGAGGACCGCGTCCCCGAAGTCGCCCGCTTCAACGCCGGCCAGAAATTCGTGTTCTGGTCGATGGCGCTGCTGGTCCCGGCGCTGTTCGTCACCGGCATCGTGATCTGGGAGGTGTATTTCTCGCCCTACACCACGATCGAGCAGCAGCGGATCGCCATCCTCATCCACAGCATGGCCGCGATCGCCGCCATCATCGTCTGGATCATTCATGTCTACGCGGCGATCTGGGTGAGGGGCTCGGTCCGGGCGATGACGCAGGGCTATGTGACGCCCGGTTGGGCCTGGCGGCACCATCGCAAATGGCTGCGGCGCCTGGCGGCGACCGGTTCCAGAGGACCCAGGCCGGGCGCCGGCGGCGATGCGCCGCAGACGAGGGAGCGCGCGTGAGGCAGGGCGAGACGGCGCCGAAGGGCGCATGGACCGGCGATCCGACCGGCGGCGTGAAGGCGCCGGCGCCGCTGTTCCTGCCCGATCCCGCCACGAGGTTCGCTCGCAGCGCCGCCCGGCTGGAGGATTTGTCCGCCGGGCATCCGATGATGGAATGGCTGCGCTTCCTGGGGCGGCTCGCCCGAGCCCAGCACGTCGTCGCCGGCGCGCTCCCGGCGCAGGCCGGTCCCGACGCGGCGACGGTCAGTCAGGCGGTCGAGGCGCGCATGCCGCCGCTCGCCGCCGACGGCCATCGGCGCGACCCCGCCTGGCGCGACGGCGTCGCGATGCTGCTCGACGAGGTCGACGGCGGGACGCTGCCCGCCCCGGCGCGCGAGGTCGTCGCCGAGCTGCGCATTCGCGACGCCGGCGCGCTCGAGGCCCTGGCCGACGATTTTCTCCATGGCGCGGTGACCGCCGCCGACGCCGGCGCGGCGCTCTACGTGGCCGCCGCGCTGCAAGTATACTTCACCCGGCTGGCGGCGGATTTGCCCGCGGCGTCGTTGCGGCTGCTGCCACAGCGCGGGCTGTGCCCCTGCTGCGGTTCGACCCCGGTTTCGGGGGTGGTGACGGCCTCGGGCAGGACGCCTGGCACGCGCTATCTCCATTGTTCGCTGTGCGCCACCGCTTGGAATCACGTCCGCGCCGCCTGCATCACCTGCGGGGAGACTCGGTCGCTGTCATTGAAGGCGATCGATGGCGAATCCGACGCGATCAAGGCCGAGACCTGCGACGCCTGCGGCAGCTACGCGAAAATGCTGTATCAGACGCGCGACGTGAACGTGGACCCGTTCGCCGACGACCTCGCCACGCTCGGGCTTGATCTGGTCGTCGCCGAAGCCGGCTGGGCCCGCCACGCGCCCAACCCGTTGCTGCTGCTCGCATCGGACGGCGCTCGCGAGTCCGCCGGCGGCGAGCGCGGGGTCTGGCGATGAAATAGATCTTGCTCACACCATGCAAATAGAGGGAGGGCGACATGGCGGGTCGGACAGCAGGCAAGGCGACGGGCGAAATCTCGCGACGGGACATCCTGTCGGCGGCGGCGATCGCCGGCGGGGCGCTGACCGCCGCCTCGGCGTCGATCGCGCAGGCGGCGGATCCGGCGCCCAATCCGAGCCGGGAGCCGGGCGTCGGCGGAACCGATCCCGTCCCGGGCGATGTCGCCCGCGAACGCCAGAACCCGGACATGCTCAACCCGCCGGCGACCGATTCCGGGACCACGCCGAATCTGCGGTTTTCCTTCGCCGACGCCCATGTCCGGCAATCGAGCGGCGGCTGGACCCGCCAGGTCACGGCGCGCGAGCTCGGCGTTTCCAAATCGATCGCCGGCGTGAACATGCGGCTGAACGCCGGCGGCGTGCGCGAGCTGCACTGGCACAAGCAGGCCGAATGGGCGTACATGCTCTACGGAACCGCCCGCATCACCGCGATCGACGCGCAAGGGCGGAATTTCATCGACGAGGTCGGCGTCGGGGATCTCTGGTATTTCCCCGGCGGCATTCCCCATTCGATCCAGGGCCTCGGCCCCGACGGCTGCGAGTTCCTGCTGGTGTTCGATGACGGCGATTTCGACGAGGACAGCACTTTCCTGCTGAGCGACTGGTTCAAGCATGTGCCCGCCGAGGTTCTCGGCAAGAATTTCGGCGTGCCGGCGAACCTGTTCGGACATACGACCGACCCGCGCGACCTCTACATTTTCAAGGCGGCGGTTCCGGGTCCGCTCGGTCCCGACAAACTGCTCGGCGCCGAGCCCACGGCGCAGAGCTTCAGCCACCGAATGCTGGCCCAGGAGCCGATCCGAACCAGGAGCGGAACGGTGCGGATCACCGATTCCAGCGTATTTCCGGCCTCCAGGAACATGGCGGCGGCGCTCGTGGAAGTCGAGCCCGGCGGCTTGCGCGAACTGCACTGGCATCCCAACACCGACGAATGGCAGTACTACATCAGCGGCGAGGCCCGGATGGGCGTCTTCGCGGCTTCCGGCCAGGCGCGGACGTTCGATTTCCGGGGCGGCGACGTCGGCTATGTTCCGTTCGCCATGGGCCATTATGTGGAGAACACCGGCTCTTCGACGTTGCGCTTCCTCGAGATGTTCAAGAGCAGCTACTACGCCGACCTGTCGTTGAATCAATGGCTGGCGCTGACGCCGCCGGAGCTGCTGAAGGCGCACCTGAATCTGGACAGCCAGGTGACCGACGCGCTGAGGAAGGTCAAGGCGCCGATCGTTCCGGCATAGCGCGGGCGCTGCGGCCCGAAACTTTCCTCGACCGCCGCCCGTCGAACCGACGCCGCCTCGCATCGGCAGCACGACACCGATGCGGGCGGCGGCGGGGCAGATTTGCGGTTCTCCAGCGGCGCGTTTGACTATACGCTGATGGGCGGCGCCGGCCTTTCGGGGCCGCCTCTCAGCCGGGATGCCTCATGACCGACCCGACGATCGAACGACCGAAGACGCCGACCCCGGGCGCGGCGCGCGGCCGGCGCCTCGTCCCGGTCGCGCTCGCGCTCGCGCTGCTGACCTCCGGCTGCGACAAATGCGGCGACTACTTCTGGATGGGCGGTTCCAAGTCGTGCCACGACCAATCGCAGCTGAAATAGCCGCGCGGCCATCGCGGGCCGCAATGCCGACGGAGGCGAGCGGAGCTTGAGCGCGCAAGAACCCGAAATCACCGACGCGCTGGTCGCGAGCCACGGGCTCACGCCCGAGGAATATGCGCGCTTCGTCGCGCTGCTCGGGCGGGCGCCGAGCTTCACCGAGCTCGGCATCGTCTCGGCGATGTGGAACGAGCACTGCTCCTACAAGTCCTCGCGCATCCATCTGCGCAAACTGCCGACCACGGCGCCGTGGGTGATCCAGGGCCCTGGCGAGAACGCCGGCGTCATCGACATCGGCGACGGGCTCGCCTGCGTGTTCAAGATGGAGAGCCACAACCATCCCTCGTTCATCGAGCCCTACCAGGGGGCGGCGACCGGGGTCGGCGGCATCCTGCGCGACGTGTTCACCATGGGCGCGCGGCCCATCGCCTGCCTCAACTTCCTGCGGTTCGGAGCGCCCGGGCATCCCAGGACCCGGCATCTGGTCGCCGGGGTCGTCGCCGGGATCGGCGGCTATGGCAACGCTTTCGGCGTGCCGACGGTCGGCGGTTCGGTCGGCTTCCACAAGCGCTACGACGGCAACATCCTCGTCAATGCGATGGCGGTCGGCATCGCGCGCGCCGACGGGATCTTCTACGCCAAGGCGACCGGAATCGGCAATCCGATCGTCTATCTCGGCTCCAAGACCGGGCGCGACGGCATCCATGGCGCGACCATGGCCTCCGCCGCCTTCGAGGCCGACGCCGAGGAGAAGCGCCCGACCGTGCAGGTCGGCGATCCCTTCGCTGAAAAATTGCTGCTCGAGGCCTGCCTCGAACTGATGGCCTCGGGCGCCGTGGTGGCGATCCAGGACATGGGCGCGGCCGGGCTCACCTCCTCGGCGGTCGAGATGGGCGCCAAGGGCGACCTCGGCGTCGAACTCGACCTCGACGCCGTGCCCTGCCGCGAAGCCGGCATGACCGCCTACGAGATGATGCTGTCGGAGAGCCAGGAACGGATGCTGATGGTGCTGCATCCCGACAAGGCGGCGGTCGCCGCGGCGATCTTTCGCAAATGGGGCCTCGACTTCGCCGCGATCGGCCGCACGACCGACGACCTGCGGTTCGTCGTCAGGCGCCACGGCCGGGTGATGGCCGACCTGCCGATCAAGCAGCTCGGAGACCAGGCGCCGGCCTATGACCGGCCGTGGACGCCGACCCCGAAACAGCCGGTTCTGGCGGCGGCGGACCTGCCGGCGCCGATGTCCAACAGCGAGGCGCTGTTGAAGCTGATCGGTTCGCCCGACCTCTGCTCCAAGCGCTGGGTCTATGAGCAATACGATTCGCTGATCCTCGGCGACACGATCGCCGGCCCCGGCGGCGACGCGGCGGTCGTGCGGCTCGGCGACGGCCCCAGGGGGCTCGCCCTGACCACCGACGCGACGCCGCGCTATTGCGAGGCCGATCCGGTCGAGGGCGGCAGACAGGCCGTCGCCGAGGCCTGGCGCAACCTCGTGGCCGCCGGCGCCCGCCCGCTGGCGCTGACCGACAATCTGAATTTCGGCAATCCAGAGAAGCCCGATGCGATGGGTCAATTGGTCGGCTGCCTCGCCGGCATCGGCGAGGCGGCGCGCGCGCTCGATTTCCCGATCGTGTCGGGCAATGTGTCGCTCTACAACGAGACGATCGGCTCGGGCATCCTGCCGACGCCGGCGATCGGCGGCGTCGGCCTCGTCGACGACGTCGCCAAGGCGGCGACGATCGGCTTCAAGGCGCCGGGCGAGATCGTCCTGCTGGTCGGCGGCGCGGGACAATGGCTCGGCCGTTCGGCCTGGCTCGAAGTCGTGTGCGGACGCGAGGAAGGGGCGCCGCCGCCGGTCGACCTCGTCCGCGAGCGCCGCAACGGCGAGTTCGTGCTGGCCGAGATTCGCGCCGGCGCCGTCACCGCGGTCCACGACCTGTCCGATGGCGGCCTCGCGGTGGCGCTGGCCGAAATGGCGATCGCCGGCGGAATCGGCGCCGCCATCGCGGCCGATGCGGTCGTGGGCTCCAGCCATGGTTTCCTGTTCGGCGAAGACCAGGGCCGCTACGTCGTCACGATCCGCCCCGCCGGACTCGAACCCATGCTGGCGCGGGCGGCGGCCGCCGGCGTGCCCCTTGTCCGGCTCGGGGCGACCGGCGGCCAGGCGCTGGCGCTGCCCGGCGAGCCTCCCTTGTTCGTTAGGGATTTGGCGCTAGCGTTCGAGTCCTGGTTTCCCTCCTTCATGGGCGGAGCCGGACGGGAGTTTTCATGATACAGCTTGTCGCGCTCAAAGCCCTCGCCGGATTCAACCACGTACGGGTCGACCAGGTCATCGCGATCACCGCGATGGATCAGACGAAATGCCAGGTCATCATGACCGGCGGCATCACCGTGCCTTGTTCCGAGCCGGCCAAGGACGTGATCGCCAAGCTCGAGGCCGCATCCGGGAAAAAGCAGCCCGAGCCGGCGCCGGCGGAGCAGCAAGGAGCAGACGATGGCGATGCCCGCGGCTGAAATCGAGCGCCTGATCCTCGCCGCTTTTCCGGACGCGCGGGTCGAGATCAGGGATCTGGCGGGCGACGGCGATCATTACGCGGCGACCGTGGTCTCCGCGGCCTTTCGCGGCAAGAGCCGGGTGCAGCAGCACCAGATGGTCTATGGCGCGCTGAAGGGCCAGATGGGCGGCGCCCTGCACGCGCTCGCGCTCCAGACCTCGACGCCGGAATAGCGCCGCAGCCGCCCATCATGGGCCGCAGCGCCGCGGCTCGACGACTGGCGCCCCGGCCGCGGGCGTTCTATATGAGGCCGGTGGATGCGGGGCCTTGACCCCCGCGATCGAAAGGTTGAGCGTCATGGCGAGCATTCAACAGCAGATCACTGAGGAAATCACCCAGAACCCGGTCGTCCTGTTCATGAAGGGCACGCCGGACTTTCCGCAATGCGGCTTCTCCGGCCGGGTCGTCCAGATCCTCGATTACATCGGCGCGCCCTACAAGGGCGTCAACGTGCTCGCCGACCCGGAATTGCGCGACGGCATCAAGCAATTCGCCAACTGGCCGACCATCCCGCAGCTCTACGTGAAGGGCGAATTCGTCGGCGGCTGCGACATCGTCAGCGAAATGTTCCAGTCCGGCGAACTCGTCGCCCATCTGACCGAGGCCGGCGTCGAACTCAAGCAGACCGCCAGGGCGTGAGGCGAAGTCTCGCCTTCTCACGCCGCAAGCGGGAGAAGGGCGGGCTCGGCATCAGGGGCCTGGCCGCGGTTCGGACGCGCCGCGGAGGGTCATTGCCGCGACGAGCCTGACCGCATCGTCCGAATCCCAGCGCGCGGGGCCGGCCATGACCGCCAGTTCGCAGCCGTCGGGACCGATCAGCAGCGAGGTCGGCAGGCCGAGCGCCTTGCCGGCCGCTTTCAGCGCCTCGAAGGAATCGGCGCTGGAATCGGCGTAGCGCGCCAGACTGCGCACGCCCGCCGCCTGGAGGAACGCCGCCGGGCGATCGAGCCGGCTGGTGTCGATGTTGATCGCGACCACCTCGAAATCGGCCCCGCCGACCTTGGCCTGCAGGCGATCGAGCGCGGGCATTTCGGCGCGGCACGGCGCGCACCAGGTCGCCCAGAGGTTGACGAGGACGCTGCGGCCCTTGAAATCGGCGAGCGTCAGCTTCCTGCCGTCGGCGCCGTCGAAGGCGATGGCGACCGCCGGCCTGGGGGCCTTCTCGACGTTCAGCGCCGCGACCTCGCCCTGCGCCAGCGGCGCGAGCCGGGCGGCGACCGCCCTGGCGGCCGGACACCGCGCGGCCTCGTCCTTGCTCCCGCCGGCGCCGGTCCCGTATAGGACGCCGGCCAGCGCGACGGCGAGCGCGACGGCGGCGAGGGCGATCGGCAGGCGCCAGCGGCGCGGGGTTTTTTCGTCGGTCATTCAGGCGTCCGAGAGGGGTTCATGAGCAACAAAATGTGGGGCGGGCGCTTCGCCGCCGGTCCGTCCGACATCATGGAGGAGATCAACGCCTCGATCGGCTTCGACCGCAAGCTCGCCGCCCAGGACATAGCGGGATCCAAGGCCCATGTCGCCATGCTCGCCCATGTCGGGATCGTCTCGGCGGCCGACGCCGAGGCCATCGGTCGAGGTCTAGACGAGGTCGGCGCCGAAATCGAGGCGGGAACCTTCACGTTCTCGCGCGCGCTCGAGGACATTCACATGAATGTCGAGCAGCGGCTCGCCGACCTGATCGGTCCGGTCGCCGGGCGCCTGCACACCGCCCGCTCGCGCAACGACCAGGTCGCGCTCGACTTCAAGCTGTGGGTGCGCGACACGATCGACGCCCTCGACGCCCAGCTCGCCGATCTGCAGCGCGCGCTCGCCGAAAAAGCGCTCGCCCACGCCGGCGCGGTCATGCCCGGCTTCACCCATCTGCAATCGGCGCAGCCGGTGACCTTCGGCCACCATCTGCTCGCCTATGTCGAGATGATCGCGCGCGATCGCGGCCGGTTCGCCGACGCGCGCCGCAGGCTCAACGAGAGTCCGCTCGGCGCCGCGGCGCTCGCCGGCACGAGCTTCCCGGTCGACCGCGCGATGACCGCGCGGGCGCTGGGTTTCGACCGGCCGACCGCCAATTCGCTCGACAGCGTCGCCGACCGCGACTTCGTACTCGAGACGCTGGCGGCGGCGGCGATCTGCGCGACGCACCTGTCGCGCTACGCCGAGGAGATCGTACTCTGGGCGACGCCGCAGTTCGGCTTCGTCCGCCTGTCCGACGCGTTTTCGACCGGCTCCTCGATCATGCCGCAGAAGCGCAACCCCGACGCCGCCGAACTGGTGCGGGGCAAGACCGGCCGGGTCGTCGGCGCGCTGGTCGCCCTGTTCAGCGTGATGAAGGGCCTGCCGCTCGCCTATTCCAAGGACATGCAGGAGGACAAGGAAGGCGCGTTCGACGCGCTGCAGACGCTTTCGCTGACGCTCGCCGCGACGGCGGGCATGACGCGCGATCTGACGCCCGACCTCGAGCGCATGAAGGCCGCCGCCGGCGCCGGCTATTCCACCGCCACCGATCTGGCGGACTGGCTGGTGCGGACGCTGCAATTGCCGTTCCGGCAGGCCCATCACGCGACCGGGCGGATCGTCGCCGCCGCCGCGGCGCGCGGCGTCGGGCTCGACAGGCTGCCGCTCGCCGAAATGCAGGCGATCGAGCCGCGCATCGGCGCGCAAGTGTTCGCGGTGCTCGGCGTCGAACGATCGGTGCGCAGCCGCACGAGCTACGGCGGAACCGCGCCCGCCAGCGTGCGCCGGCAGGCGCGGCGCTGGGTGGCGCGGCTGAACGCGGCGGCGAAATAGGCGCCGCGCATCGCGCCGCCGGCGGGGCGCCGCGGGCATTCCTCGGCGCGCGGCTTTACAAGTCGGCGCCGGCGGGTGCAATTCACAGTTCGTTAATGAGCTTGCTGCCAGGGTCGCGCCGGAGGGAATCCATGACAAAAATCGTTCCGGTGATCATGTGTGGCGGGTCGGGGACCCGCGTCTGGCCCGAATCGCGCGAGAGTCGTCCCAAACAGTTCATTTCGCTGATCGGCGAACGCTCGACCTTCCAGTCGATCGTCGGCGTGCTCGGCGATCGCGAGATTTTCGCCGAACCGGTCGTCGTCACGAATGCCGAATATCGATTCCTCGCAGCCGAGCAGCTCGAAGAGATCGGCGCCAGGGCGACGATCGTCCTGGAGCCGACGCGCCGCGACAGCGGGCCGGCGGTGGCCGTCGCCGCGGCTCTGGCGGCCCGATCCGACCCCGAGGCGATCGTGGCCGTGCTGGCGGCCGACCACGTCTTCGGCGACAGCGCGCTGTTCACCCGGCTGTGCCGCGAGGCGGGACTGGCCGCCGCCGCCGGCGCGATCGTCACCTTCGGGATCGCGCCCGACCATCCCGCCACCGGCTATGGCTATATCCGCCCGGGCGGCGCGATCGACCCGGGGGGCGCGGTGCGCAGGGTCGCCGCCTTCGTCGAGAAGCCCGACCAGGAGACCGCCAAGCGCTTCGTGGCCGAGGGCTACCTCTGGAACTCCGGCAATTTTGTGTTCCGCGCCGACGTCATGCTCGGCGAACTCAAGCGGTTCGAACCCGAAATGGCCGCCGCCGCCAGCCAGGCGGTGGAAAAGGCGCGCGTGGACCTCGGCTTCCTGCTGCTCGACGCCGACAGTTTCGCCAGGGCGCCGAAGAAATCGATCGACTATGCGGTGATGGAGCGCACGGAGAAGGCCGCCGTCATCGCCGCCGACGTCGGCTGGTCGGATGTCGGCCTGTGGTCGACGGTCTGGCGGCTCAGCGAACGCGACGGCGACGGCAACTCGCTGCGCGGCAAGGCGGTGGCGATCGATTCGCACAACGTCCTCGTGCGCGCCGACGACCAGCTGACCGCCGTGGTCGGGCTCGACAACATCATCGTGGTGACGACCCCCGACGCCGTGCTCGTCGTCGACGCCGCGCAGGCGGACAAGATCAAGCTGCTCGTCGACCGGCTGAAGCTCGACAAGCGGCCCGAGGCGACCGCGCACAAGCGCGCCTATCGCCCCTGGGGCTATTATCAGGGCGTCGACGAGGGCGCGCGCTATCAGGTCAAACGCATCGTGGTGAAGCCGGGCGGACGGCTGTCGCTGCAGAAGCACTTCCATCGCGCCGAGCACTGGATCGTCGTTCGCGGCACGGCGGAGGTGACGCGCGACGGCGAGGTCCACCATGTCCACGAGAACGAATCGATCTACCTCCCGATCGGCTGCGAGCACCGCCTCGGCAATCCCGGCCGGATCGCCCTCGAGCTGATCGAGGTGCAGACCGGGTCCTATCTCGGCGAGGACGACATCATCCGCATCGAGGATGTCTACAACCGCGGCTGAGCGCGAAGGAAACAGCGCCTCCGCAACAAAAAGCCGCCGCCTCCCTCGGGAGACGGCGGCTTTTCCGATCCGGCCGGCCGGGCTGCTCAGCCGCGCGCGGCCTGCCTGGCGATCTGCTGGATGTCGGCGCGGTCGATGCCGATATCCTGCAGTTCGCGGTCGGTGTAGCTCGAAAGTTCGTGCAATACGCTCCAGTAGCGACGACGCTCTTCCAGGAAACGCGTGATGAACGAGAGCTTCATGGTGTCTCCTTGTCGTTGTTGACCGCCTGTTGCGCGCGAAGAACGGCTGGCGGCTCGAATTTCCCAGGGCGTTCCATCTCCAAGACTGACGCAAAGCTATTATGTTGCGTCGCACAAGTCAAGGGTGCAGTGCGGTAAGTCATGTGATATTCGCATGAAAAGACGATGTCTGAATTGTGTCCTATGGGGATCCAAGCCTTAAAAGGCGGTCATTTGATTGATAATGGCTGAATAATCGATCATATGCATGCGTTTTGAGCATGGCTAACCTGATCCAGCCGCGACTCTTCGCCGCGCCGTCGCCGCCCGCCCGAATCCGGGAGCGGCCGATTCGCGCGCCGATCGCGCCGGGTTCCAGCGGGGAAATTCCGCCGGCCGCGAATTGACACGCCCGCCGCGAAGCCCTAGACGGACCGCGCCGGGCGCGCCCTGTTGAGGGGCGCGTTTGTCGTTTGACGCACCCGTGGCCGTCGCCTAGCTGGCCGGCGGCCTGTCGGCGGAGGGATTTCCCGAAGCACAGGAGGGCGCGTTCCTCACCTCGACTTGACGCTCGCAAATGCAGAGGAACCGCGATGACCAAGCGCGCAGAAGCCAAATACAAGATCGACCGCCGCATGGGCGAGAACATCTGGGGTCGGCCCAAGAGTCCGGTCAACAAGCGCGAATACGGCCCGGGCCAGCACGGCCAGCGCCGCAAGGGCAAGGCGACCGACTTCGGCACGCAGCTCAAGGCCAAGCAGAAGGTCAAGGGCTATTACGGCAATATTTCCGAGCGTCAGTTCCACAAATATTACCAGGAGGCGCTCCGCCTGAAGGGCGATTCCAGCGCCAATCTGATCGGCCTGCTCGAGCGCCGGCTCGACGCGGTCGTCTATCGGGCCAAATTCGTGGCGACCGTGTTCGCCGCCCGCCAGTTCGTCAATCACGGCCATGTCAAGGTGAACGGCCGGCGGGTCAACATCCCGTCCTATCAGGTGAGGGTCGGCGACCTCATCGAAGTCAAGGAATCCTCGCGCCAGCTCGCCTTCGTGCTGGAGGCGACCACGCTCGCCGAGCGCGACGTCCCCGACTTCCTCGAGGTCGACCATGCCCGGATGACCGCCAAGATGACGCGCGTTCCCGGCCTGTCCGAGGTGCCATACCCGACCCATATGGAGCCGAACCTCGTCATCGAATTCTATTCGCGCTGACGTCGCGCGGCGGCGCGCGCAGCCTGGGCCGCCCCGCGGGCGGCCTTTTTGTTCGCC
>JBEKZS010000044.1:0-27774 GCA_049509635.1 Roseiarcus sp.
CATGCGATGGCGATCGGGAGCCCGCGGGCTCCCGATCCTTTTCTCTTCGTCATGCTGCCCCTTATGCGGCCGATTGCTTGCTCGCCGCTTTCTGCGTCTCCATCTCCAGGATCTTTCGCGCCAGCGCGCTGCGCTGTGCCGTCAAAAGACTTGCAATCTCGGCCGGCGGCCTGCCATCCCGCAGTGCCTTGTCGTATTTCGCCACATTGCGCTTTTCGCCGTCTATCAGGCCTGGCAAGACGCTGGCATCGAGGCCGTTGAACAGCGAACGCACATCCATGATGGTCTTGTGCACCGTGGTCATGAAGGAGCCTTCGTCATCGGCCTTCTCCCCGGCCGCGCCGAGCGTTCGCGCCAGCGCTTCGGCATGGCTCTCATGGAGCGCGACCAGTTCGGAAAACAGCGGCGTCATGCCCTTGCCTTCGGCGTCTTCGAGCGCTTCCTGGTAGCCGTTGCGCGCGTCGATCGCGGCGGTGTGCAGCGATTTCAGATCATCCAGAACCTGTTGATCCAGCATTCTCTCCTCCGTGAACAGCGACGCCGCAACCCGATGCGAGACATCCCGGTCGGCGCCGGCGGCAGTCAACGGGGCAGCGTCGGGCTTGTTCCGGCTCGCGGGCCTACCGCCGCTCGCCGCTCCCGGGCTCGATACCGTATGGCTTCACCAGCGCCCAGACATGGGCGGGAACCATGTTCTTCACGCGCTTGGGGTATTGCCGGCGCAGATGCAGCACGGTCTCGACCGCTTTCATCTCGACGCGGGCGCGGGCGAATTCCAGCCCGCGCGGACCGATCCTGGGCATCAGCCAGCCCATGATCGGCCGCAGCCAGTTCGGCATGCTGCGCAAGGGAAGGCCGCCGGCGGCCAGCTCGACATTCTTCAGGAAGCCCTTGACCGGACCGGCACGCTTGCCGGCGCTGCCGGGCGCACGCGTCGTCACTTCATCGCCGAGCAGGCCGAGCAGTTCCTCGCCGCGGGCGTTGCGCACCAGAAGCCATTGCTCGCCCTCGCCGCCCATATAGCCGACGGTGACGTCGGCGAGCACGTTGGTGTAGTCGACGCAGGTGCGGCAGGTCATCGGGAAGAAATCGGGCGGCAGCTGCGAAATCGGCAGCTGCAGGAACGGGATCAGCATCTTGCGCCCGTCGGTGAAGCGCAGCTCGACATGATAGTCGGCGCGGAACTCGAAATAGGCGATCGTCTCCGGCGCCGGCGACAGCAGGGCCAGGAACTCATGGAAGCGCTCGGTCGTCGTATTGTCCGAACACGGCGTGCCGATCACATAGAGCCGCTCGAAGCCGAGTTCCTTTTCGAGCGCGCGCAGCGCATAGACCTGGCAGGGGATGCCGATCACCGCGAGGCGCTTGTAGCCGCGCGCCCGCGCCGGTTCGAGCAGGGCGAGCAGCGGCGCGTAGCCCATCCGCATGCCGCGCACCTGCGCCATGCCTTCGGGGCGGGTGATCAGCGCCGGCAAGGGGCGCCAGCGGTCGGTCGGGTCGGGGGCGACGGCGAGCACCGCGTCGACCGCGCCGGTCTCGAGCAGCCGCTCGCCGATCCGCGTCGCGATCCCGGTCCATTGCGCGCCCGCGCGGGCCGGCGTCAGGCTGGCGCGCAGCATCCGGCGGAACGGTCCGAAGAACAATTCGTCGGGGCGGGTTTCGTCGCGCGCGCGGCCGTGGACCTGGGTCTCCAGACGCGGATAGTCGGGCTTGATGAACTGGCAGGCGCGCCCGCAGCGCCGGGCGTCGGCCGTGCGCGAGATCCCGCAATCCGTGCACAGATGGCGCGGCGCGGCGGGGCCGACCGGCGGCGTCGAGACGGCGGCGGCGGGATCGACCGGCACGTTCACGAAATTCTCAGCCCCTCGCCGCGCGTCGGCCGAAACCCGGCGCCCCGAGCCCGCAATGTCTCACGTTCCCGCGCCCCCGCCAATCGTCCGCGAAACCGGGCCGGCTCAGTCCACGCTGAGCGCGACATGATCGAGCTCCCGCTGCAGCCGCAGGAACGCCTGGTCGCTGACGAGCCCGCGATTGCGCATCAGAATGAGCCGCTGCTGCTGCGCGGCGACGATGTCCTTCTGCGCCTGGCGGCGCGCTTCCTGCGCGGCGGGATCGTAGACCGACGCGTCGGCCGGCGCCTCGGCGCGATATTGATCGGACAGCGCCTGCAGGGTCGCCGTCGCGGCGGCGCCGAGCGGAGTCTCGCGCGTGTAGCGACGCAGCGCCTTCAGCGCGGCGACCGCCAACTCCCGCCGCGCGGCGGTCTCGCCGGGAAGCACGCCGGCGTCACCCTCGAGGCCGATCGCCCGCATCAGCGGCTTCAGCGTGACCGCCTGCACGAGCAGGGTGATGACGATCGCCGAGAAGGTGAGGAACACGATGAGGTCGCGCCCCGGAAACGGCTCGCCGCCGCCGATCGCGTGCGGAATCGCCAGCGCGGCCGCGAGCGACAGGATGCCGCGCATGCCGCTCCAGGACACCACCACCATCATCGGCAAGGTCAGCGGACGCTCGCGGCGCGGCCGCAACAGATTGGCGAGCGCCGCCGTTCCCAGCACCCAGGCGATCCGCAGCGCGATCAGCATCGCACTGATCGCGACGCTGTAGAGGGCGAGCTCGCCGGCGCCATAGCCCGAAAGCGCCGCGACGACATTGCGCAGCTGCAGGCCGATCAGCACGAAGATCAGGCTGTTGAGGCCGAATGCGACGACGTCGGCGACCGCGAAGCCGACCAGACGCGAACGCGCGCTGAGCACCTGGGGCGAGTGCCAGCCGCGGAACAGGCCGGCGGCCAGCACGGCCATGATCCCCGAAGTATGCACCCAATCGGCGGCCAGATAGGCTGCGAACGGCAGCATCATTCCCCAGATCGCCTCGAGTTCGGAATCGGCGAGCATGCCGTGGACGATTTCGAACAGCGCGGCCGCGGCGAGGCCGACCAGCGCGCCGCCCGCCGCCACGAACAGGAACTGCGCGATCGCGGCCGGAATCGAGAAGGCGCCGGTCGAAATCGCCTGGACGGCGAGGGTGAACAGGACGAGCGCGGTGGCGTCGTTGACGATGCTCTCGCCCTCGATGAGCGTCACCACGCGCCGCGGCGCCCCGAGCTTGCGCATGATCGCGATCGCGGCGGTCGGATCGGTCGCCGCCAGGATGGCGCCCAGCGTCATCGCCGCGCCCAGCGGCAGGCTGGGGATCAGCCGGTGCGCGAGCAGGCCGACCGCGACCATCGTCGCCACCACCAGGCCGATCGCCAGGATGAGGATCGGGCGCAGGCTGTCGCGGAACTCGCCCCACGGCAGATGCAGCGCGGCCTGGTAGAGGATCGGCGGCAGCAGCACGGTGAATACGACTTCGGGCGCGATGCCGATCTGCGGCAGCCCCGGGATCAGCGCCAGCGCCGCCCCGCCGAGCATGAGCGCGACCGGATCGGGCACCCCGAGGCGCCGCGCGATCCATGCGAGCGGGGCGCAGCCCATCATGAGCGCGATGATGATGTGGATCGACAGCATGGAACGGCGCCCCGCCGACCCGGACGGGTTCGTCCGGCTCCCGGCCTCGTTCTAGACGACTTGCGCGCCGGGCGCTTCGGGAAGCGGCGCGCCGACGACGGAATCGGTTTTTCGGCCCGCCAAGTCCGAGGACCCGCCTGGACGGCCCGGGCCGAGGGCCCGAGCGGGCGGCGGCGCCGGTCAGCGCGGCTTTGCCGCGGCGGGACCCGGCGCCGGCCCGGTCGCGACCGGGCAATCCGCGCGGCCGCCCCATTCGGCCCAGGAGCCGTCGTAGAGGCCGGCGACCTTGCCGCCGGCCTGTTCGACCGCGAGCGCCAGGATCGCGGCCGAGACGCCCGAGCCGCAGGTGGTGATCACCGGTCGGGCGAGGTCGACGCCGTGGGCGGCGAGCGTGGCGGTGAGCGCCGCGTCGGACTTGAGCGCCCCGTGTTCGACGATTTCGACGAATGGCACGCTGAGGGCGCCGGGCATGTGGCCGCTCCTGAGGCCGGCGCGCGGTTCGGGCGCGTCGCCGGCGAACCGCTCGGCCGGCCGCGCGTCGACCACCTGCGTCGCGCCGCTCGCCAGCGCCGCGCGCACCTGAGCGAGCGAGGCGACCGCGCCATGGTCCAGTCGCGCGGTGAAGTGCCTGGGCTGACGCTCCGGGGCGCCCTCTTCGAGCGGTCGGCCCTCGGCGACCCATTTGGGCAATCCGCCTTCGAGAATCCTGACGTCGTCGACCCCGAAGGCGCGCAGCATCCACCAGACCCTGGCCGCCGCAAACAGCCCATGAGCGTCATAGACGACCATGTGCATGCCGTCGCCGAGGCCAAGCTTGCGCATCGCCGAGGAGAAAGCCACGGGATCGGGCAGCATGTGCGGCAGCCCGCTCGACGTGTCGGCGATGGCGTCGATGTCGAAGAAGACCGCCCCCGGAATATGGCCGGCGCGGAATTCGGCCGCGCCGTTGCGCCCCGTCGGCGGCAGGTGCCAGGACGCGTCGATCAACCCGAGGCCCGGCTCGCCCAGATGGGCGGCGAGCCATTCCGTGGCGACGAAATTACGCGAGTTCATAGGCGCTGGCTCCGGTGCGGACGGGCTGGGCGGCGCACTCTAGCCGCATTGCCGGGCGGCATGAAGGCTCGAGTCTGGCGAGCCTCGGCTGGGTCACGCGAGCGCGATCCGCACGCGACGGTTGATCCTGCCCTTCTTCTCGATCTGCGTGACCTCGGCCCGACCGATTTCGCCGGTGAAGGCGACATGGGTTCCGCCGCACGGCTGGAGGTCGATTCCCTCGATCTCGACGAGCCGGACCCTGCCGCTCCCGGTCGGCGGCTTGACCGACATTGTCTTGACGAGGCCGGGATTGGCGGCGAGTTCCGCGTCGGCGATCCAGCGCGTCGCGACGCGGGCGTTGCTCGCGATCAGCTCGTTGAGCCTGCGCCCGATCTCGACCCGGTCGAGCGCCGCGTCGCCCGAGTCGAAATCGAGCCTGCCCTCGCCATCGCCGACCGCGCCCCCGGTGACCGGGAACGGCAGCACCGCGGTCAGCAGATGCAACGCGGTGTGGGCGCGCATGCGCTGGAGCCGGAGATCCCAGTCGATGCGCGCCGTCACCCTCGCGCCAGGGTCCGGCAGAGGCGAACCGGCGGCGGGAATGTGCAGGATCGTCCGCTTGTCGGCGTCATAGACCGTGTCGACGATTTCTATGGCCGCGCCGTCGGCGAGCAGGATCACGCCCCGATCGCCGGCCTGTCCGCCGCCGCGGGCGTAGAAATTGGTCGCCTCGAGCACGATCCCGCCGGCGTCGGCGGCGACGACGACCGCGTCGGTCTCCCTCAGATAGGCGTCCTGGCGAAACAGCGGTTCGGTCATCAGACGAAAACTCTCGGAGCGCTCTTGGCGCGCTCGAGCCATGCGGGGACCGGCAGGTTCTTCGAGCGCAGGAACGCGGGGTTGAACAGTTTCGAGGCGTACCGAACGCCCGAATCACAAAGGATCGTCACGATCGTATGCCCCGGCCCGAGTTCTCCGGCCAACCGGATCGCGCCAGCGATGTTGATCCCCGACGAGCCGCCCAGCAGCAGGCCCTCGCGCTCGGCGAGATCGAACACGATCGGCAGCGCTTCTTCGTCGGGGATCCGGCAGGCGAAATCCACCGGAGCCCCTTCCAGATTGGCGGTGATGCGGCCCTGGCCGATGCCCTCGGTGATCGACGAGCCCTCGCTCTTCAGCGCGCCATGGGCATAATATTCGTAGAGCGCCGCGCCCATGGGATCGGCGAGCCCGATCCTGATGGCGGGGTTGCGCTCTTTCAGCGCCATGCCGACGCCCGCCAGAGTGCCGCCCGAGCCGACCGCGCAGATGAAGCCGTCGATCTTCCCGGCCGTGTCGTCGAATATTTCCGGGCCGGTCGTCCGATAATGGCCATTGCGGTTGGCGACATTGTCGAACTGGTTCGCCCATATCGCCCCCTTGGGTTCGGATTTCGCAATCGCTTCAGCCAGTCGACCGGAATATTTAACGTAGTTGTTCGGATCGGCGTAGGGAACCGCGGGCACTTCGACGAGTTCGGCGCCGACCAGCCGCAGCATGTCCTTCTTCTCTTGGGTCTGCGTCTCCGGAATGACGATGACCGTGCGGAATCCGAGCGCCGATCCGACCATCCCCAGGCCGATGCCGGTATTGCCCGCTGTTCCCTCGACGATCACGCCGCCGGGACGCAGGGCGCCGCGCGCGACGGCGTCCTCGATGATCGCGAGCGCCGCCCGATCCTTGACCGAGCCGCCGGGGTTCATGAATTCCGCCTTGCCGAGAATCGTGCAGCCGGTCGCGGCGGAGGCGGCCGCGAGCCGGATCAGCGGCGTTCGGCCGATCGCTTCGACGACGGAAGGGTTGAATTTCATGTCGTCCTCGTGACTTGGGTCGAGCCGGGCCTGATCGGCAGGCTCGTCCGGCTGTCCGGATCGCCCAGCGCCGGCGGGCGTGCGGCGGATATCCGGAGGCATGCGATAGACGTTCTGCATAGACAAACGATCAAAGATCGACAAGCGCGAGATGGCGTGCGGAGTCGACGACCGGCCGCGACGGCGACGACCGGCGGCGCGCGCCGATGCATTTGGCGGCTTGCCGTCGCGGCGATTTTGACTAGAATGTGGGCACTATGGAAAATGCGCAGAAATTAGGCAGTTCTGTGACTCCGCAGATTCGCATCGGTCCGCTCGCGCTCGACGGACGGGTCCTGCTCGCGCCCATGTCCGGCGTCACCGACGTCGGCATGCGCCGGATCGCGCGGCGATTCGGCGCGGCGCTCGTCGTCACCGAAATGGTCGCCTGCGCAGGCTATCTCGCCGGCGAAGGCGAGAGCGCGCTGCGCGCCGACGGGCAGGGCGTCGAGCCCCATGTCGTCCAGCTCGTCGGCTGCGATCCCGCAGCGATGGGCCTCGCCGCGCGGCGCGCCGAGCAGGCGGGCGCGGCGATCGTCGACATCAACATGGGCTGCCCGGCGCGGCGGGTCGCCGGCGGGCTCGCCGGCAGCGCGTTGATGCGCGATCTCGATCACGCGCTGCGGATCATCGAGTCGGTGGTCGCCGCGGTCGCGGCGCCGGTGGCCCTGAAGATGCGGCTCGGCTGGGACGCAAACAGCCTCAACGCCGCCGAACTCGCGCGGCGCGCCGAAAATGCCGGCGTCGCCATGATCACGGTGCACGGCCGCACCCGCGCCCAGATGTATGCCGGCCGCGCCGACTGGGCGGCGGTGCGGCAGGTCGTCGAGACCGTCGCGATCCCGGTCGTCGTCAACGGCGACTGCGCCGGCGTCGACGACGCGCGCGCGATGCTCGCCCTTTCCGGCGCCGCGGCGGTGATGGTCGGCCGCGCGGCGATCGGCGCGCCGTGGCTGCCGGGGAGCATCGCGCGCGCCCTCGAGGCCGGGTCCACCCCGTCGGAGCCGAGGCTGTCGGCGCGCCGCGACGCGGCGCTGGAGCATTTCGAGACGCTGCTCGACCTGTTCGGTGCACGTGCGGGCCTGCGCCATGCGCGCAAGCACCTGTCGGCCTACGCCGAAAAGACCGGCGCGCCCGCCGCGCTGCGCCTGGCGCTCGTCACCTGCGAGGACCCGCGCGCGGCGCGCGGGCTGCTGGCGGATTCCTTCCGCCCATTCGAGCCGAGGGCGGCGGCATGAACTCCCTTCCGGATTTTCAGCGCGCCGCCCAGGAAGTCTTCGCCGACGCGCTGCGCGTGCTCAACGCGCTGTCGCAGCCGATCCTCGCGCTGGACGCGGGCACGCGCGTGCGCGACGTCAACAACGCCGCCGAGCACTTCTTCGATATGGGGCGCTCGACGCTCCAGCGCGCGCGCCTGGACGACATCGTCCCATTCGGCTCGCCGGTGCTCGCTCTGGTCGAGGAGGCGATCGCCGGCCAATCCCCGATCAGCGGCTACAAGCTCGACGTCAGCACGCCGCGCACGGGGCTGGGGCGCCTCGTCGACGTCTTCGTCACGCCTTTGCCCGACAGCGAGGGCGGCGTGGTGCTGATGCTGCAAGAACGGTCAATTGCCGAAAAAATGGACAGACAGATGATCCATCGCGGCGCCGCCAGGTCGGTCACCGCGCTCGGGGCCATGCTGGCCCATGAAATCAAGAACCCGCTTTCCGGCATTCGCGGCGCCGCGCAACTGCTCGAGAGCGGGCTCAGCGACGAGGACCGCGCGCTGACTCAATTGATCTGTGAGGAGACCGATCGCATCGTCAAGCTGGTCGATCGTATGGAATCGTTTTCGGACGAACGGCCGGTCCAGCGCGAGAGCCTCAACATCCACGCCGTGCTCGACCACGTGAAGCGGCTCGCAATGGCGGGCTTTGCGCGCCACATCCGGTTCCGGGAAATCTACGACCCCTCGCTTCCGCATGTGTTCGCTTCCCGGGACCAGCTCATCCAGGTGTTCCTGAATCTAGTGAAAAATGCCGCGGAAGCCATTGGAGACGAAGGGTTCGACGGCGAGATCATGCTCTCGACCGCCTACCGGCCCGGCGTCAGGCTGCGCACTTCGGGTTCGCTCGAGCCGGTCGGCCTGCCGCTCGAGATCTGCGTGCGCGACAATGGTCCCGGCGTCCCCAACGACATCGCAGCCAATCTGTTCGACCCCTTCGTGACGACGAAATCTTCCGGCTCTGGCCTCGGACTTGCACTCGTCGCCAAGGTGATCGGCGAACATGGCGGAATTATCGAATTCGAGTCCCATCCGCGACTCACGACGTTTCGGGTCCTGATGCCGCTCGACACGCCTCGTCTGGGTCGCTCCGCGAACGTCCCGGGGTAGCGGCGCATCGGAAGGCCGTGGGAGCCGGCCTTTGGTCTGACCGGGCGAGAGTTCTTTTGCATTTTCTAGGGAAACGGCTGCCGTTTCGCGTGAAGAGGATGCAACGATGCTGGAAATGGGAGCCTCGGTCCGGTCGATCTCCGGAGCCGGCTCGTGGAGCAATTAGATGCCGTCAGGCCATATTCTTGTCGCCGACGACGACGCCGCAATCCGTACGGTCCTCAATCAGGCCCTCTCCCGCGCCGGCTACGAAGTCCGGTCCACCGGCACCGTCGCCGGGCTCTGGCGTTGGGTCGCGGCCGGCGAGGGCGATCTCGTCATCACCGACGTGGTGATGCCCGACGACAACGCCTTCGAGCTGCTGCCGCGGATCAAGCGCCTTCGCCCCGACCTGCCGATCATCGTGATGAGCGCGCAGAACACGTTCATGACCGCCATCAAGGCGTCCGAGCGCGGCGCCTATGAATATCTTCCCAAGCCCTTCGACCTGAAAGAGCTCGTCGGCATCGTGGGCCGGGCGCTCGCCGAGCCCAAACGCCGCAAGGCCGGGGAACTCGACGCCGCGCCGCTGGTCGATTCGATGCCGCTGATCGGCCGCTCGCCAGCGATGCAGGACATCTACCGCTCGCTCGCGCGGCTCATGCAGACCGACCTCACCGTGATGATCACCGGCGAGTCGGGCACCGGCAAGGAGCTCGTCGCGCGCGCGCTGCATGATTACGGCAAGCGCAAGACCGGCCCGTTCGTCGCGATCAACATGGCCGCGATACCGCGCGATCTCATCGAGAGCGAACTGTTCGGCCACGAAAAGGGGGCCTTCACCGGCGCCAACACGCGCTCGGTCGGACGGTTCGAGCAGGCCGACGGCGGCACGCTGTTCCTCGACGAGATCGGCGACATGCCGATGGAGGCCCAGACGCGGCTGCTGCGCGTGCTGCAGCAGGGCGAATACACCACGGTGGGTGGGCGCACCCCGATCAAGACCGACGTGCGGATCGTCGCGGCCACCAACAAGGATCTGCGCTATTCCATCCAGCAGGGTTCGTTCCGCGAGGACCTCTTCTTCCGCCTCAACGTGGTGCCGCTGCGGCTGCCGCCGCTGCGCGAGCGAACCGAGGACATCGCCGATCTCGCGCGCCATTTTTTCGCGCAGGGCGTGGCCGACGGCCTGCCCGCCAAGCGGCTCGACGGCCCCGCGCTGGAACGCCTGCGGCGCTACTCCTGGCCGGGCAACATCAGGGAGCTCGAAAATCTGGCGCGTCGCCTCGCCGCGCTCTATCCGCAGGACACGATCACCGAGGCCCTGATCGAGACCGAACTCGGCCTGAATGCGCCGCTGCAGATGCTCGGGCCGATGGCTGCGGGCCATCCGGGCAACGGCGGGCGCCTGCAATCGGGTCAGGCGGCGAGCGAAACCTTCTCCTCGGCGATGGAGGGCCATGTCACGGAGCTGTTCCGCTCGTTCGGCAACGATCTGCCGCCGGTCGGTCTCTACCATCGGCTCCTGCGTGAGCTGGAGGCGCCGCTGATCGCCGCGACCCTGGCCACGACGCGCGGCAACCAGATAAAGGCCGCTGAAGTGCTCGGGCTCAATCGCAACACGTTGCGCAAGAAGATCCGCGACCTCGACCTGCGGACGATCCGGACCATCCGCTGAAGTCCCCGCGGATCGATACCTGAGCCGGTTTCGCCGCCAATTTGTCGCAATCCTGCAACATCGTTGCAGACTTGCAACTCCGGGTCGGGCGATGTCGCGTCGACCCGGCGGGGACTCATGACTTTGGCGACTGGACGAGGCCGCGGCAAGCGGACCGAAAGCGAGCGCCGCTACGAGGAGGGCGAGGCGGCGAGCCGCTTCGGGCCGGTCGCCGTCGGCGCCGCGCTGTTGCTCGCCGTCGCGACATTCGTCGTCTTCGCCGGGTTCACGCCGGTCATCCCGACGCCCTTCGTCGTCCTGTGCATCTTCTGCGGCAATGCGCTGATCATCCTGGTCCTGCTGGTGCTGATCGGCCTCGAGGCGCGCAGCCTGATCGCGGCCGGACGGGCCGGCCGCGCCGGCGCGCGGCTCCACATCAGGGTGGTGACGCTGTTCTCGCTCGTGGCGGCGATACCGGCGCTGGTGACCGCGGTCGTCGCGGCGGTTTCCCTCGAGCGCGGGCTGAACCCGGTGTTCATGCAGGACATCAGGACATTCATCAACGAGACCACCCAAGCCGGACATCTCTATCGCGAGACGCAGTGCCGATCCCTGCTGCGCGACGCGGCCCTGACCGCCGGCGATCTCGCCCAGAGCGCGCGGCTGCTGCGGGCGGATCCGACGCGGCTGCACGATTATCTGAGTTCCCGGTCCCAATCGCTCGGCTTCAGCGTCGCGCTGATCATGAAGAGCGACGGCACGATCGACGATCGCGCCGCCGGCTCCGATCCTGCGCAGGTGGCGACGCCGGAAGCCAGCGACTTCGCCGACGCCAGGCAGGACGAGCCGCTCTGTCTGCTGCTGGCCGACGGCAAGGTCTTCGTGGCGTTGCGTCCGATCCAGGGGCTGGACAACAGGTTCTTCTACGCGGGCCGGCCGATCGATCCGTTCTCCGAGCGGCTCTCGCGCGACGCCGCCGACGTGGTCGCGACCTATACGGCGTTCGACGGCGCCCGTCGCAACATCGAAGCCGGCTTTGCGCTGATGTTCGTCCTCCTCGCGCTGACGATGGTGTTCTCCGCGGTCTGGCTCGGCCTGACCTTCGCCAATCAACTGGTCGCGCCGATCCGCCGGCTGATCCGCGCGACCGACGAGGTCGCGTCGGGAAATCTCTACGTCCAGGTGCCGACTCGCCGCTCGGAGGGCGATCTCGGCCATCTCGGCGAAACCTTCAACAAGATGACGCTCGAACTCAGCCAGCAGCAGAACCGGCTGGTCGCGGCCAACACCCTCAACGACGAGCGGCGCGCCTTCACCGAGGCGGTCCTGTCGGGGGTTCCCGCCGGGGTGATCGGGGTCGACGCCCACGGAATCATCACGGTCAGCAACGCCGCGGCGGAACGTCTGCTCGGCGAATCCGGACAGAGCCTCGTCGGGGCGCCGGTTGACGGCGTCCTGCCGGGCCTCGCGCCGATCCTCCAGGAGGCGCGCGCCACGCGGCTGCGGCTTCATCAGGGCCAGGCCAAACTGCAGCGCGAGGGACGTGAGCGGATCCTCAACGTCCGCGTGACCAGCAATCCCCAGCGCGCCGACCAGGGCAGCGTCGTCACGCTCGACGACATCAGCGATCTCGTCAGCGCCCAGCGGACCGCGGCCTGGGCCGACGTGGCGCGCCGGATCGCCCATGAGATCAAGAATCCGCTGACGCCGATCCAGCTGTCCGCCGAACGCCTCAAGCGCCGCTACGGACGCCTGATCGTCGAGGGGCGCGACGTTTTCGATCAATGCACCGACACGATCATCCGTCAGGTCGACGACATCAAGCGGATGGTCGACGAATTCTCGTCCTTCGCCCGGATGCCGAAGGCGCGGCTGCTGCGCGACGACCTCGTCGATTGCGTTCGCCAGGTCCTGTTCCTCATGCGGGTCGGGCGGCCCGACGTCGCGATCGAGGACCGGCTGCCGGCCGAGCCGTTGTTCGCCAAATTCGATCGAAGGCTCATCTCCCAGGCCCTCGCCAATGTGGTCAAGAACGCGACCGAGGGAATCGACGCTCTGGAGGGCGGCGGCAAGGGCAAGGGACGGATCCGCGTCGAGATGGAGGTCGACGCGGACTCGATCTGCTGGATTTCGGTCAGCGACAACGGCAAGGGCTTTCCGCGCGAGGACCGCGACAAGCTGACCGAGCCCTATGTGACGACCCGGGCCGAAGGCACCGGACTGGGCCTGCCGATCGTCATCAAGATCCTCGAAGATCACGGCGGCGGCGTCGAACTGCTCGACGGACTCCCGCGCGAGGACGGCGGATGCGGCGCGCAGGTGAGGCTGAAGCTGCCGATCGTCGACGACGCGCCGCATTCGTTCCATGCGCCTGGCGCCAATGAGCGGGAACTGCTTTAGCAATGGCCACCGACATTCTGATCGTCGACGACGAGGACGACATCCGTGAGATCGTTTCGGGAATCCTGACCGACGAGGGTCACGGCGCCCGCGTCGCGCGCAATTCCGACGAGGCGCTCGCGGCGATAGAAGCGCGCCGCCCGCAATTGGTGCTGCTCGACATATGGCTGCAGGGCTCGCGCCTCGACGGACTGCAACTGCTGGAGATCATCAAGCAGCAGCATCCGACTGTGCCCGTCGTCATGATCTCGGGTCATGGCAACATCGAAACCGCGGTTTCGGCGATCAAGCTGGGCGCCTATGACTTCATCGAGAAGCCGTTCAAGGCCGACCGCCTCATTCTGATCGCCGACCGCGCGCTGGAGACCTCTCGGCTCAAACGCGAGGTCAGCGAGCTTCGGGTGCGTTCGGGGGCGGTCAACCGGCTGGTCGGCTCGTCGGCCGCGATCAACAATCTGCGGCGCGTGATCGAGCGGGTCGGCCCGGCCAATTCGCGCGTCCTGATCTCGGGGCCGGCGGGCGCCGGCAAGGAACTCACGGCGCGGCTGATCCACGAACATTCCTCCCGCGCCGACGGTCCATTCCTCGTCATCAACGCCCCGACCATGGCGCCCGACCGGATGGAGGCCGAATTGTTCGGCGTCGAGGCGGGACCCGATCGCGCCCGCCAGGTCGGCGCGCTCGAGGAAGCGCACGGGGGGACGCTCTATATCGACGAAGTCGCCGACATGCCGCCAGAAACCCAGGCCAAGATTCTGCGGGTGCTGGTCGACCAGAATTTTCAGCGCGTGGGCGGCTCCGCCCGCGTCCACGTCGACGTGCGCATCATCTCTTCGACGAGCCGGGATCTCGCCGCGGCGATCACCGAGGGGGCGTTTCGCGAGGATCTGTTCCATCGCCTGTCGGTCGTGCCGATCCGCGCGCCTTCGCTTTCGGAGCGGCGCGACGACATCCCCGAACTCATCGAATTCTTCATGGACCAGATCGCCACGACCATGGGCGCCGCGCGCCGCCGGATCGGCGCCGACGCGATGGCGATCCTGCAGTCGCACGACTGGCCGGGCAACATCAGGCAATTGCGCAACAACGTCGAGCGACTGATGATTCTGGCTTCCGGCGATCCGGAGGCCGAGATCACCGCCGCGATGCTGCCCTCGGAAGTCGGCGCCCTGGTGCCGTCGATCCCGACCGGCGTCGGCGGCGAGAAACTGATGGGCCTGCCGCTGCGCGAGGCCCGCGAAGTGTTCGAGCGCGAATATCTCGTGGCTCAGATCAGCCGGTTCGGCGGCAACATCTCGCGCACCGCGGAATTCATCGGCATGGAGCGTTCGGCGCTGCATCGCAAGCTGAAGTCGCTCAACGTCGACTGACGCGGGCCGGACGAGGGTCGACCCATGAGCCGCATCGCCTACGTCGACGGCCGATTCCTCCCCTACCGGAGCGCGCGCGTCCATATCGACGATCGCGGCTTCCAGTTCGGCGACGGCGTCTACGAAGTCTGCGAGATCAGGGACGGCGCCCTGATCGACGAATCGCGCCATCTGGCCAGGCTGGAGCGCTCGCTCGCCGCGCTGCGGATCGGGCCGTCGATCTCGCAGGCGGCCCTGCGCTTCGTCATGCGCGAAATCGTCGCGCGCAACCGGGTCCGCGACGGCATCGTCTATGTCCAGGCCACCCGCGGCGTCGCCCGACGCGATCACGGCTTTCCCGGCCAGGGCGCGCCCCCCGGCCTCGTCGTCACCGCCAGGGCGATCGATCGGCGGCTCGGCGAGGCGCGCGCCGCCGCCGGGGTCCGCGTGGTTACGACGGCGGATCTGCGCTGGGCCCGTCCGGACATCAAGAGCCTGCAATTGCTGCCCAATGTCCTGGCCAAGCAGCACGCGCGGGAGCGCGGCGGCTACGAGGCCTGGCTGGTCGATCGGCTTGGCCGGGTCACCGAGGGGGCTTCGACCACCGCCTGGATCGTCACCCCCGAAGGCGCGCTGGTGACGCGCCAGGCGGACGCGGCGATCCTGCCCGGGGTGACGCGCGCGAAATTGCTCGCGATGCTCGCCGCCGAAGGCCTGCGGTTCGAGGAACGGCCCTTTTCGGTCGAGGAGGCTCACGGCGCGCGCGAAGCCTTCCTGACCAGCGCCGTCAATATCGTGACGCCGGTCGTGGCGATCGACGACAGGGCGGTCGGCGACGGCCGGCCGGGACCGATCGCGCTGGGGCTGCGCGCGCGGCTGCACGCCTTCGCCGAGGCGTTCGGCCCGTAGCGGCGGCCGCCGGATCGGCGCAATCGGCTGGGATACCGGCGCGAAATTTGCGCGCGGCGGCAAACTTGGCCTTGCGCCCGCGGCGAGACTGCTTCTAATTGCCCGATCCAGGCGAGCGGCGCGCCGCAACGAGGGGCGCTGGCGAGGCAAGACCACCCTACGGCCGTCCTCGGCGGCCCAAAACCAAACAGGGTAAGCTCATGGCGGGCGATAAAGCGCAAAATCTGCAGGATACATTCCTCAATCACGTTCGAAAGACGAAAACCTCGGTGACGATCTTTCTCGTCAACGGCGTCAAGCTGCAGGGGTTCGTGACCTGGTTCGACAATTTCTGTCTTCTCCTGCGGCGCGACGGCCATTCGCAACTCGTCTACAAGCACGCGATCTCGACCATCATGCCGGCCAACCCGATCCAGATGTTCGAGGCGGGCGAGGAGGGCGCGGTTGTCGACAAGAGCTAGGCGGGGGCGAGAAGGGAACCCGGCGCCGCATTGACCAAACCAACCCCAGAAGATCGCCCGCCCGCGCCCGAGGTCGCCGCCGCCGCCAGTACCCGCGCGCTCGTCGTCGGTCCCTATCCGTCGATCCACCGTCCCGGCGGCGGCGGCGCCGGCGCGACGCGTTCGCCCGAGGCGCGATTCGACGAAATCGGCGGTCTGGCGCGCGCGATCGACCTCAACGTGGTCGCGTCCGAACGCATCACCCTGAACGCGATCCGGCCGGCGACCTACCTCGGCAAGGGCAAGGTCGAGGAGATCGCCGCGCTCGCGCAGGCCAATGCGGTCGATCTGGTCGTCATGGATTGCGCGCTCTCGCCGGTGCAGCAGCGCAATCTCGAGAAGGCGTTCAAGGTCAAGGTGATCGACCGGACCGGGCTCATCCTGGAGATTTTCGGGCGGCGGGCGCGCACGAGCGAAGGCGTGCTCCAGGTCGAACTCGCCCATCTGGCGTATCAGAAGTCCCGTCTCGTCCGCTCTTGGACCCATCTCGAGCGCCAGCGCGGCGGATTTGGATTTCTCGGCGGCCCGGGCGAGACGCAGATCGAGACCGACCGGCGGCTCATCCAGGAACGCATGATCCGGATCGAGCGCGACCTCGAGGTCGTGGTCAAGACGCGCGCGCTGCACCGCGCGAGCCGGCGCGAGGTTCCCTATCCGATCGTCGCGCTGGTCGGCTACACCAATGCGGGCAAGTCGACGCTGTTCAATCGCCTGACCCGGGCCGATGTCGTCGCCGCCGACATGCTGTTCGCCACGCTCGACCCGACCATGCGGCTGCTGAGGCTGCCCCACGGCGGCGCGGCGATCCTGTCCGACACCGTCGGCTTCATCTCCGACCTGCCGACGATGCTGATTTCGGCGTTTCGCGCGACGCTGGAGGAAGTGCTGGCGGCGGACGTCATCCTGCACGTGCGCGACATATCGCACGAGGACAGCGAGGCGCAGGGCCGGGACGTCGAGGCGATCCTCGACGAACTCGGCGTCGCCGCGGGCGCGGAGCGCGTGATCGAAGTCTGGAACAAGCTCGATCGGCTCGATCCCGAGCGCAGGCAGGCGGCGCTGGGAGACGACGGGGCCGGCGGCGACCGATCCCTCGCGGTATCCGCCCTGACCGGGGAGGGGACCGATCGGTTGCTCGAAGCGATCGAGGCGCGTCTGGCGCATGGCCGCAGCTGTCTGGCGATCGAACTCGAAGGCGCCGACGGCCAGGGTCTGCACTGGCTGTACGAGAACACCGAGGTGATGGCGCGCGAATCGTCCGACGACGGCCGCATCCGGCTGAAGGTTCGCGTCGCGCCCGAGAAGGTCGCCCGCGTGACCAAGCGGTTCGGCGCCGTCGCCGCCGCGTCCTGAGCGGACTGTGATGGAATGACCAACGGATCCGCAGCGCCACGCGCCAAGCCGGCGTCGGCGCCGGCGGGGCCGGGCCCGCGCTTCAATGTCGAGCCGGGCCCGCCGGTCGCTCCGCGGCGCCGGGCGTGCGCGTCCGCATCCCTCCGGTCGACGGTTCATCCCCTTGCCCCCCTCGCCTCGCCGCTCGCGCCGTCCGGCGCGGTCTCGACGCCTGCCGCAATCGCCGTCGCGCAAACGTGACCCGGCGGGCCGGGAACCGCGACCCAGGTCGGACTCGGCGCCGGCCGCATTTGCGCGACAAATCCTTTCGGTGTGGAAATATTTGGAAATTGATTTTTGGCCCGATCGAGGGAAATCAGCGGCTTGCAGGCAAAAGGAAGCCCGCGCGGGGGTCTGGGCCGGCCCCCGCGCGGGGGTCTGGGCGCGCCGCCGTCGGGCGCCCGAACCGTATCGCCCGAAACCCTTTCGGCGCGGAAATATTTGGAAATTCATTTCTCGGCCGATCGAGGGACATCAGAGGGTTGCAGGCAAAAGGAAGCCCGCGCGGCGGTCTGGGCCGGCCCCCCGCGCGGGGCGGCGCCCCGAGCCGCATCGCCGGAAACCCGTTCGGTGCGGAATTATTTGGAAATTCATTTCTCGGCCGATCGAGGGAAATCAGAGGGTTGAAGGCAAAAGGAAGCCCGCGCGGGGGCTCTGGGCGCGCCGCCGTCTCCCGCCCGATCGCGCTGACCGAGGCGGCGGGCGGCGGCGTGGCGACGGCGGGGTCGGACATCCCGGGCTCCTGTGGAGGGGCGAATGATCGCACTGTAGCCGATCATTCGGAATTTGGGAAGAACTATCTCAAGCTTCTATTTTACAGATGTCTTGGCCACGCGCGCGAGGACGGTTTCTCGACAACAGCGCTGGCCAATCCCGATATCGGCAAGGCGGGCTCGCGCGGGATCGACGCGCGCGGCGATCCGTCGGCGCGCCGAATGTCTGCGCGCCCGGCCAGCCGTTACGCGGTCGTCGCGGCCCGGGCTGCGGGCGCCGCGGGCCGCGGCGCAAATCCGCCATAGAGGGCGAGCGTCTGGGCGATGACGATCGGCGAGGCGAATTCGCGCTCCGCCCGCAGCCGACCGGCCGCCCCGAAGCGGCGGCGCAGCGCCGGATCCTCGATCAGCCTGCGCAGCGCCGCGGCGAGCGCCGCCGGGTCGCGCGGGGGAACCAGCAGGCCGTTGACGTCCGCCCGCACCGCGTCCCGGCAGCCCGGAATGTCGGTCGAAACGATCGCCAGCCCGGCGGCCATCGCTTCCAGCAGGCATTTGGGCAGCCCTTCGCCATAGGCCGAGGGCAGGCAGAAGACGTGGCTGCGCGCCAGGATCGCCGGAACGTCGTCGCGGTGGCCCAGCCACTCGACGACCCCTTCGTCCCGCCAGCGGCGCAGCTGATCCTCGGGCACGGAAGCCGGACTCTTCGGATCCGGGGCCCCGACCAGCCAGAATCGCGCCGCAACCCGCTGCGCGCGAAGCGAGCTCGCGGCCTCGACGAACTCGCCGATCCCCTTGGCCCAGAGCATCCGGCTGACCAGCGTGACGACCGGCGCGCCGGCCGGTTCGACCGCCTGCGGATAGACGGCGACGTCGACGCCGGCGCCGCGGATCAGGACCGCGTCCTCCGCCCGCACCGCGCCCCCGTCGACGAGGCTCCTGAGGTCATCGCCGTTCTCGAACACCACCTTGCTTCCCCGCGGGTTGATCAACAGGCGCAGCGCCAGGCGGACGAGCGGACGCAGCAACCTGGATTTGAGGCTCCGCGAAGTGAACACCAGGCCCATCCCGACCGGCGCGTTGACGATGCCGCGCAGCCCGGCCAGACGCGCGGCGATCGACCCGTAGAGCAGCGGCTTCAGCCCGATCTGATGCGCCAGGTCGGGCCGGATCCGCCGGTAGATCGCCAGGATCGCCCGCACCGTGCCGATCTCGGCGAGCGGATTGAGCCCCTGCCGGCTCAGCGGGATCGCCGCGAAGCCGAGCCCGGCCGCGCGAATCTCCGCCGAGCGCCCGTTGTCGTTGGCGAGCACGGTAACCTCGTAGCCGGCGTCTCGCGCCGCGACCGCCCGCTCGAGGAAATGCGAGCAGAAGAACCAGTCCTCGGTCAGCAGCATCACGAGTTTCGGCTTCCCCTGCGGGGTCGGCGTCGGGTTCGCTGTCATCGCTCGATTCCGCGGGATCGACGCGACCTCCGCGGCCGCCGGGAGGCGGTGGGATAGCCGGCCGCCGCCGGCCCGACAAGCCGCCGTCGGGGTCGCGGCGCGCCGGGCGCTCGCTGCCGGTCGCCGTCGCGATCGCCCGCGATCAGGAAGTCGGCGCGCGCATCATTCTCGGCGTCGAGAAATGCGGCGACACGCCCTCGCGCATCACGAAGCGCCGCAGCGGCCCGATCGCGGCGAGCGCGGTCAGGCCGAGTCCGCGGATGAGGTCGATCGGCGGCAGCGCGGCGAGCAGCGAAGCGTTGAGCCCGTTGACCGCGCCCGAACGCAGCGCGACGTCGGGACGCCGCGCGTCGGCGTAGCGCGAGAGCGCGGCCGCAGCGCCGGTGTCGCGCCCGGCGCCGCGCGCCTCGCTCGCCGCCTCGATCAGATGGGCGACATCGCGCAGGCCGAGGTTGAGCCCCTGGGCGCCGATCGGCGGAAACACATGGGCGGCGTCGCCGAGCAGCGCGAGCCGCCGTCCGACCGGGCGCGCCGCGGTCTGCGAAATCATCGCAAACAGCCCGCGCCCGCCTTCGATCCGCATCCGCCCCAGCATCGACTGGCATTGCGCCTCGATCGCTTCGGCCAGCGCGGCGTCGTCGAGTCCGGCGCGGCGTCGCGCCGCCGGGTTCGCCATCAGCCAGACCAGGCTCGACCGCGCGCCGCCGGCCGGCGAATCGGGCAGCGGCACCAGCGTGAACGGCCCCGACCGCGTGTGGAATTCGGTCGAGGCGTCGCAGTGCGGACGCGAATGGCGGAGGATCAGCGTCAGCGCGGTCTGCGGAAAGGCGCGCATCGAGGCGTCGATGCCGGCCGCCTTGCGCGCCGGCGAGCCGCGCCCGTCGGCCGCCGCCACGAGCCGGGCGCGGATCACGGCGCCCCCCTGGCAGCGCGCCGTCGCCAGATCGTCGCCGAATTCATAGGCCTCGACGCGGCCTTCGACGAGTCGCAAGCCCCGGGTTGCGCGCGCGGCGCGCTCGAGCACTTCGAGCAGCCGCGCGTTCTCGACGTTCCAGCCGAACGCGTCCAGACCGATCTCGCTGCTGCGGAATTCGATCGGCGGCGGCGCCCAGAGGCCGCCGGTGTCGTCGATGATCCGCAAGATCCGGAGCGGCGCCGCCTGCGTCTCGACGGCCGGCCACAGGTCGAGCCGCTCGAGCAGACGGATGGAGCTGTCGAACAGCGCGACCGTCCGTCCGTTGGCGAGGCGTTCCGGCGCGCCGCACAGCACGACGTCGAAGCCCGATCGGGCAAAGCCGATCGCGGCGACGAAACCGGCGAGCCCGGCGCCGACGACCAGGACTTCGCAGGAGACGGCTTCATCGGGCGCCCGGTCCATCACGCGATCCTTGTTGGCGGCCGCGCACGGCGCCGGCGGCGTCGAATCCGGACGAGCCCGCCTGCCGCGCCGCCGCGAACGTCTCGATCGCCCGCTTATAGCGCGAACGCCGGCGCGCGCGAATTTGCCGATTCGACGCATGCGTGCTTGTGTCCGCTTTCCGACGAACGCCCGAATCCATGCGGCCTTCGGGAATCCGCGCGGGCGGGAGGCGGGGGGCGCAGCCGCGATGAGCCTGGCGAACAAACGCATGCCCATGCGCAACGCGGCCGGCTTTCTGGTCCATGTCCTGACCGCGTCCGGGGGCGCGGTCGCCCTGCTCGCCCTCTACGCGGCGATCGAGCGGGACTTTCCGACCGCTTTCGCCTGGCTCGGGCTGGCGATGTTCATCGACGGAATCGACGGAACGCTGGCGCGCGCCGCCCGCGTCACCGAGACCGCGGCGACGATCGACGGCGCCACGCTGGACCTCATCATCGACTTTCTGACCTACGTCGTCGCGCCGATCGTCGCGGTCTGGCGGTCCGACCTGATGCCGACGACGGTCGCGTTCTGGATCGGCCTCGTCGTGACCATCGCCTCGGCGCTCTATTTCGCCGACACGCGGATGAAGACCGCCGACAATTGGTTTCGCGGGTTTCCCGCGCTCTGGAACGTGTTCGTCCTCTATCTCTTCGTGTTCCGCCCGCCCTGGCTGGTCAACGCCGCGGCGATGCTGGCGGCCGCGGCGCTGATGTTCGCGCCGATCGTGTTCGTGCATCCGCTGAGGGTCGTGCGGATGCGCCTGTGGACGGTCGCGGCGAGCGTCGCCTGGTTCCTGTTCGCCGCCGTGGCGATCGCCGAACGGCTCGAACCCGGCTTCTGGATCAAGCTCGGCCTCGTGGCGACCGCCCTCTACTTCTGCGGGTTGCCGCTGCTGCGCCACTCGCCCTGGGCGCACGACGACGGGATCGCCTGAGTCCGGCCGCCGACCGCGGGCGGCTGCGCCGTAGACGCCTTGCCGCGGCGCGATGAATCTTGCTATAGCCCGTCGCGCCGCGGCGGACTTCGCCGCAGCACGGCCTCGTGGCGGAGTGGCTACGCAGAGGACTGCAAATCCTTGCACCCCGGTTCGATTCCGGGCGAGGCCTCCACCACCGTCCCAAGCGAGCGTCGCCGATGGCTCAAACGATTTCCGCCGACGAATGGGCCGTGCGCCGGCGCCACATGGTGGAAGGCCAGCTGCGCGCCTGCGACGTCACCGACCTGGCGGTCCTGGCCGCCTTCGGGCGAATTCCGCGCGAGGCGTTCGTCGCCCCCGCCTTCGCCTCGCTCGCCTACGCCGACCGGCAGATTCCCGCCCTCGGCGCGCACGGGCGCGCGCTGCTCGCGCCGATGGTGCTGGCCAGACTGGTCCAGGCCGCCGGCGTTCGCGCGGGCGACCGGGCGCTCGACGTCGCCGGAGGGTCGGGCTATGGCGCGATGATCCTGGCCGCGCTCGGCGCCGAAGTCGTCGCGCTCGAATCGGACGCGGACGCGGCCGCGCAGGCCAAGGCCCTGACGGCCGGCGCAGCCGGGGTGGCGAGCGTCGTCGGCGATTTCGCCACGCCTGCGCCGGGCGGACCGTTCGACCTCATTCTCGTCAACGGCGCCTTCGGGCGCAGCCCGGACGAACTGCTCGACCAGCTGGCGGCCGGCGGCCGGCTGGTCGGCGTCGATTCCTCGCTCGGCGCGCCCAAGGCGGTGCTCATCGAACGGGTCGGCGGGGTCGCCAGCCGGCGCGTCCTGTTCGACGCGGCGGCGCCGAATCTCGAAGCGTTTTCGCCGCATCCGAGTTTTGCGTTCTGAGGACCCGAAGTGTCGCATAATTGCGACGCTCGGCAAATTTGCGGCGGCTCGGCCGCCATCTCCCGAAGCATTGGTGGCCCCCCGCCGACAAACGCCTATAGTGGCTGCTCCGAGTCGGAGCGTCGGCCCGATGATTGACGGTCGGGCGGCCTTGTCGTTGAATTGAGGGATTGCCGCGGTTCGACGCCCGATTGCGTTTGCGCCGCGGCGAATGTCGGGGGCGCCGGGCAAAGGCGCGCCGAAATTGGGGCGTCAATGTCGGTTTACGGGGTCGGATCGAAGGCGCTGCGCGCCTCTCGTCGCAGTTGGGGCTTGCGCGCGCTCGCCCTGATCGCGGCGATCGTCGGCGTGGGCGTCGGCGGCGCGGCGGCCGAAACCGTCGGCGGGGCCCTGATCAAGGCCTATTTCAACAATCCGGACATCAATCAGCAGCGCGCCGCGGTCCGCGCCAGCGACGAAAACGTGCCCAAGGCGACCGCCGGCTACCGACCGACCGTCAGCGCGGAGGCGGACGCCGCGGTCCAGCAGACCTCCGGCGGCTTGCCGGCGTCCGCCGGCGGCCCGTTCTCGCTTTTTTCGCGGCCGCGCGGCTACGGCCTGACCGTCAACCAGACGCTGTGGAACGGCGAGCGGACGTTCAATTCCGTGCGGCAGGCCGAATCCGGCGTGATGGCGGCGCGCGAGACGCTGCGCAACACCGAACAGAACGTCCTGCTCGACGCCGTCACCTTTTACATGAACGTCTTGCGCGACACCGCGATTCTCGACCTCGACCGCAACAATGTCGAGGTGCTGCAGGAGCAGCTGCGGCAGACGCGCGACCGCTTCACCGTCGGCGAGGTCACCCGCACCGACGTCGCCCAGGCCGAGGCGAGCCTCGCCGGCGCCCAGGCGACCGCGCTGGCGGCGCAGTCGACCCTGCAGACCTCGATCGCCAACTACCGCCAGACGATCGGCGACGAGCCGAGGAACCTGGCGCCGGTGAAGCCGGTCGAAAAGCCGCTGCCCAAGACCCTCGCCGAGGCGATCTCGATCTCCCTGGTCGAACATCCCGCCATCGTCGGTTCGCTGTTCGGGGTCGACGCCGCCGCGCTCAACATCAAGATCATCGAGGGCGCGCTCTATCCGACCGTCGGCCTGACCGGGCAGGTGTCGCAGCGCTTCGACGTGGCCGGCGACCCGGTCCCCAACAACAGCCTGACCGCTTCGCTGATGGGCCAGATCACCGTGCCGATCTACGACGGCGGCACGACCTACGCCTCGACGCGCCAGGCCAAGGAGCAGCTCGGCCAGCAGGAATTGCAGACCGACCTGCAGCGCGACAGGGTGCGCGCGGCGGTGGTTTCGGCCTGGGGCGTCAACGAGAATTCGGTCAGCATCATCCGCTCGGCGAAGGCCCAGGTCGCCGCCGCGGAAATCGCCCTCGCCGGCGTTCGCGAGGAGGCCAAGGTCGGCCAGCGCACGACCTTCGACGTGCTGACCGCGCAGCAGACGCTGCTGAACGCGCGCGTCCAGCTGGTCTCGGCGCAGCACGACCAGGTCGTCGCGTCCTATTCGGTGCTGTCGGCGGTCGGCCGGCTCTCGACGGTCAATCTCGGCCTGCTCGCGACCCAATACGATCCGAAAGTGCATTTCGACCAGGTCAAGGACAAATGGTTCGGTCTGCGCACGCCAGACGGTCGCTGACGCGAAGATTTTGTGATAGGGACGCTATTCCATCGACTCGCGGGCGTCGGCGGGCGGAGCGTTCGAGTTGAACTTTGGGTCCGTCGCGAGAAACCGTTCGGTTCGGCGTCCGGAACAGGTGACCTTAGACCCGCGTCTGGCGTCAGGCGCGGACCATCCAACTGAGCAGGGCGCGGCCGGCGCTCCGGGGCAGAGGCCATGAACGCAACCAATTCGTCTTCGGCGGACAAGGAGCTGGAATCCCTCCGCCGCGCGCAACGCGCCTACGAGCCGTCGATGGAGGAGATACTCGCCTCGATCCGCAGCATCATCGCCGACGACAAGGAGAGCCCGGCCGCGCCCGCCGCAGCCCCGAAGCCCGCCGTCCCGGGCGGGCCGCAGATCGTCTATTCCAAGGATTCGCCGACGCTCCAGCCTCCCGCCGCTCCGCCGACCGCCGCGCCGCCGCCGGCCGCGCCGCCGCCGGCCGCCGCGCCGGTCGAAGCCGCGCCCGCACCCGCGCCGACGCCGCCGCGGGTCGCGTGGGAAAAACCGGCCCCGCGGGTTCAGGCCGCGCCGCCCGCGCCGACGCCGTCGCCGGCCGAGGCCGCGCCGATCGTGGAGGAGCCGTTCGTCTCGCCGTCGACCGACGCCGCGGTCTCCGCCTCGTTCGGCGCCCTCTCGGCCAGCGTCGCCCTGCAGAACTCCGAGATGATCGACGGCCTTGCCCGCGAGATGCTGCGTCCGATGCTGAAGACCTGGCTCGACGACAACCTGCCGAGCCTGGTCGAGCGGCTCGTGCGCGCCGAGATCCAGCGTGTCGCGCGCGGCGGTCGCTAGCGCGCCGCGCCCGATCCCTGGTTGACTTCGGCTCGCGCCCCGGTCGCCAACCGGCCGAGCGGCGTGGGGGATCGCGAATTTTCCGGTTTCGTCGGTAGGGGCGGGCTTCGGCCGACGCGCGGCCCCGCGTCCGGCCTGATGAGCGCCCGCGGATCATGATGGAAAAGAACTTCGACCCCGCCGCCGTCGAGCCGCGGATCTCGGCGCAATGGGAGGCCGAGGGCGCGTTTCGCGCCGGGCGGCCCGAGCGCGCGGACGCCGAGCCGTTCTGCGTCGTGATTCCGCCGCCCAACGTCACCGGCAACCTGCACATGGGCCATGCGCTCAACAACACGCTGCAGGACATATTGTGCCGCTATCACCGGATGCGGGGCAGGGACGTGCTCTGGCAGCCCGGCACCGATCACGCCGGCATCGCGACCCAGATGATCGTCGAGCGCCAGCTGATGGAGCGCCAGCAGCCCGATCGCCGCCAGCTCGGGCGCGAGAAATTCCTCGAGCGGGTCTGGGCCTGGAAGGCCGAATCGGGCGGCGCCATCGTCAACCAGCTCAAGCGCCTCGGCGCCTCCTGCGACTGGAGCCGCGAGCGCTTCACCATGGACGAGGGCCTGTCTAAGGCCGTGGTCAAGGTGTTCGTCCAGCTCCATCGCGAAGGGCTGATCTACAAGGACAAGCGGCTGGTCAACTGGGATCCGCAGTTCCAGACCGCGATCTCCGATCTCGAAGTCGTGCAGGTCGAGTGCAAGGGCTCGTTCAAATGGTCGCGCGACGACGGCGCGCCGCTCGATGCGGCGGCTTTGCGCAAGACGCTCGACCGGAACCCGAACGGGCATCTCTATCATTTCGACTATCCGATCGTCGACGCGGCGGGGGAGGCGACCGGCGCCCATCTGACCGTCGCCACGACCCGGCCGGAGACGATGCTCGGCGACACCGCCGTCGCCGTCCATCCCGGCGACGACCGCTATGCCGCGCTGGTCGGCGCGCGCGTGCGGCTGCCGCTGGTCGGACGTCTGATCGCGATCGTCGCCGACGATTATTCCGATCCGGAGAAGGGCACCGGCGCGGTCAAGATCACGCCGGCGCATGACTTCAACGATTTCGAGGTCGGCCGGCGCCATCTCGCCGAAGGCGCGCGCGCGATCAATATCCTCGACGCCGAGGGGCGGATCCAGATCAAGGGCAATGTCGCCTTCTTCGACGGCCTTCCGACGCAGGACCATGACTGGGCGCGCGCGGCGGCGCTCGACGGGCTCGACCGCTTCGAGGCGCGCAAGCGCATCGTCGCGATGATGGCGGCCGAGGGCCTGCTCGCGAAGATCGAGCCGCACGGCCATATGGTTCCCCATGGCGACCGTTCCGGCGTCGTCATCGAGCCCTGGCTCACCGATCAATGGTACGTCGACGCCAAGACGCTCGCGCAGCCCGCGCTGAAGGCGGTGCGCGACGGACGGACGCTGTTCACCCCGAAGAACTGGGAGAAGACCTATTTCGACTGGCTGGACAACATCCAGCCCTGGTGCATCTCGCGCCAGCTGTGGTGGGGCCATCAGATCCCCGCGTGGTACGCGCCCTGGGGCGCCGTCTATGTCGGCGAGACCGAGGCGGCGGCCTGCGGCGAGGCGCTCGCCGACGGCGTCGAGCGCGGCGCGCTGAGCCAGGATGAAGCCGATGCGATCGCGGCCGATCCGGAGCGGCTCGCCGCGACCTTCACCCGCGAGGAGGACGTGCTCGACACCTGGTTCTCCTCGGCGCTGTGGCCGTTCTCGACGCTCGGCTGGCCCGACGAGACGCCCGAGCTCGCGCGCTTCTATCCCACCTCGGTGCTCGTCACCGGCTTCGACATCATCTTCTTCTGGGTCGCCCGGATGATGATGATGGGGCTGCATTTCAGGGACGAGATCCCGTTCCGCGACGTCTACATCCACGCCCTCGTCCGCGACGAGAAGGGCGCGAAAATGTCGAAGTCGAAGGGCAATGTCGTCGATCCCCTGGCGCTGATCGACGAATACGGCGCCGATTCGCTCCGATTCACCCTCGCCGCGATGGCGGCGCAGGGCCGCGACGTCAAGCTCTCGACCGCGCGCATCGAGGGCTATCGCAATTTCGCGACCAAGCTGTGGAACGCCGCGCGATTCGCCGAGATGAACGGCTGCCGGCGGGTCGCCGGCTTCGATCCCGCCGCCGTGCGCGACCCGCTCAACCGCTGGATCCTCGGCGAGGCCGCGCGCGCGGCGGGCGAGACCGCCGGCGCGATCGAGGCGTTCCGCTTCAACGACGCCGCCAACGCCGTCTACCGCTTCGTCTGGAACGTGTTCTGCGACTGGCATCTGGAGCTCGCCAAGCCGGTGCTGCAGGGCGGCGAGGACGGGCCGGCGCGCGCCGAGGCGCAGGCGACGATCGCTGATGTCCTCGACCGGATTTTCGCGCTGCTGCATCCCTTCATGCCGTTCCTCACCGAGGAGCTGTGGGCGATCGCCGGGCAGGCCGGGCCGCCCCGCGCGCAAATGCTCGCGCTCGGGCCCTGGCCCGAGGCGGGCGCGGCGCGCGACGCGGAGGCCGAGGCCGAGATCGGCTGGCTGGTCGATCTCGTCTCGGAAATCCGCTCGGTGCGCGCCGAAATGGGCGTCCCGGCGGCCGCGCAGCTGCCGTTGACCCTGATCGAAGCTTCGCCGACGATCCGCGCTTTTGCGGGAAAATGGGGCGACACGATCGCGCGGCTCGCGCGGGTGACCCAGATCGATTTCGCCGCGGCCGCGCCGCGCGGCTCGGTGCCGATCCTCGTGCGCGGCGCGCTCGCCTCGATCCCGCTCGGCGATCTCGTCGATCTCCCCGCCGAACGCGCGCGCCTCGCCAAGGAGATCGCGCGCGAGCGCAAGGATGTCGCCGGCGTCGAAGCCAAGCTCGCCA
>JBEKZS010000045.1:0-27766 GCA_049509635.1 Roseiarcus sp.
AGCGACAGGTGTTCCGCAGGCGGCGGCCATCATCGGCAATTCCACCATTCAGGGCAACACGACCGGACTCAAGACGACCGGCGGCCAGATCGGGTCGTTCAAGACCAACAACATTTCGTCGAACGCGACCGACGGAAGCCCGACCGTCTTTTTGACCCAGAACTAGCGCTGTCGGGCAATCCTGCGGTTTGCCGTGCGTCCGTTGACGGCAATCCATCGGAGCAGGCGGGACGCGGCTGCTGGCCCCCTTCTTCGGTTCCGGTGATCGGATGGACGGCGCCCCGACCGGCATCGATGCGCCGAGATGGTCGTTGTCAGAACCCATCCGCGGCCGGACGATTGATCCGCAATCGGCTCGAGGAACCGTCCTGGTCGCCGGGTTTCCGCAAAGCTGCTACGCGTGGCGCAAGGTCATGCCCTTGCTTGCTCGGACGTGCGCCTGCGGCGCCAATCGGCTGAAGGCGGACAATGCGACGGGCCGGCCAGCGGATCGGCCGCGCCACCCGCCGCGCCGGCTTCGGCCGGAGGGGCGCGCCCGCTCCCTGGCTGAACCGCCAATCACCGCGCGAGCGCCCGCAGGCGGCACGCGGCGCCCCGCGATCCCGCCATAAAGGGGTCGGATTCTCCCGCCACGGATGCTAGAAGCAAATCCGCTCTGCCGACCCAGAAGTCCGCCAATGCATGCGCAATCGCTTGGGTTTTCGACCGTTCGGCGCGCGGCGGGCGTCGTGGCGGCCCTGGCGCCGCTGGTCGGCGGCGCGGCAGGCGCGCGCGCCGACACCTGGCGCGCCACCTACAGCGTCAGCCTGCTCGGCCTGACCATCGGCAGCGCGAGCACGGTCGGCGAGTTCAGCCGCACCGGCTACCGGATCGAGGCGAACGCCAAATTGTCGGGCCTGGCGTCGCTGGTCGCCAGCTCCAAGGGCGCGGCGACCGGCAGCGGCGCGATCGTCGCGGGCCATATCCTGCCGGCCGCCTATGCGGTGACGGCGGCCAATTCCCATCTGACGCGGACGATGCGGATGAGTCTCTCGGGGAGCGCCGTGACCGGCGTCGACATTTCACCCCCGTTCGAGGACAGGCCCGACCGCGTGCCGCTGCGTGACCAGGACAAGCGCGGCGTGCTCGACCCGGTCAGCGCCTTCGTGGTCCCGGCGCCCGCCGGCGGCCCGCTCGTCGGTCCTGCCGCCTGCGATCGCACGATTCCCGTGTTCGACGGCTATACCCGGTTCGACGTCCGCCTGGCCTATGCCGGCCAGAAGGACGTGGCGACCACCGGCTACAGCGGTCCGGTCGCGGTCTGCGCGGTGCGCTACGTCCCGATCGCCGGCCATCGGCCGAGCCGGCCGGGCACGAAATTCATGGCCGACAACAAGAACATCGAATTGTGGCTCGCCCCGGTCGAATCCGCGCGGGTTCTGCTGCCCTATCGCATTTCGGTCCGCACGATGCTCGGCACCGCCGTCATCGAGGCGTCGCAATTCTCGGTCGAAGCGAGCCAATAGGCTCAGTTGCGCTCATCGGGCAGGAACGGCAGCGGCAGGACGCCGACGCCGTCCTCGATCAGCGCGCGCGCCTGCTCGAGCGTCGCCTGGCCGCGGATCGAGCGCGCGGGCGCCTCGCCATCGTGGATCGCGCGCGCCTCCTCGGGGAATTTCGCGCCGACGTCATCGGTGTTGGCGATGATCTCCGTGCGCAGACGGCGCGCGATTTCGCGCATCCGCAGGCCGCGCTCGTCGAGCAGCGCGACCGGCGCCGCCGGTTGGCCGCGCGAGGCGGCGATCGAGGGAGCCATGATCGCCTTGGCGACGCGGATCGAATCGCATTCGGGGCACGCGATCAGGCCGCGTTTGGCCTGCGTGTCGTAGCTGGCGCTGTCGGGGAACCAGCTTTCGAAGTCGTGGCCCTGATCGCAAACGAGCGCATATTTGATCATGGTTCAGTTCGCCAGCAACGGATCGAGCTCGCCCGCCGCATCCAGCGCGTGGAGATCGTCGCAGCCGCCGATGTGGCGATCGCCGACGAATATCTGCGGCACCGTCGATCGCCCGGACGCCTTGACCGCCATCGCGGCCTGCGCCGCGCGGTCGCCATCGACGCGGATTTCCTCGAATGGCGCGCGCTTGCTGCGCAGCAGGTCCTTGGCGGCGTCGCAATAGGGACAGGTGGATTTGGTGTAGATGAGGATGGACGGCATGATTCAAACTCGACTCCGGCCTCGCGATGCTCGGCGCGCCACGTTACCATGGGGTTGACATATGGGATGTCATCCCGAGGTCACAACCCGCGCGAAAACGAGCAGGTCGACCTGCGCGGCGCCCGCGCGCAGCAGCGCGCGCGCCGCGGCGTTGGCGGTCGCGCCCGAGGTGAGGACGTCGTCGACGAGCACGATCCGGCGGTCCTTCACGCGGGGCTTGGCCTCCTCCTCGACCCGGAACGCGCCCTGGACGTTGTCGGCGCGCTGCGCGCGGCTGAGCCCGACCTGGCTCCTGGTCGCCTTGACGCGGGCGAGCAGAAACGGATCGCATTGCGCGCCGGTCTCCTTCGCGATCGCCTGCGCCAGCGCCGCGGCCTGGTTGAACCGCCGCGTCCACAGGCGCATCGCATGGAGCGGCACCGGGGCGAGCGCATCGGCGCCGGCGAGGATTTCGGCGCCCGCGCGCGCCATCCAGCGCCCCATCGGCCGGGCGAGTTCGGCGCGGTCGGAATATTTGAGCCGATGCACGAGCTGGCGGGCCGGACCGTCCTCGAACCGCGCCACCGCGCGCGCCCGGGCGAACACGGGCGGATCGGCGATCGCCTGCGGCGAGACCAGGCCGGGGCCGAGATCCTGCTCGAACGGCGTCCCCAGCCGCTCGCAATAGGGCCGCTCGATGAACCGCATCCGCCGCCAGCATGGCGGACACAGGGCGCCCGTCTGCGCGGTCGCGGTCCGGCAGGCGAGGCAGGACGGCGGATAGATCGCATCGAGCGCGAGCCGCGCGAGCGCCGCGAGCGCGCCGCGCGGCCCTGGCCAGGACGCGGACCGGGCGGGCGCGGGGTCGGGATCGGCCGAGGGGGCTTGCATGCGCCGAACCTAGCCGACCCCAGCGCTTTACGCGAGCGCCGGGCCGGCCCATAAGGCGCCCGTGTCCGCCCGGCCCATCGCGCCCGACCTGTTCGACCGTCCGCTCGCGCGCCGGCGCCTGGACCGGGCCCTGCGCGCCGCGCGGGCGGGGGGCGGCGCCGATTTTCTGCTGGCGCGCGCCGCCGCCGAGCTCGCCGACCGGCTCGCGCTGGTCAAGCGCCGGTTCGCCGTCGCGGCGGATCTGGGAACCGCCGGCGCCGCCGCGGCGCGCGCGCTCGCCGCCGACGAGCGGGTCGGCTTCGTGGCGCGGCTCGCTCCCGCCGCCGCCGCCGCGGGGAGCGGGCCGTTCGCGCGCGTCGTCGCCGACGAGGAGCGCCTGCCGCTCGCCGACGCCAGCTGCGACCTCATCGTCTCGCTGCTCGCGCTGCAGGGCGTCAACGACCTGCCGGGCGCGCTGATCCAGATCCGCCGGGCGCTGAAGCCCGACGGCCTGTTCCTGGCCTGCGTGGTCGGCGGCGACAGTCTGAATGAATTGCGCCAGAGCCTGACCGCGGCCGAGAGCGAGATTCTGTCGGGCGCCGCGCCGCGCGTCGCGCCGTTCGCCGACGTGCGGGCGCTCGGCGCCCTGCTGCAGCGCGCCGGCTTCGCGCTCCCCGTCGTCGACCTCGACCGCGCCGTCGCGCGCTACGGCGACATGATCGGCCTGATGCGCGACCTGCGCGCGATGGGCGCGACAAACGCGCTCGTCGCGCGCAGCCGGGTCCCGCTGCGGCGCGACGTGCTGCTGCGCGCGGGCGAGATCTACGCCGGGCGTTTCGCCGATCCGGACGGCCGCCTGCGCGCGACCTTCGACCTCGTCTGGCTGTCCGGCTGGGCGCCCCATGACAGCCAGCCCAAGCCGCTGAAGCCGGGATCGGCGACGATGCGGCTGGCCGATGCGCTGCGCGGGGCGAAGGGCGGATGAGCGCTGCGGACGAGGTCGCCCGAAGCGGATTTCCCCCTTCAATGGAAATTCCTGCCGCCCGGCATCGCCCGGATCAACTCGCGCTCCGGCGCCTCGGGCGCCTCGGGCGCGCCCGGTCGCGCCGGCGCCGTCATCCGGCTTCCCCGCCTGTCGCCGCCCGCCGGCGGCGGGCGGCGCGCCTCGTCGGCCGGGATCGTCCCGTCGATCGTCGGGCCGCGCTCGGAGAGAAGGCCGAGCATCGGCGTCAGATCCTCCATCCGGTCGGCGACGAGATGGATGACCTCGCCCGCGCGCTGCAATTTCCCGGTCACCGCGACGAAGCGCGCGCCGATCACGATCGCGCGCAGCCGCTCGAACACCCTGGGCCAGACGATGACGTTGGCGATTCCCGTCTCGTCCTCGATCGTCATGAAGATGACGCCGCTGGCGGTGCCCGGGCGCTGGCGCACCAGCACGAGGCCGGCGACCGTGACCCGCCTGTCCGGCGCGACGATGGCGAGCGCCTCGCTGCGCAGGATGCCGCGCGCCTCGAGCCGCCGGCGCATGAAGGCGACGGGATGGGCCTTCAGCGAGAGCGACAGGCTGCGATAATCCTCGACGACATGGGCCCCGAGCGGCATCGGCGGCAGCCGCGCGTCGGGCTCGTGCTCGCGCGGCGGCCGGCTCGCCGAGAACAGCGGCAGGTCGTCCTGGTCGCCGACCCGGTCGAGTCCGCGCACCGCCCATAGCGCCATCCGCCGGTCGAGGCCGAGCGAGCCGAAGGCGTCGGCGTCGGCGAGCCGTTCGAGGACGCTGGCGCCGAGCCCGCTGCGCAGCCAGAGATCGCGGATCGAATCATAGCCGGCGCCGCGCCGGTCGACGAGGCGCTTCATGTCGGCTTCGCTCACCCCCAGAATCTGGCGGAAGCCGAGCCGCACGGCATGGGTCGCGCATATGTCCGGGGCCATCGCGGCGTGGCGGCGGTGGATCGACGCGCCCTTGTCGGGCGGCGCGGATTCATCGACCGCCTCCAGCGTGCAATCCCAGTCCGAGAGATTGGCGTCGACCTCGCGCAGCTCCACCCCATGTTCGCGCGCGTCGCGCACGATCTGGGCGGGCGCGTAGAAGCCCATCGGCTGCGAATTCAAGAGGCTCGCGCAGAAGGCGTCGGGATAGCGGCATTTCAGCCACGCCGAGGCGTAGACGAGCAGCGCGAAGCTCGCCGCATGGCTCTCGGGAAAGCCGTATTCGCCGAAACCCTCGATCTGCCGGAAGCAGCGCTCGGCGAATTCGCGCTCGTAGCCGCGCGCCGCCATGCCCTCGATCATCTTGGTCTGGAACGCGCCGATCGTGCCGACGCGCCGGAACGTCGCCATCGCGCGGCGCAGCTGGTCGGCCTCCGAGGGGGTGAAGCCGGCCGCGACGATCGCGATCTTCATCGCCTGTTCCTGGAACAGCGGCACGCCGAGCGTCCGCCCGAGCACGGCCTGCAATTCCGGCGAGGGATAGGCGACCTCCTCGATCCCCTGGCGGCGACGCAGATAGGGATGCACCATGTCGCCCTGGATCGGTCCGGGGCGGACGATCGCGACCTCGATGACGAGATCGTAGAACGCGGCCGGCTTGAGCCGCGGCAGCATCGTCATCTGCGCGCGGCTCTCGATCTGGAACACGCCGATCGTGTCGGCGCGCTGGATCATGGCATAGACGCAGGCCTCCTCGGCGGGGAGATTGGCCAGCGTGAGGCGGCGGCCATAATGCCGGTCGACAAGGTCGAAGCCCTTGCGCAGCGCGGTCAGCATGCCGAGCGCGAGCACGTCGATCTTGAGGATGCCGAGCGCGTCGAGATCGTCCTTGTTCCATTCGATCGTCGTGCGCTCCTCCATCGCCGCGTTCATGATCGGCGCGACCTCGTCGAGCCGGTCGCGGGTGATCACGAAGCCGCCGCTGTGCTGCGAGAGATGGCGGGGAAAGCCCGACAATTGGCCGGCGAGCCGGAGCGCCGAAGCCAGCGTCGGATCGGACGGGTCGAGGCCGGCGCGGCGCGCCTCCTTCTCCTCGATCGCGCCATGGCCCCAGGTCGCGCCGGTCAGGGCGCCGATCAGGTCGTCCGACAGCCCGAAGGTCTTGGCGACCTCGCGGATCGCCGAGCGGGTGCGATAGGTCGTCACCGCGGCGACCAGCCCCGCCCGCTCGCGGCCGAAGCGCCGGTAGATGTATTGCATCACCTCCTCGCGCCGCTCGTGCTCGAAATCGACGTCGATGTCGGGCGGCTCGCCGCGGTCGGCCGAAATGAACCGTTCGAACAGCAGATCGATCTTCGAGGGATCGACCTCGGTGATCCCCAGGCAATAGCAGACGGCGGAATTGGCCGCCGAACCGCGCCCCTGCGCCAGAATGCCCTGCGCGCGCGCGAAACGGACGATGTCGTGCACGGTCAGGAAATAGGGCGCGTATTCGAGTTGGCCGATCAGCGCCAGTTCGTGCGCCAGCGCCTGCGCGACCGCCGGCGGCAGGCCGTCGGGATAGCGCGCCCGCGCGCCCGCCAGCGCGAAGGATTCGAGCGCCTCCTGCGGGCTGGCGAAGCCTTCCCGCAATTCCTCGGGATAGTTGTGCGCGAGTTCGTCGAGGCTGAAGCCGATCCCGTCGAGCAGGCGGATCGTCTCCTCGAGCGCTTGCGGCGCCTCGCGGAACAGCCGCGCCATTTCGGCCGCGCCCTTCAGATGGCGCTCGGCGTTGACCTCCAGCAGCCGCCCGGCGTTGTCGATCGTCACGCCCTCGCGGATGCAGGCGACGACATCGGCGAGCGCGCGCCGCTCCGGATCGTGCATGATCGGGTCATTGGTCGCCAGCAGCGGCAGCTTCGTCTCGCGCGCGAGCGCGACCCGCCCGGCCAGGGCGCCGCGCATATGGGCGCCGTAGGTCATCGCGGCGGCGATCCAGAGGCGGCCGGGGCAGGCCTCGCGCAGGCGCAGGATCGCCTGCTTGCGCGCGCCCGCCCGCGAGGCCGCGCCCGCCTCGTCCATCGCGACCAGCCGCAGGCCCTGGGCATGGGCGAGCAGATCCTCGAGGGTGAGATGGCACTGGCCCTTGGTCGTGCGCAGATTGCCCAACGTCAGCAGCCGGCTGAGCCGGCCGTAGGCGGCGCGGTCCTCGGGATAGGCGAGCAGGTCGGGCGCGCCGTCGGCGAACACCAGCCGCGCGCCGGCGACGACGCGCAAGGCGCCGATCGCGGCCCGGTTCTCGCGCGCATGGACATGGGCGCGCACGACGCCGGCGAGCGAATTGCGGTCGGCTATGCCGAGCCCGGCCAGACCGAGCCGCGCCGCCTCGGCGACCAGCTCCTCGGGGTGCGAGGCCCCGCGCAGGAACGAGAAATTCGTCGTCGTCGCCAGTTCGGCGAAGCGGGGCTCGGGACGGATCATGCGAACAGCCCGTGCAGGAACCATTGCGCGCGCGCGGTCTCGCGGCCGTAGAGGCCTTCGCGGTAGAGCCAGAAGCGGCGCCCCTGGGTGTCCTCGGCGCGGAAATAGTCGCGGGTCGGCGCGTCGGGGCGCCGCCACCATTCCGCGGCGATGCGCTCGGGCCCCTCGATCGCGGCGATCTCGTGGAGGACGCGCCGCCATTTGAAGCGCAGCGGCGGCCCGTCGGGGATTTCGGCGATCGCCTCGATCAATTCGGGCCGCTCGAACAGCCGCAGCGGCCGCGTCGGCGCTTCCGGCCCGGCCGCGGGAAAGCTCGGGCCGGCCCGCGCCTTCGCCGCCGCGCCGGCGGGAACGGCGGCGACCGCGCGTTCGGGAACATGGGTGTCGACGGGCGCCAGCCGGGTCACCCGGCGGGCGCCGAGCCGCGCGCCGAGCCGGTCGACGAGATCGGCGAGATCGCGCTCCCGCTCGCCCTCGCCCACGCGATCGAGGCGCGCCTGCGCGGGCGCGAGCGGCTCGGCGACGAGGCAGGCCAGGCGCATGACGTCGATGCCGTAGCCGGCGTCGATCTCGTCCTCGCCGGGCGCCTCGAGCCGCTCGCGGAACAGCCGCGCGATCGTCGCGGGATCGTCGAGCGGCCGGCTGGCGCCGACGGCGATGCGGCGCACGTCGCCGTCGACGCGGAACAGCCGCAGTTCGAACCGCCGGCCGCCGCGGCCCTGGCGCGCGAGCAGGACGGCGAGCGCCTCGGCGAGCCTGAGGATCGTCGCCTCGACGTCGGCCCGGCGCGATATCGCGCTGGCGAAGCGCCGCTCGGCGCAGAAATCGGGCGCGGGAAAGCGCGGCGACATCGCGCCGCGCTCGAGCCCGCGCAGCGCGTCGAGCCGGCTCATCGCCTCGGCGCCGAAGCGCGCGACGATCGGCGCGCGCGGGCGCAGCGCGACGTCGCCGATGCGGCGCAGGCCCGCGCGCGCCATTTCGGCGACCGTCTTCTCGTCGAGCCCGAGCGCGGCGAGCGGCAGGCCATGGAACAGCCGGGCGAAGGCCGCGTCGGCGAGGCCGGCCGGCGCGATGCGGCGATCGGAAAAGCGCGCGAGCGCCCAGGCCGCGCGCGGCGCGTCGGCGACGCCCAGCGCAACCTCGAAGCCGCGCGCGGTCAGGCGCGCCTTGATTTCGTCCGCCATCGCCGTCTCGCCGCCGAAGAGATGCGCGACCCCGGCGATGTCGAGCATGATCCCGTCGGCGCCGTCGAGCGCGACCAGCGGCGTGAATCGCGAGCACCAGTCGGCGAGTCTTCCGAGCAGCCGCGCCTCCTCTTCGGGCGCGGCCTCGACGGCGATCAGGCCGGGGCGGCGCGCGCGCGCATCGGCGAGCGAGAGGCCGACATGGAGGCCGAGGCCGGCGGCGACGCGATCGACGCCGACGAGCCTTTGCGCGCCCTTGATCTTGGCGACCGTCGCGAGCGGCGCGTCTGCGCGCGCGTCAGCGCGCAACGCCCGCGCCCGATCCGTCGGCAGCCGCGCGAACCACAGGGAGAGAAACCGCCGGGTCACGAAAGTCCCCTTCCACGCCATGCCATTCGAGCCGGATCACGCGCGCCGCGTCGAAGCCGCGCGCCGGCGCGCCGGGCCGCAGCCGCGCCTTGACCAGCCGCGCCGCGAAGGCGGCCGCGCCCGGCAGGGCGAGCCGGCCGCCCGCGGACGGGCGGCGCGCGCTCGCCGCCGCCGCGATCTCGAAACGCGTCTCGGCGGCGCTGGACCAGACGTCCGTGCGCCCGAAGCCGCCGCCGAGAACCAGCAGCGCGGGCGCGCGGCCGGCGCGCGCCGCCAGCAGCAGCCGGCGCGAGGCGGCGAGGCCGTAGGGGCGCAGGCTCGCCATTTCGCCGACCACGACCGCCGGCGCGCCGCTCTTCAGCGCCTCCTCCATCGCCCACAGCAGCGCGCGCGCATCGGGCGCGCGCACCAGGACGAGCCGGCCGGGCTCGAGCCCATGGGCGGCGAGGCCGGGCCCGTAGAGGACGCCCGCCTCGCGCGCGGCGGAATCCTCGGCGATCAGCAGCGCGGTCGCGGCGCCCGGCGCGGCGGCGACGAACCGCGCCGCCAGCGCGAGCGCGAAGCCCATCGCCGCCGCCGCGTCGCCCGCACGCGCGGGCGCGATCTCGTGCAGCGCGTCGCCGGACAGGCCGCCGCCGAGCGCCGCGTCGAGCGCGCGCGCGACGACGAGCCGCGCCGGCGCGCCGGCCGGGACGGCTCCCGCCCGCGCCTCGATGCCGGCGATGGCGCCGCGCAGAAGCGCCATCCTCTCCGCCCTGCCGTCCCGCGCCATGCGTCCGCCATCCGTCCGTTCCCTGTTTGTTCCAGCATGACCCAACGGCGCGGAGAGTCAAGAGGCGAGGCGCCCGGCGCGCCGCGCCCGCCCTCGCGCCTCCGCTTTGCAGCGGTTCGGGGGAACGCCGAACGCGCGGCGGGAACCGCAGGCCGAGGCCTTCACGTCCTTTGATGGCGCATGAAAGGTCGGCGGATCTATTTTTTTCGCGGGCGCCGGCGCGGCCCGTTCGCGCGGGTCCCGCGCCAGACCGTAACACGCGATCGACGCGCGCGGATGGGGGCGCGGCGGCGCCGGATTTTCCTCGGGGCCGGGGGGCGCAGCAGGGAGGTCGCGATGCAATTCTTGTACGACAATGTCAGAAACACCCGTCACGGGATCCGTTCGGAGAAGCGTCAGCACGGCGCCTCGACCGTCTTTGTCCTCGCCCTCGTCGACATGCGGAACAATGCAGTGCTGCGGGAGACCACGTTCCACGACTGGAACCAGTATTCGCAGCACTACCAGCAGATGCTGATGATGCTGCAGTCGGTCCCGTAGCGGCGCCGGCCGCGTCGAACCCCACCCCTTCACCGCCGGCGGAGGAGGTCGCCATGGACCCGCTCAAGGCCGCCCTGCACTCGCCGAACCGCGCGGTGCAGCGGGCGCTCGTCGAATATCTCGCCAACGAATACGCCGGCGTCCTGTTCCGACGGCAGACCGGCGTGTTCGCCGTCGTCGAGACCGAGGCCGGGGCGCGCCAGATCGTCGCGCTGAACTCCGGCTTCCGCCACGAGCCGGGCTCGGCGCCCGCCGCCGCGCCGAACCCGAACACCCCTAGCGGAACGCGCAAGTTCATCGAGCTCGGCCCGTTCGAGGAAATCCGCGACGGCGAGCGGATCACCTATGCGCGAACGCCCGACGGCGGCCGGCTCGAATACAGGATCGAAGGCAAGGTCGCGACGATCACCCGCGTCGTCGCTCCCGACGGCACGGTGCTCGCGCTGGAGCCGCAGGGCGCAAGGTTCGGCGACGTCACGGTCGCCGCCAACGATCATCACGCCGAAATGCGGCTCGAGGACTGGAAGCAGCGCGTCGCGGGGCGCCGGATCCTCGCCGCGGCGCCGACGCGCGGCTGCTGCGACGCCTGCAACAAAAGGTGGACGGCGATCTACGGCGACGAACTCGACGAGATGGTTCCCGCCAACCGGCAGACGCGCAAGTCCTGGCTGGACTTCCGGCGCGAACTGCGGCGGCTCGGCCTGCACAACGATCCGAACGCGCTGGCGGCCAAGAATTTCGGCCTCGAATCCGAATTCGTCGCCAAGGGCGACATGGCGCGGCTGCGCCAGATGTTCGCGCGCGACGTCGCCGCGCTGCGGGCGCCCAATCCGCAGCTGATGCGGATCGGCCGCTATCTCAAGGTCGCCGGGCCGGCGATGATGGCGTTCGACGCGCTGACGAGCTATGCGAAGGCGGCCGATCAATGGCGCGCCGGCGCCAGGGACGCGGCGGCCGAAACCATGGCCGCGTTCGGCGGCCGGATGGCCGGCGCCTTCCTCGGCGCCGAGGCGTTCGGCCTCATGTTCGGCGGCCTCGGCAGCGTCATTCCCGGCCTCGGAACCACCGTCGGCGGCCTCGCCGGGATGGTGGTCGGCGGCGCGCTCGGCGCGGTCGTCGGCGAACAGAAGGCCCGCGAACTCTGTCGCCAGATCATCGAATGGGCCAAGGGCCATGGCGAGGCCGCCGGCCACCAGCCCCCGCCCGGGGTTTCGCCCGCGCCGACCGCGCCGCCGCCGGCCGGTCGCTACGGCGAGCCGGCCGTCGACGACCTGCAGCGGGAGATGGGCGAGGCCCGCTACGGGCGCGCCGAGGTCAATTTCGCCTGCGGGACCGTCTATGGACGCCTCAAGCGGAAAGGCGCGCGGAATGCGCGCGAGGTCTTCACCCAGCTCGGCGCGGAAGTCCCGAAATTGGGATCGATGGACGACCCCTCGACCAGGACGACAGCCTACCCCTGGGCGAGCGAGGAGGTCCACGGCCGCGTGCTGCAGCGGCCCGCGACGGTCGAGCCGGCGCCGCCGGTTCCCGCCCCACAGGTCCCGACGGCGCCGCAGATCCTCCGCCCTAACGACCACGGCAGGCCCGCCGTCGGTCGCCAGACGATTGAGCCGCCGTGGGACGCGAATGATCCGTCCGACGAGGCGGAGCGGCCTGACGCCGGCCTCGAGCGCGCCGGCTTCGCGTCCGTCGCGCGCGAGCCCGAGAGCGCCGGCGATCCGGGCGCCCCGCCGGCCGCGGATCGGCCCTTGGCTGCGCGACCGGATCGCGAGCCGGATTCCACCGCCGTTTCCGACGAGATCGAGACCCTGCGGCGCCGGCTCAAGGACTATGACGGGATCGCGGCGGGCCAGGCGGATCCCCAGGCGCGGAGCGCGCTGGACGCCGATCTCGACGCGCTGCGCCGGATCCAGACCCGGCTGACGCTGACGCCGCCCTCTGGCGCCGAGCTTCCCGCACTGATGTCGGTGCTTTCGGAGGTGCGCAATCGCTACGAACAATCCGCCGCCGAGGTCGCGCGGGCGGAGGATCGGCGCGACGAACTGATCCGGGCGCGCGCAAACGAGGAGCGGGCGCGCCAGCAGGACGAGGCGCTCCGCGCGCAACGCGACAGGCGCGACGACGATGCGCGCGAGGACCGCCTGCGGGTCGAGGCCAAGCGGCTGGGCGACGACCGGGACCTGCGGGACCTCGAGGCGCGCCGGCGCGAGGACGCGGAGCGGGACCGCCGCGACGCGGACGATCGCAAGCGCGAGGAGGCCGAGCGCGAACGGCGCGAACAGGACGCGCGCAACCGTCGCGAGGACGCGCGCGATCGTCCGGCGTCCGAGCGTCCGCCGCGCGACGACGAGACGCGGCGGGGCAATGCCGAGCCGCCGCCGGGCGCGACGGCCGCGCGCGAGCGGGTGGAGGCGAGGCTCCTGCCGCGCGACGAGGAGGCGCGCCAGCGCGCCGAGGCCGAACGCCTGCAGCGCGAGCAGGAGGCGCGCCAGCGCGTCGAGGCCGAACGCCTGCAGCGCGAGCAGGAGGCGCGCCAGCGGGCGGAGGCCGAGCGCCTGCAGCGCGAGCAGGAGGCGCGCCAGCGGGCGGAGGCCGAACGCCTGCAGCGCGAGCAGGAGGCGCGCCAGCGGGCGGAGGCTGAGCGCCAGCGGCGCGACGAGGAGGCGCGCCAGCGCGTCGAGGCCGAGCGCCTGCAGCGCGAGCAGGAGGCGCGCCAGCGGGCGGAGGCGGAGCGCCAGCGGCGCGACGAGGAGGCGCGCCAGCGCATCGAGGCCGAACGCCTGCAGCGCGAGCAGGAGGCGCGCCAGCGCGACGAGGCCGAGCTTCGGCGGCGCGACGAGGAAGCGCGTCTGCGCGTCGAGGCCGAGCGGCTCCAGCGCGAGCAGGAGGCGCGCCAGCGCGCCGAAGCCGAACGCCTGCAGCTCGGGCAGGCGGCGCGCGGCGGCGCGGGGACCGAGCCACAGCGGCGCGACGACGACTCGCATCGGCGACCGGAAACGGAGCGCCCGCGGCGCGAGCCGGAGGTCCGCGAACGCGTGGAGGCAAGGCTTCTGCGCAATGGCGACGAGACGCGCCAGCGGCCGGACCCCCAACCGCAGCCGCGCGAAGCCGAGGCGCGGCGGCGCGAGGAAGCGGAACGGCTGCGACGCGACGAGGAGATCCGCCTGCTCAAGGAGGCCGAGCGGCAGCGTCGCGACCAGGAGATTCGCGCCCATGAGGAGGCCGAGCGCCGGCGCCGGCAGGAGCGCGAGTCGATCCAGCGGCTCGCCGAGGAAAACCGGCGCGAGCAGGAAAAGCGTCGGCTCGAGAACGAACAGGAGGCGCAGGCGAAGGCGCGCGAGCGCGAGGCCCGAGCACTGCAGATCGAGATCGAGAAGCGCCAGCGCGCCTGGGAGGCGCTGCAGAAGGACAAGGAGCGGGAGCGCCGCCAGCAGGAATACGAGGCGCAGCAGCGCGCCATCGAGGACGCGCGGCGCCGGAAGGCGTGGGAGCGGCAACACCAGAAGGACGAGGCCGAACGCCGGCATCGCGAGCAGGAGGCGGCGCAACGGCAACGGGAAGCCGAACGCCAGCGCGCCGAAATGGAGCGGCGGCAGAAGCAGGCCGAGCGCGAGCGGATCGCCAGGGAGCGCGAACTGCGCCAGCGCGACTACGAAGCCAGGCAGCGCGCGATCGAGGAGGCGCGGCGCCAGAAGGAGTGGGAGCGGCAACGCCAGCGCGACGAGGCGGAGCGCCGCCGACGCGACCACGAAGCGCAGCAGCGGATGCGCGAGGAGGAGCGGCGCCGCCGCGAATCGGAGCGCCAGCAGAAGCAGGCGGAGCGCGAGCGCAGGGAGCGCGAGCGCGAACAGCGCAATGCGCGACGGCAGCAGTTCAGCCAGCCGAGCCGCAGCACGAATGTCTACGGATCGATCATCGGCCGCGGCCGCAGGGGCTGGTGAGTCGCGCCCTCGCCTATGTCTGGCTCGGCAATGCGGGATTGGTCCCGAAGGGATCCAGGGTGATGATCGGATAGCCGCCGCCGATCATCCCCGCGCTGAGACGTTTGGGCGGCAGCGCGAGCGCCCGCTCGAGGACGCGATCGGCGTCGGCCTCGCGGCCGACCGCGCGCAGCACGCCGCTGTAGTCGCCGAGCGGTCCGTAGAGTTCCGGGTCGCCGGCGCCGAGCCCGGCTTCCAGAAGGGCGACGGCGCCGGCGAAATGAGCGACCGCCTGCTGGTAGCAGGCCAGCGCCGCCGGCGTGAGCCCGCCATGGCGATGATAGAGGTCGGTGCCGAGCGCGCAAGACTTGCAGCCGTCCCAGGCCTTGACCATGCCCATCGCCGCACGCTGGTTCGCATCCCCCGCGGCTCGCTCGCCCTGTCCCGCCGCCAGCAGCACGACGGTGCTGAACAGGGCGACGTGAAGCACGTCGGCATTGGCGCGGTCGCGGCAGAGTCCGAGCATTGCGTCGTGCGCCGCATTGAGCGACTGGTACGCCGACCCGAACTGGCGGCGGGTCATCAGCGCGACGCCGTCGGCGAATTGCAGGCACGCGCGATGATGGAGATTCGGCGCCTGATCCGTCATGATCGAACCCCTCTGATCGGGCGACCGGGCGGGCGCCCGGTTCGGCGTCCCGCCGGGCGCGAATTTGCGCCCGACGACGTGAAGGACGTCCTTGCGCCCCGCGCTGCGGGATGTCGTTCGGGCCGGACGCGCCGGCGCGCCGCCTCCTGCGGGGACGATGCGGACGCCGCGAACGGGCGGCGGCTCGCGCCGGCCGCAGCGCCTAGATTCGCCGCAGGGATTGTCGCCGGGCGGCGCCCGGCGAGGCGAGCGCAGGAATCTTCGCGGCGAACAACGCCGTCGTGGTTCTGGAGAAGGTGTTCATGGCCTCGACCTTTCCGGCATCGAGAAGCAGGCGCGTCGCTCCGCCAGCGGCGCCGCCCGGAATCCTCACCACTGTTTCCGCGAGAAGGCAATGCGAAAATATCGGCGCCGGCGCGGCGCCGGCGGTCGGTCCGGTCGGACGCGCCGCGGCCTCGACGAGTCCCGCCCGCCGCGCGCTCAGCCGGCGTTTCGCAACGGCGGGGGATCGAAGGCCTCGGTCGCCGGCGCCGCCGCGCCCGACCCGATCTCGCCGCGATGGGTCAGCGGCCGGAATGTCTCGATCCGCGCCGGCCTGCCGACGATCCATCCCTGGATTTCGTCGCATAGTTCCGCGCTGAGGAATTCCAGTTCGCCGCTCGTCTCGACCCCTTCGGCCAGAACCGGCAGGCCGAGACCGCGGCCGAGTCCGAGCACCGCGCGCACGATCGCCGCCGCCTCCTGATTGACGTCGATCGTCTTGATGAACGACTTGTCGATCTTGATCTTGTCGAACGGAAACGACCGCAGGTTCGACAGCGAGGAATAGCCGGTGCCGAAATCGTCCATGGCGATCCGCACGCCGAGCGTCTTGAGCTGGCGCAGGGTCGTCAGCGCGCGGTTGAGATCGCGGACCAGCGCGGTCTCGGTGATCTCCAGCTCGAGCCGGCGTGGCGCAAGTCCGGTCTCCAGCAGAATTTCATGGACGAGTTGCGGGAAGTTCTGGTTGTGCAGCTGGACGGTCGAGACGTTGACCGCGACCCCGAGCGGTTGCGACCAGGTCGTGGCGTCCTGGCACGCCGTGCGCAGCACCCATTCGCCGATCTGCAGGATCGTGCCGCTCTCCTCCGCGATCGGGATGAACACGACCGGCGAGACGTCGCCGCGCTCGGGATGGCGCCATCGCAGCAGCGCCTCGAAGCCGATCACCTCGCCCGTCGAGGCGCGCGCCTGCGGCTGATAGACGAGCCGGAGTTCGCGCCGGATCAGCGCGTTGCGCAGATCGTGCTCCAGGATCCGCCGGTCGCGAACCTCGGCGCCCATCGCCGCCTCGAAGAATCGATAGACGGCGCGCCCGTCGGCCTTGGCGCGATAGAGCGCGGTGTCGGCATGGGTCAGCAGGGCGCGCCGATCCTCGGCGTCGTTGGGGAAGATCGCCACGCCGATGCTGGTCGAAATGAAGTTGCCGCTCGCGGAGGTCTCGTAGTCGTGCCGCAGCGTCTCGATCACGGTTTCGGCGATTCGGCTCACCGCCATCGGACTGGCGATGTTGGTGGCGATGATCGCGAACTCGTCGCCGCCGAGCCGCGCCATCACCTGGTTGTGGTCGAGGACCGCGGTGACGCACTCGGCGACCCGCTTGAGGACCGCATCGCCCGCGGCGTGACCGAAGAGATCGTTGACCTCCTTGAACCGGTCGAGGTCGAGGCAGAGAATGGCGAGCGAGAGACCCGAGGCCTTGTGCGCCTGGATCTCCTCGTCGAGCCTGGCGTTGAAGAAATTGCGGTTGGGCAGGCCGGTGAGCCCGTCGTGATGGGCGAGAAACCTGATGTCGTCCTCGGCCTTCTTGCGGTCGCTGAGGTCGCGCACCGCGATCGCGTTGTGCGGCTTGCCGCCGTAGTCGATGGCGCGGAGGATGAACTCGGCGGGGATCACCCTGCCGTCGGCGCGCCGCAGGCCGCTCTCGACATGCCGCTTGGGCTCCCCGAGCAGGGCGCGCCGCGCCGCCTCGTCGGGAAGGAACAGCGACAGCGGCGCATCGACGAGGTCCTCGGCGCGATAGCCGGTCAGTTCGGTCAGGCTGGAGTTGAAGGTCACGATCGATTCGCCGCGGCAGACCAGCAGGCCTTCGACCGCCGCGTCGGCGAGGCCGCGCATGCGGTCGCCCTCGCGCTTGTTGCGGATGCGCTCGTGGGCGTCGAGCGCCAGTGCGCCGCAGGCGAACAGCAGGATGGTCACCGACGCCAGGGCGACGCCGACCGCCAGCCAGCCCGAGGGAATGGCGAATTCGGGCACGGCGACGCTCGGATCGGGAACGAAACCGATCGCGCTCATCGCGAGCACGTGATGGCCGGCGATGGTCAGGGTCAGCAGCGTCGCGCCGGTCATCCTCGCCCGCAGCGAAGCGTTCCGCAGCGCGGCGGCCATTGCGAGCGCGCCGCAAGCCGAGCACAGCAGGACCGACAGCAGCATCGGAAGCGGCCGCCATTCGAGTCTGCCGGCGAGCTCATAGGCGGCGATCCCGGTGTAGTGCATCGCCGCGACGCCGGCGCCGAGGATCGCTCCGCCGATCAACGGCGCGCCCCGCACCCGGCTGGCCGCGCAGCTGAGGCCGGCGCCGCAGAGCACCACGGCGCCGAAGAGCGACAGGACCGTCAGGCCGAGGTTGTAGCCGCTCGGCACGCCCGGGTCATAGGCGAGCATGGCGATGAAATGGGTCGCCCAGATGCCGGACCCTCCCGCCGCCGCGGCGGTCCATATCCAGATCTCGCGCATGTGCCCGATGGTTCGGGCGGCGTGGGTGAGAATCCTCAGGGTCGTGAACGAGGCCAGGGCGCAGACCGAAATCGCCAGCGCGACCAGACGCGGATCATAGCCCTGGGCGGCCGAATCGTAGATCTCTCGCATGCGCGCCAGACTCCCGACTGACAAGGTTGCTCCAGTCTACCCGCAACATCTTGCATTTGAGTAAAGAGCTTCACCGAAGCCCAACAAGCGCGCTGTCATTCGGGTCGCGCCGACACCGCGCGACCAACGGGACGCGTGGATCGCGTAAATGCACGGATCAATTTAGGATAATATGGGCGACGCGGCGAGGCTGGCTCCCGGGGACGGGCGCCCGTTGCGACGGTCGCGGCGGCGCGCATTGGCGCCGGGGCGCGAAAGAATGTATCGGGGAGCGACGCGATCGCGGCCGCGCGTTCGCGTCGGGCTCGGCCGAACGCCATTCAACGGCCGCGCGCCATCCGTTCCGCCCCAACCAAGGGAGGCCGCCATGACAGACGAGACAAGACACACGTCGGAGGACCGCGAGCGCGTTCTTCGCAATCTCGTCGCCAACGATCCGACGTTCAAGGCGTACCGGGTGGTCGAGGTTTTCGAGAGCGAGAGCGGCGCCAAGTTGACCCTCGTCCTCGTCAAGAAGGAGCTCACCGGCAGGGGCTCGCTGGTCACCGACCCCGACGTGGCCTGACGCGAGGCGCGCATCGACGCGCTTGAGTTCGCCGCCGTCGCGGGCATAATCCGCGCGCCGGCGATCGATCGACGACCAGCGCGGCGTCTCCTGCGCGAGCCGAGCCGGAACGATGGACGCCCCGCCGCTCTCGATTCTCTCGATCCAGTCCCACGTCGTCTACGGCCATGTCGGCAATTCCGCGGTCGCGTTCCCGCTGCAGCGGATCGGCTGCGAGCTGATGGCGCTCGACACGGTGCAATTGTCCAACCATACCGGCTATCCCGACTGGCGCGGCCAGACCTTCGACGCCGCGCTGATCGACGATTGCGTTGCGGGCATCGCCGCGCGCGGCGCGCTCGCGCGCTGCGACGGCCTGCTTTCGGGCTATATGGGCTCGGCGGCGATCGGCGCGGCGATCCTGCGCGCCGTCGGCGCCGCGCGCGCCGCCAATCCCGGCCTCGTCTATTGCTGCGATCCCGTGCTCGGCGACGTCGGGCGCGGCGTCTATGTGCGCGAGGGGATCGAGGCCTTGATGCGCGAACAGGCCCTGCCCGCGGCGACGATCCTGACCCCGAACCATTTCGAACTCGACCTCCTCTCGGGCCTGCCCTCGACGACCCTGGCGCAGGCGCGCGCGGCGCTCGCCGCGCTGCACGCGCGCGGTCCGCGCACGATCCTCGTGACCTCGCTCGTCGTCGAGGGAACGCCGGCCGACGCCGTCGAAATGCTGGTCTCCGAAGGCGGCGCGCTGTGGCGGCTGCGCACGCCGAGGGCGCCGATCGAGGCGAAGGGCGCGGGCGACGTGATCGCCGGCCTGTTCCTCGCCCACTGGCTGCGCATGCGCAGCGCGGCCGAAGCGCTCGCGCTCGCCGCTTCCTCCGTCTATGGTCTCGTCGCGGCGACCGCGCAGGCCAAGTCGCCCGAGCTCGTCCTGGTCGCCGCGCAGGAGGAGTTCGTCCGCCCCTCGCGAAGGTTCGTCGCCGAGCGGGTCTAGGAAAGCCGTTCCATGCGCCGCACATATCATACCCTCGACGTGTTCACCGATGTCGCGCTCGCCGGCAATCCGCTCGCCGTGGTGCTCGACTGCGACGGGCTCGACGCCGCGCGCATGCAGGCGATCGCGCGCGAATTCAACCTCTCCGAGACGGTCTTCGTCCTCGAGCCGCGCAACCCGGTCAATACCGCGCGGCTGCGCATCTTCACGCCGGTCCGCGAACTCCCGTTCGCCGGCCATCCCACCGTCGGCGCCGCGATCCTGCTCGCCCATCTGCGCGCGCCCGAACTGCTCGTGCGCGAGGATTTGCGGATCGTCGTCGAGGAGGGCGTCGGCGAGATCGTCTGCATCGCCCGGCATCGCCGGGGCCAGGCGATGGCGGCCTATTTCACCCTGCCGCGGCTGCCCCGGCCGGACGGGGACGCGCCGCCCGACGAGGCGATCGCGCAAGCGCTCGGCCTCGACGTCGCCGAGATCGGCGCCGGCGCGCATCGCCCGGCGATCTACGACGCCGGAGCCCCCTATCTGTTCGTTCCGGTCGCCGGCCTCGCCGCGATCGCGCGCGCCCGCCCCGATCTCAGGCGCTGGGGCGCGGACGGCGAGCCGGCGGCCTATCTCTACACCGACGAGGTGGTCGATGCGGCAGCAAACTGGCATGCGCGGATGTTCGCCGCCGGGCTCGGCGTGGCCGAGGATCCGGCGACCGGCAGCGCGGCGGCGGCCTTCGCCGGCGTGCTGATGGAATTCGAGCGCCCCGGCGACGGCGAGCACATGGTCGTCATCGAACAGGGCGTCGAGATGGGCCGGCCGAGCACGATCTCGCTGGGGATCGAGGTCGAGAACGGCGCGCTGCGCGCGGCGACGATCGGCGGCGCCGCGGTGATCGTTTCGCACGGCGCGGTCGAGTTGTGAGCGCGCCCGGCGGGCGCATCGTCGAGGTCGCCGCGCTCGATCTGGCCTACGCGCCGGCGCCGTGGCCGTTCGCCCGCGAGCGCGCCGCCGCGATCGCCGCCAATTGGGCCGACCGGCTGGCGGCGCTGCCCGGGCTGTTCGACGGCCGCGTCCTGCTCGCCGGATCCCACGCCTATGTCGCGCGCGAGGGCGCGACGGCGCTGCGCGCGGCCTTCTTCGAGACCGACTACAAGAGCTTCCTCGCCTGGCGCGACTTCGGCTATCCCGACCGCAACGTGAGCAATTGCTTTTCGATGGCCGCGCTGCAGGGCGCCGACGGCGGCTTCCTGCTCGGCGAAATGGCCGCGCACACCTCGAGCGCCGGCGCGGCCTATTTCCCCGCCGGCACGCCCGACCACAGCGACATTTTCGGCGATCGGGTCGATCTGGCCGCCAGCGCGCGGCGCGAATTGCTCGAGGAAACCGGCATCGCGCCGGGGGAAGTCGTCGAAGCGCCCGGCTGGACGATCGTCGACGCTCCGCCGCGGATCGCCTGCATGAAGGTCATGCGGATGACCGAGCCGGCGCAGCGAATCCAGGCGCGCGTCGACCGCTTCCTCGCCGCCGATCCGGACGCCGAGCTCAGGCGCATGCATGTCGTGCGGGCGATGAGCGACCTCGAGGGGATCCGCTGTCCGGATTTCATGAAGGATTTCCTGCGCCATGCGCTGGCGGCGTGAAGCGCGCGGGCGCTGCGCCGGCCCCGGCGCCGACCGGCGCACCGGCGCGCCGTCGGCGACGCCGTCATTTCAGCACGAGCAGATGATGCTCGTTGTCGATCGACCACGATCTGAAGCGGCCGAGAAAGCTCTGGCCGAGCAGCAGGGGGCCCTTGGCCTTGGTGACGCCCGCCACGACATTCTCCATCTGGCGATTGCCGACCCGCAGGATGCGGATGCGGAAGGTCTCGCCCGGAACGATCGAACCGTCGGCGAGGCGAAAGTTTTTCTTGCCGAGGAGATCCTCGTGGACGACCGTGCCCGCCTCCATCATGCTGTCGAGCACGTCGGCGGGAATGACGACGGAGGTCGCGCCGCTGTCGATTATGAAATCCAGCGTGAGCCCGTTGTTGATCGACCCCTGGGCGACGAACATGCCGTTGCGCATCAGCACCGGGATCTCCGACGCATCGTCGCCCGAGGCCGACCCGTTCGGCTCGTCGCGGTCTGACTTCACTTTTTCCGAGAACCTGAATTTTCGATAGTTCTGGACCGGCGGCGACTGCGACGCGACCGCGGAGGCGGCGAGCGCCAGGGTCAGCAACCGGTCGCCCCCGCCATCCTTCTCCACCGCCAGCTTCGCGATCCTGCCGTCGCTCAGTTGCAAGGGGAAATCGATCCAGCCGCGCTTGGCGAGCAGCGTGCGATTCTGCGCCGCTTCGCGGTCCGCGCCCGAGAGCGCCACGAGATAATGATTGGCGCCGACCTTGGTCCGGACGCCGGCGAGCGGTTCCCCGGACGCTTCACTCGCGTCGCGCAATTGCGGCACGCCGACATCGGCGACGCCGGCGATCGCGGCGCCCTCGGCGAACACCGCGGCGAAGTCGATCGTCTGCGACGCCTGGACGCCGGCGTCGGCGCTGTTGCGGATCGTAACCGTCGCATGGATTTTCTGGTCGGGGATTTCGATCTCGATGCGGACGGCGGGGACCGGCTGGCCTTCGCCGGCGGGAACGAGCGACCAGACGGCATGGCCGAGCGTGGTCCGCGGCTTGAGTCCCTCGCCGGTGACGCCGACCAGCAGCGCGGCGCGCGACTCGATCGGCGCCTCCCCGGCGGAGGCGGCGCGCTCCAGCGCGATCGGCGCGCCGACGAACAGCGCGAGCATTGCGATCCTTGGCAGTCGGCGCGCCACGCGAAATCTCTTCCCGGGGTTGTCTTGGGAGGCCAGACCATCAGGATAGGCGATAAGCGTCTGGGCGTCCGCGGTTTGCGCGGACATGATGAGGAGAACGATAACCGGCCGCCCTCCTCGATCCGGCGCGCCGGGCGTGGGGAGAGCCTTCAGCCGCATCCCCGCCGCATCGGGCAAAAGCACGACGTTCCGGGTAAGCGCCGGTTAAGCGACAACGAGGAATTCGGATCGTCGTCACGGTCGATTCACCGATTGAGCTCCAGACTCGCCGGGATTCAGTCGTGTGGGGGCCGATGTTCGAACTTGCATATTGCGATCAGGCGGGGGCGCGAGCGCCCCTGGCCGCCGGGGCGCTGAACTGGTCCGAAGGCGTTCCGATCACGGCGCGTCTTCTGATCGTCGAGAGACTGCGGTGCGAGTTCGAGCGTTTCGATGCGCGCGGCGACGAGCTGCCCGCCGCCTTGATCCCCTTGCGCAGGGACGCGCGCCCGATCCCGCTCGAGGAAGCGATTGAAACCGCGCTGCGCGCCTTCTCGGCCAATCGCTTCTTCCTGCTCGTCGACCGCCGGCAGATCGTCGATCTCGACGCACCGTTCCCGCTGACGCCGGCAAGCGCGGTCGTGTTCGTCCGCCTCACGCCGCTGAAGGGCGGCTGAGAGCAGCCTCCCATTCAAAAGGCCTGGCGCTTCCGCTGTCCGCCGACCCAAGGAGATCCCATGCCCGACCCGATCCTCGACGCCGTCGCCCAATTACGGGCCGCAACGCAAGCGGCGTTCGGCGCGGCGCGTGCGGGCTTCGCCGAGAAAGAGCGGAACGCAAAGGACATCATGACGGCGAAGCGGAACCGCGCCCGTGTCATGCCCGGCGCCGAGCCGGAAAGCGTCGCCGATCTCGATTCGCTGTTCGAACTGGCGGAGCCGACGCAAGCCCAGTGTCGATTCGCAGCGCGATGGATGAGCTATGACGAGGCCAAGGATTGTCGCGCGGCGATCCGCGCTCTGCCGGCCGGCCGCCGCGGGTCGTTGTTCGAGCATCTTCTCGCGCTCGAGGCGCATTTCGGTTGGGGCGGCCAGCTGGAATTCCTCCCCCGCGGCGGCGAGGTCCGTGGATCCGAGAGCGACGCGCATCGCTTTGAAAGGTTCTGCGAAGGGGTCATGATGATCCTGTGCGAGACCGGCTTTCCCGCCGACGCCGAACTGGCGGCGCGGACGCTGGATTGGCTCGCCCATCATTGTCCGAAAGGCTACGACCTCAGGGGCGTGGCCGGCCGCGACTATCCGCGAAAGGCCTTGGGCGCCGTAAAGGCGATCGCCGAGGCCGCCGCCAGGGGCATGACGCTGGCCGAAACCGCACGGCGCGACGCGCTCCTCGTCTTCGATCGCTATCACGGCGTCGACGAAGCCGGACGCGACGCGCTGCTGGCGACGGGGCGCACGCTGGAGCCGGGCGCGCGCGCCTTGCTCGATATCTCCGGTTACGGGCGGCAGGAGACGTTCTTCCAGCGCATGAATGCGCTCGCGCCAGCTCGGGCGACGCCGGGATTCGTCAACCTCGATCCCTCCGCCTGGCGCTTGTACCTCGATTTCCACAGCGAGGTCCGCACGCTCGTCGACGATGTCAAACGCGCCTTCGCGGATGGCTTCGCGTCGCCGAGCTGGCTGAGCGACGCCGAAATGTTTCGCGCGGCCTTCGACGTTTCCGACGACGAGATGAGCTGGGCCTGGTGGACTTTTGACGGCGCGTCGAGTCCGCCGAAGCCGGAGGTCAGGAACCGGCCGGGCTTTGCCGCGCTGCGCGATTCCGAGGGGCTGCGCCGGATCGCCGGTTCGGCTTTCCGGTCCTATCGCGACGACGAGCTGGAAGGGTTCCGGCTTTTCGCGCGCGGCGAGAACAACCCCTCGCCTTTCACTTTCGAAGGCGCGAGCGCCCCCGACATCGCCGCCTTCAGTTTCGGGGGCGCCGATTCCGAGGGGCGGTTCCTCGAGCATCTCGTCGGTCTCGATGCGACCAAGCCTTCGGCCAAATGGCTGAAGGCGACCGACGACCATATCGCGCGCCTCGGCGCGCAAAAGGCGCTCGGCGGATTTTCGCGCTGGCTCGGCCATCTCCAGCACGTCTCGCTCGAAGCGGTCGACTGGGACTATGCGGGGGAGGCAACCATGGCCTTCGTCACCCTTTCGCGGCTCGGCGCAGACTTCGCGCGTTCCTCGCGCGATCGCGGACGGGCGCCTGCGCTGCGCCGTCTGGCGCTCAAAAGTCTGGCGGAAGGCGGCGTCTTCATCGGTCCGCATCACCGTTCCAGGGCGGGCGCCGATCACGCCCGGCGCGATGCCGAACATCGCCTGCGCCGCCCGCTGTCGGAGCCCTGCGTCGCGGTCGCGCGCGGCGTCGTCTGGGCGCTGTCGCGGATCGGCGACGCGCAGGTTCCGGGGCTGCTAGAGGCGGCGGGCCGCGAATTCTATTTCAAGAAATTTGGCGATTTCCGCTCCAGGGCCGCCGGCAACGCCGTGCTGTGGTCGCTCGGGCAGATCGGCGCCCTCGAGGCCGCCTATGCGCTCGCAAGGCTGCGCCGCGCGATCCGCGACAAGGCGGTCGCCAAGCTCGTCGACTCCGCGCTGGAGGCCGCCGGCGCCAAGGTCGGGCTCGGCCTCGACGACATGCGGGATCTCGCGACCGCCGATTACGGAATCGGGCCGGACGGGACGCGCACCGAAATGCTGGGGACCCATGCGGTGACGCTGACGGTCGTCTCCTCGCGCAAGGCGAAACTGACGAGCCTCGACACATCGGACCCCAAGGCGAAGCGCAAGCGCGGCGTCCCCAAGGCCGCGCTCGTCGACGACGACGCCAGGGCGCTCGCCGAGGCGCTCGTCGAGGCCGAGGCCGATATCGCGCTGCTGCTGCCCGAGGCGCGGGCGCGGCTGCAATCGTCGTGGCGGCGGGACCGGCGCTGGCGCCTCGCCGACTGGCGCGAGCGCTTCCTCGACAACGGCCTCGTCGCGACGCTCTCGCGCCGGCTCGTCTGGCGCTTCGAGACCGAAACGGGCGCGTGCGAGGGCATTCCGCGCGCCGACGGGACCATGCTGCTGGCGAGCGGCGAGGCGATCGCCCTTCCCGGCCCGGAGACGTCCATCCGTCTCTGGCATCCCCTGACCGAAAGCGCGCAAGCCGTCGGGGCCTGGCGCGACCGGCTGAGGGGCGCCGGTATCCGCCAGCCCTTCGCGCAGGCCTGGCGCGCGAGCTATGTCGTGACCGACCCCGAGCGCGCCACGCGGACCTATTCCAACCGCTTCGCCGGCCATATCCTGCATCAGCCGCCGCTCATCGCGATCCTGCGCAAGCGCGGCTGGATCGCGGCGAGCCGCGTCGCCTATCACGAGGCCTCGGACGCCAAGCCGAATCGGCTCCTGCTGCCGGCCTTCGGCGTCGCGGCCGAATTCTGGTTCTCGGGCGTCGGCGCGGCGCAGCAACCGGAAGACCATGGCGCGCCCAACTACGAATATGTGACGACCGACCGGCTCGTGTTTCACGCGCTCGATGCCAAGGGCGGCGCCGTCGCCGACGCGCCGCTGCCGCTCGACGAGGTCCCCGCTTTGGCCTTCAGCGAGACGCTGTGCGACCTCGAGACCGCGATCGACGCGACCTCGATCGCCGCCGACCGGTTCTGGACCGACCGCGGCGCCGGCGCCGCCAGGCCGGTTTCCGAACTGCCGGGCGCGGGACGCTATCGCGACGCCTTCGCCAGCGCCGATCGGGGCGAGGCCCAGGCTCTGCGCAAGGCGTTCCTGGAGACGCTGCTGCCCTCGCTCGCGATCGCGGCGCGCTGCCACATCGCCGGCGACTGGCTGATGGTCGACGGCGAGCGGACGACCTACCGCATCCATCTGGGCTCGGGCGCGAGCCAGATCGCGGCGAGCGGTCGCCACCTCTGCATCGTGCCCGACGGCGGCGAGGACGATCTCGCCTTCCTTCCCGCCGAAGGCGACGCGACCTTGTCGCTGATCCTCTCCAAGGCGATGCTGCTCGCCGAGGACGACCGCATCGACGATCCCACGATCCTGTCGCAGCTCGCGGCGTGAGCGGTGGGACCGCGGCTTTGCCGATGGTCTGACGTCGCCCGCCGCGGTTCCCTCCGCGCCGTGAGGCGGAGGCGCCCTACCTGACGCGTGATCGCGAGCCGCAGCCGCTCGCGCCCGCCGACACGCAGCCGCCCAGCGCGGCCTCCCGCCCCTCACAGCGCGGTCGGATAACCGTGGCGCTTGCGCGAGGCCATCACCATCGCGCTCGCTTCGGCGTCGCGGCCGGCCGCGCAGGCGCGCGCGGCGGCTTCGATCTCGCCGTGGATCTGGTTGTAGACGGACTGCGCGATCTGGCCCATCGCGAGATCGTCGTCCTGCACCGCGCGGTAGCGCGCGACGTCGCCGGCGCAGCCGCCGCCCTGCGGCATCTGGAAATTGGAGGGCGCCACGACGATCGAATTGGGCGCGAGCGGCGCCGTTCCCGGCGCCGGGCCGGTGGCGTTGCAGCCCGCGAGGGCGAGCGCGGCGAGGGCCGCCAGGAGCGTCGGTTTCACGGCGAGCCATCCTTTCCGAATCGTTGCATCCCCGATGCTTCAGCCTCGCGACGGCGGCCGCGCGGTCAAGCGATTTCACTCGGTTTCGCGCCGGCGCGCCAACGCCGCGCCGAGCAGCGCCTTGACCGCCGGCGCGTCGTCGAACCGCAGGGCGACCGGCAGGGCGACCACCTTTGCCGCGCGGTCGGGCGCGAGACGCACGAAATCCTTCTGCGTCGTCACCGGCGTCAGGCCGAGGCTCGCCGCCTCGGCGAACAGAGCGTCGAGTTCGGCCCCGGAATAGCGCCGATGATCGGCGTAGGCGCGCGCGACGACCACGCGGGCGCCGAGGGCCCTCAGCGTGTCGAAGAACTTTTCCGGGCGGCCGATGCCGGCGAAGGCGAGCACATTCTGGTTGCACAGGCGCGCCGCGACCTCGGGGTCGGGCGCGAGGCGGGCGTTGAACATCGCCGCGCCCGAGACCGTCTCGTAGGCCTGGATGCTGGCGTCGGACACACCGTCGACGAAGATCACCGCCGAGACATGCAGCAGCTGTCTGACCGGGTCGGCGCGCAACGGGCCGGCAGGCAGGCACAGGCCGTTGCCGAACCCGGCGCCGCCGTCGACGACGGCGAAGCTGAAGTCCTTGGCGAGCGCCGGGCTCTGCAGGCCGTCGTCGAGCACGAGCACGCTGGCGCCGGCGGCGATCGCGGCGCGCGCGGCGAGGCGCCGGTCGCGGGCGACGAAACAGGGCGCGGCGCGCGCGAGCAGCAGCGGCTCGTCGCCGACCTCGGCGGCGCGGTGGCGGTCCGGATCGACCGCCAGCGCGCCGGCGCGGCGCGCCCCGCCATAGCCGCGCGACAGGAAGGCGACCCGCTCGCCCATCTCGCGCAGCAATTGCGCGACCGCGATCGCGGCGGGAGTCTTGCCGGCGCCGCCGGCGACGAAATTGCCGACGCAGACGACCGGCGCCGCAACCCTCAGGCCGGGCTGCGCCATCCGGCGCGCGGCGAGCGCGCCGTAGAGCGCGCCGAGCGGCGCCAGGGCGCGCGCGAGCAGGCTCGGGTTGCGGCGCGCCCAGAAGCCAGGCGC
>JBEKZS010000046.1:0-27578 GCA_049509635.1 Roseiarcus sp.
GACCAGCGCCGCGAGGATGACGTCGGGCGTCGCCCCGCCGGGGCCGACCGCCAGCGCCCTGGCGGTCTGGACCAGGCGCTCGGCGCCGAGCGCAATATCGCCCGGCGAAAGCCAGAAGCGTCGCTTGAGGTCGTTGCAGCCGAGCGAAATCACCAGCAGATCGAGCGGCGCGTGGCTCAGCAGGCACGGCGACAGGTAGGTCAGGCCATTGCGGTCCGGCTCGATCGGATCGTCGAACACCGTCGTGCGTCCGTTGAGACCCTCCTCGATCACCTTGAACGAGGCGCCGAGTTCGGCCTGCATGATCCCGGTCCAGCGCACGTCGGGACCGAACCGGCCGCCGCCCGCGGGGTCGTAGCCCCAGGTGTTGGAATCGCCATAGGCGAGGATGACGGACATGGTGCGGCTCCGCGTCGGACGATCGATTCCCGCCTTTCATAGCAGAGTTTTCCCGCGGGGAGCGCGGCCGGGCGCGCACGGCGGCGGCGGACGAGGGCGCGTGGGCGGCGCCGGCGGCCCGACCGGCCCCGCTTCTCCCGCCCCGCCGGCTATTCCGCGCGTCTTCCCCGCGCGCGCCGCCGCGCCAGCGAATTGAGCCCCTCGACGATCGCGGAGAACAGCATCGCGCTGTAGATATAGCCCTTGGGCACGTGAAAGCCGAAGCCGTCGGCGATCAGCGTCATGCCGATCATCAGCAGGAAGCCGAGCGCGAGCATGACGATCGTCGGGTTGCGCGCGATGAAGCCGGCGAGCGCGTCGGCGGCCGCGATCATCGCGAGCACCGCGACGATCACCGCCGTCACCATGATCGGCAGATGGTCGGTCATGCCGATCGCGGTGACGATGCTGTCGATGGAGAAGACGAGGTCCAGCGCGACGATCTGGCCGATCGCGGCGGCGAGCGCGATGTGAGTGGCGCGGCCGGCCGCGCGTTCGGGCGCGTCGGGCTCGACCCGCTCGTGAATCTCGCGCGTCGCCTTCCAGACCAGGAACAGGCCGCCGGCGAGCAGGATCAGGTCGCGCGCCGTGAACGCGTGGTCGAGCGCGAGGAACAGCGGCGTCGTCAGCGAGGCCAGCGTCGCCAGCGAGCCCAGCAGCGCCAGCCGGAAGATCAGCGCGAGCCCGAGCCCGACGCGCCGGACCAGCGCGCGTCGCGGCGCCGCGATCCGGTTGGACAGCAGCGCGACGAAGACGAGATTGTCGATGCCGAGCACGATCTCCATGGCGATCAGCGTCGGCAGGGCGGCCCAGGTCGCTGGATCGCGGGCGAGAATGATCAGATCGGGCATCGGCGCTTTCGGCGAGGGGAGGACGGCGGCGCCAGTATAGCCGGGCGCGCCGGCCTTGCCGATTTCGGGACCCGGCGACCCGCGGGAAGCGGCGAGGGCGCCGCCGGGCGGGCGACCCCGGCGCTTCAGGGCAGCTTGGTCACATGGCCGTCGCGCCAGACGTCGATCTGGTAGACGATGCCCTGCGCGTCCCCCTTGGCGTCGAAGGCGACGGGTCCGAACACCGTGTCGACGGGACCGCCCGAACGCAGCGCCGCCGCGACGGCGGCGGCGTCGACCTTGCCGGCGCGCCTGACGCCTTCGGCGAGGGCCTGGATCGCCGCGTAGCTGAACAGCGTGAACCCCTGCGCCGGCGAGCCCGTCGCGCGGAACTCGTCGGCGACGAGTCTGGCGCTCGCCAGTTCGGCGGGATCGGCGGGGAACGGGAACATGGCGCCCTCGCCGGCCGATCCGGCGATCGACCAGAAGTCGGGGGTGATGAGGCCGGAAGTGCCGATCAACTGGAACTTGAAGCCCTGATCGGCGGCCTGGCGCAGGATCAGGCCGGCCTCGGTCGGATAGCCGCCGTAATAGACGACCTCGGCGCCGAGCGCCTTCAGCTTGCCGATGACGGCGGTGTAGTCCTTCTCGCCGGGATTGATGCCCTCGAACAGGATCTCCTGTGCGCCCGCGGCGTTCATGTGCGCCTTGACCTGGTCGGCCAGGCCCTTGCCGTAGGCGCTCTTGTCGTGGAGGAAGGCGATCCGTCTCGACTTGAATCTCTCGGCGATCCACCCGCCGACCAGCGCGCCCTGGACGTCGTCGCGGGCGTAGAAGCGCATGATCGTCGTCCAGCCCTTGGCGAAGGCGGCGTCGGTGAGCTTGGCGTTGACGGAGGCGGGCGTCATCATCAGCACGCCGTTGTCGGCGTAGACTTCCGAGGCCGGAATCGAGGCGCCCGAGCAGACGTGGCCATCGACGAGCCTGATCTGTTCGCCGACGACGCGGTTCGCCGCGGAGACCGCCTGTTTGGGATCGCAGGCGTCGTCCTCGATCGTCAGCACGATCCTGTCGCCCGCCACGCCGCCGGCCGCATTGATGTCGATGGCGGCGCGTTCGGCCCCGCGCCGGACCTGATCGCCGGCGTCGGCGAGCGGCCCGGTCATCGAACCGACGACGGCGATCCGGATTTCGCCCGCGCGCGCCGCGCACAGGCCGCCGAGCAGGGCCAACGGCAGGGTCGCGGATCGGACGGCTTCGATGAGGCTCATGGCCGGGCTCCTCGCTCCCCCGCGCGTTTCGGCGGGCCGCCGATCCCATGCGTTCGCGACGATCGCATGGGCCGCGCCGGCTGTCCAAAAATAGCCGCGCCCGCCCGCTCGGCAACCCTCGGCCGGCGTTGCGCAGACGGCGGCGCCGGCGTCGTCCGCCCCGGCGCCCTGCCCGGGCTCGCCTCAGCCCCGGCCCGCCGCGGTCAGATGCGCCTCCAGCGCCGCCGCGTCGGCCGCGAGCGCCGCGCTCGGGCCGGCATGGACGATCGCGCCGCGGTCGAGGATGATGGCGGCGTCGGTGAACGGCAGGATCTTGTGCGCCTTCTGCTCGACGACGATCATCGACAGGCCCTCATCGCGCGCGAGCCGGCGCAACACGCCGAGCACTTCGTCGACGAGGATCGGGGCGAGGCCTTCGGTCGGCTCGTCGAGCAGCAGCAGACGCGGATTCAGCATCAGCGCACGGCCGATCGCGAGCATCTGCTGCTCGCCGCCCGACAATTGGGCGCCGCCGATGCGCGCGCGCTCCCTCAGCCGCGGAAACAGCGCGTAGACCCGGGCGAGCGTCCAGGGGCCGGGCAGCGCGACGGCGGTCAGGTTCTCCTCCACGCTCAGCGAGCGGAAGATGTTGCGCTCCTGCGGCGCCCAGCCGAGGCCCGCGCGCGCCCGCTGGTGGGGCTTCAGCCGGGTCACGTCGGCGCCGGCGAACAGGATGCGCCCGCCATGCCTCGTGGTCGCGCCGATCAGCGAATTGAGCAGCGTCGTCTTGCCGGCGCCGTTGCGCCCGAGCAGCGCGAGCGAGCGCCCCTCGGCGAGGCGAAGGTCGAGCCCGGCGATGACGCGCGCCGCCCCGTAGCCGGCGGCGAGATTGTCGATCACGAGCAGGTCAGCCATGCCTGTCAGCCCCGAGATAGGCCTCGCGCACGCGCGCGTCGGCGCCGACTTCGGCGGGAGTCCCCTCCATCAGCACGCGCCCCTGCACCAGCACCGTGATCCGCTGCGCGAACCGGAACACGAGGTCCATGTCGTGTTCGATCAGCAGGATCGTCGCCTCGGCCGGCAGGGCGGCGAGCGCGGCGAGAATGTCGGCGCGCTCGCCCTCGGGCACGCCGGCGGCGGGCTCGTCGAGCAGCAGCACGCGTGGTCGTGCCGCGAGGGCGAGCGCGATTTCGAGCAGACGCTGGCGACCGTAGGCGAGTTCGCGGGTCGGCCTGTCCATCATGCCGAGCAGATCGAACCGGCGCAGCAGCGCCTCGACCTCGTCCGCGACGGCGCCGTCGGCGCCGGCGATGCGCCGCCAGTTTCCGCCCTGGCCGAGGCGCTCGCCGACCGCGAGCCACAGCGACTCGGCCGGGGTCATGTCGGGAAACAGCTGGTTGATCTGGAACGTGCGCGAGAGGCCGCGGCGGACGCGCGCATTGGCCGACAGCGCGGTGACTTCGAAGCCGTCGAGCAGCACGGCGCCGGCGCTCGGCTTGATGATCCCGGTCAGCAGATCGACGAGCGTCGTCTTGCCCGCGCCATTGGGGCCGATCAGCGCATGGCGCGCGCCCGGGGCGAGCGCGAGCGAGACGTCGTCGGTCGCGGTCAGGCCGCCGAACCGGCGCATCAGCCCGCGCGTCTCCAGGGCGAGCACGCTCAAGCGACGCGCCCGCGCGCGCCCGCCATTCGCGCGAGGGCGGCGATGCGCGCGCCGATCCGGTCGCGTCCCGCGAGGACGAGGCCGACCATCAGCAGGCCGATCCAGAACTCCCAGTATTCCGGCGTGGCGGTCGACAGGCCATCCTTGATCGCGATGAACAGCGCCGCCCCGACGAGGCCGCCATAGAGATAGCCGGTCCCGCCGATGATCAGCATCAGCAGGACGTCGGCGGAGCGGTGGAAGTCGAACAGGTCGAGCGAGACGATCTGGCTGGTCTGGGCGACCAGCGCGCCGGCGGCGCCGGCATAGGCCGCCGCCAGCCCGTAGACCGCGATCAGGCGGCCCGGCGCCGATATCCCGAGCGCGCCCGCGCGCAGCGGGTTTTCGCGCAATGCGCGCAGCGAGAGGCCGTACGGCGATCGCACGATGCGGCGGGCGACGACGAACAGCAGGAAGACGACGGCGAGACTGTAGAGCGCGGCGTTGCGCTGGCCGGTGAAGCCGATCGGGAACCGGCCGAAGATCGGGGTGAGCTCGAGGTTGAGCCCGTCGGCGCCGCCGGTGATCCAGGCGTTGCGGTTGGCGAGCTCGCCGAGCATCAGGCAGATGCCGAGCGTGACCATCAGCCGCGTGAGATCCGCGCCGCGCAGCACCAGCGGCGCGCTGGCGAGCCCGAGCGCGCCGGCGACGAGGCCGGCGAGGACGAGCCCGGCGAGCGGGTCGGCCAGCCCCTGGCCGGCGAGGATCGCCGCGCCATAGGCGCCGACCCCGAAGAAGGCGGCGTGGCCGAGCGAGATGATCCCGGCATAGCCGAGGATGAGGTCGAGCGAGAGCGCGAACAGGCCGGCGTCGAGGATTTCGTTGATCAGCAGCGCCCGCGACGGCACGGCGAAAATCAGCGCCGGGATCGCGAGCCAGAACGCGATCTCGGCGCCGCGCCAGCGCGCCCGGCGCGCGACATGGGCGCCGATGCGCGCCGCCTCCAGCCTCATCGGCCGCCGCCGCGCGCGAACAGGCCTTGCGGTCGCGCCAGCAGGGTGACGACCATGACCGCGTAGATGACGAAGGCGCCGATCGAGGGGATGTAATATTTGCCGGCGACGTCGAGAACGCCGAGCAGCAGCGCGCCGAGCAGGGCGCCGACGATGCCGCGCGCGCCGCCGATCGCCGCGACGATCAGGAACGAGACCATGAACTTGACGGGAAACGACGGATCGACGCCGCCCACGATGTCGGCGGCGAGCGCGCCGCCGAGCCCGGCGAGCCCGCTGCCGATCGCGAAGGTCACCGCGAACAGCCGGTCGACATCGATGCCGAGCCCGCTCGCCACCCGCGCGTCGTCGACCGCCGCGCGCAGCTGGGCGCCGAAGCGCGTGCCGACCAGGAACAATTGCAGCGCCAAGGCGATCGCGCCGCAGACGACGATGAGGAACAGCCGGTAGACGCCGATCTCGATCCCCGCCCATTCGAGCCGCCCCTGCAGGAAGCCGGGCGGGGTCACGGGCTGCGGCTGGTCGCCGAGAAAGAAACTGGCGATCGGCATCGCCATGAACACGAGGCCGATAGTGAACAGCACCTGATCGAGCGGACTGGCGCCGTAGAGGCGCCGGTAGAGCGTGCGCTCGAGCGCGACCCCCAGCAGCGCGGGCAGCGCGAAGGCCAACGGCAGCGTCGCAAGGAAGGGGACGCCCCAGCGGTTCATCGACAGCGCGGCGACATAGCCGCCCAGCATGGCGAAGGCGCCATGCGCGAGATTGACGAAATTCATCAGCCCGAGCGTCACGCAGAGGCCGCAGGCCAGCACGAACAGAAGCATGCCATAGGCGACGCCGTCGAACAGGATGGTCAGCAAGGAGCGGGCTCTCCTCGACGGCGAACGGCGGACGGACCGCCTTGATACACCGGGTCGGCCGGGCTTGTCGCGCGGCATCGCGCGCGAGCCGCCTCACGTCAACCTACAATTCCAGTAGACTGAAAGCGCCGTTGATGTTTAACCTCGCGCAGCAGCACGGAGACGAAGCGTGACCGCCACAGCCGCACCGACCCATGGCGAGATCGCGCTGCCGGGCGGGCGTCGCCATTTCGTGAGCCTCGGCGCCGAGGGTCCGCGCCTGGTCCTGCTGCACGGCTTCACCGATTCCTGGCGCAGCTTCGAGCCGCTGTTAGAAGGCCTCTCCGGGAAATTCCGGCTGTTCGCCCTCGATCAGCGCGGCCACGGCGACAGCGCCGCCGCCGAGACCTATGGGACGGGCGATTTCGCCGCCGACGCGATCGGCTTCATCGAAGGCCTCGGCGACGGTCCGGTCCATCTGGTCGGCCATTCGCTCGGCGCGATCGTCGCCCAGCGCGTCGCCGAGCGCCGGCCCGACCTGCTCGCGAGCCTGATCCTGATCGGCGCGGCGCCGTCGACCGGCGGCCATCCCGGCCTGGCCGAGATGCGCGGCGATCTCGCCGGCTTCGAGGATCATGTGCCGCGCGCCTATGTCGAGGGCTTCCAGGCGAGCACAGTATTTCGACCGCTCCAGCCCCGCCAGCTCGCCGTTTTCGTCGACGAGAGCATGAAGCTCGCGCTCGCGACCTGGCGCGGCGCCGTCGAAGGCCTGCTGGCCGACGAGGCGGCGGCGGCGCCGATCGCGACCCCGACGCTGACGCTGTGGGGCGATCGCGACGCCGTCTTCGACGCGCAGACGCAGGAGGCGCTCGCGGCCAAGATTCCCGGCCGCGTCGCGATCCGCTACGAGGACGTCGGCCATGCCCCGCATTGGGAGACGCCGGCGCGGGCGGCCGCGGACATCGAGCGCTTCATCGTCTCGCTGCCCGCGCGATAGTTCAGACGGGAGGAGCGCCTCATGGCGAGAGACCAGCAGGGATTGGACGTTTCCGGCGCGCCGGCCTCGGCGGAGGCGCTCGACCGCGCCGTGACCGACTATTTCGCCTGGAAGGGCGACCCGATCGCCATTCTGCAGGAGGCGGTCGACGCCGACCCCGCTTTCACGCTGGGTTCGAGCGCGATCGCGTCGCTGTACCTGCTGAACGGTTTCCGCGGCGACAATCCGGCGGTGACGCGGGCGCTCGGCGCCGCCGAGGCGGGGATCGCGGGCGCCTCGTCCCGCGAGCGGCGTCATCTGGCCGCCGCCAAGGCCTGGGCCGCAGGCGCGATCATCGGGGCGACCGATATCTGGGAGGACATTCTCGTCGACCATCCGACCGATGCGCTCGCTTTGCGTTTCGCCCACGACAGTTATTTCTACCTCGGCCATTCCCTCAGCATCCGCGATTCCGTCGCGCGCGTGCTGCCCGCCTGGGATCGCGACAGCCCGAACTTCGGCTTCGTGCTCGGCCAATATGCGTTCGGCCTCGAGGAGGCCGGCGAGTTGCGGCGCGCCGAGACTGCCGCGCGCGAGGCGATCGCGCGCAACGCCGAGGACGGCTGGGCGGTCCACGCGGTCGCCCACGTGCTCGAGACGGAGAGCCGACAGGGCGAAGGAATCCAGTTCCTGAGGAGCTCCCGTCCGGCCTGGAGCAAGGCGCACGCCCTGTCGGTCCACAACGGCTGGCATCTCGCGCTCTACCTGATCGAGGAAGGCCGTTTCGCCGAGACGCTCGCCGATTACGACCGGTTCGTCGCGCCCAGGATCGCCGGCGATAGCCTGCTCGATCTCGTCGACGCCTCGGCGCTGCTGTGGCGGCTCGAACTCGCCGGCGCCGACGTCGGCGGCCGCTGGGGGCCGTTGAGCCGGCAATGGCTGACCCATGTCGACGATCACGTGCTCGTCTTCAACGACCTGCATCTGGCGCTGGCGGCGGCGCGGGCGGACGACGCCGAGGGAGTCGCGCGGCTGCGCGCCTCGCTCGACGCCTATGCGCGGGACGGCGCCGGCGACAATCGCGAGATCACGGCCGATGTCGGCCGCCGCCTCGTCGATGGCGCGCTCGCCTTCGCGGAGGGCGATTACGCGCGGGCGGTCGAGCGCATCCTGCCGGTCCGCTACAAGGCGATCCGCATCGGCGGCAGCCACGCCCAGCGCGATCTTCTCACCCAGACGCTGATCGCCGCCGCCGAGCGTTCGGGCCAGACGCGGCTCGCGCGCGCTTTGCTCGCCGAACGGCTGGCGACCCGGCCGACAGCGCGCACCCGCGAGGCCTACGAACGGGCGGGCCGGGTGACGGCGACGCACTGAGCGATCGGCGACAGGCGGCCAGCCGAGGCAGGGCGGCGCGCGCGGCCCGCTATTCCGCCACCGGCGCCAGATAGTTCAGCGCCAGCCGTCCGCCGTCGGGATAGATGGTCTGGCCGGTGATGTAGGAGGCGTCGTCGCTGGCCAGGAACGAGGCGACCGAGGCGACCTCCTCGGGCTCGCCGGCGCGGCCGATCGGGGTGCGCGACAGGATTCGGCGCCGCGCCGCCTCGTCGCCCATGACCGCCGTCCTGGCGAGATCGGTGAGGATCGTCCCCGGCCCGATCGCCACCACGCGGATCTTGTGGACGGCGAGTTCGATCGCCGCGACCTTGGTCAGCTGGTTCAGCGCGCCTTTCGAGCAGGCGTAGGCGGCAAGGCCGGGAATCGCCAGCAGCGCATTGACCGAGGACATGTTGATGATGACGCCGCCGCGCCCGGCCGCGACCATCCTGCGCGCGGCGAGCTGGGTGCCGACGAACGCCGAGCGCAGGTTGGTCGCCATCACCTTGTCGAAAAGCTCGTCGCTCATGTCGAGGATCGGCGCGGTCGGGGCGACGCCGGCATTGTTGAGCATGATGTCGAGCCGGCCGAATTCGGCGACGGCGCGCTCGACGAGCGCTTCGAGCGCGAGGCGCTGCGTGACGTCGGCGGCGACGAACAGCGCCTGCCGGCCCTCCTCGCGCAGCCGGGCGGCGGCCGCCTCGCCGAGTTTTCCCTCGATGTCGGCGAGCACCACCGCCGCGCCGTCGGCGGCGAGGCGGCGCGCGCAGGCGAGCCCGATGCCATTGGCGGCGCCGGTGACGACGGCGCATTTTCCGGCCAGTCGGGTCATTGCGGGGCCCTTTCGCGTGGGAGCCGGCTCGCCCGGCTCGCGGCCGGGCGTCCAGGTCGCGCCACAATCGGACCGTCGGCCCGCTCGTGCAAGCGGCCGATTGCGCTCACCCCTTCTGGGGCGACATCCGGTCGGCGGCCCGGAAGAAGCGGCGGGCGTGGGCGATCAATTCGCCATTGGTCGGATGATCGAGCGCCTCCACGCCCGCCACGATCCCGGCGATCCTGGGGTCGTGACGCTGGATGTGCTTCATCAACTCGTTCTTGGCGCTGGCCGGGCCGGTGATCAGCGCCGCCTTCACGTCCGCGATCGCGGCGGCGACCGCATGCAGATATTTCTGATCCTCCGCGGGATGGCCGCTGCCGATCTCGTTGGCGTGATGATGGATATGGGCGGTCGGATCGCGCGGATGCACATCCTGCTCGTCGTCCTCGGTCGCGTTGAAATGGAACACCCGCGCCTCCCGGTGATCGATCCAGACGACCGCGTGGCTGTGATGACTCATGGGGTCCCCGCTCGAAGCGCCAGCGCCCGTAAGGGCGCGGCTGGCCGGCCGCGACTGATCCGGATCATATAGGAGGTCGCCGGCGCAAACCCAACCGGGACCGGCGGGCGTTGCAAGATTGCCGCGGATTTTAACGATCGACGCATGGAGGACGCGATTTCGCCACGAAATCATTCCCTCGCCGCCGCTTTTGCCCTAAATGTCCGACCCGACGCCCTGCCGCGGCGTGGCTCACCGCCGAGACGTCCAAAACCATGAATGCACCCTGGAACCTGCTCCGCCGGCACACCCGACCGCTCAAGGTCGCCGCGCTGGTCGACCTCGCGCGCAACAAGCAGTCGGGCGGGCATGTCAAATGGTGGGAGCGGCTCGGCGCCGCCGCCGCCAGGCCGGCCGAGGACGACGCCCGGCTCGACCTCACCGTCTATTTCTCCGGCGACGGGCCGGACGAGGTGCTCTCGCCTAACGTCCGGTTTCGCCACCTGCCGCCGGTGTTCAGCACCGCGCGGCTGAAATTCCTGCCCTACATGCCCGACCACGCCGACCTCTCGCCCTATCATCCAAGGCTCGCGCGCGAATTGCCGGACTATGATCTCATTCACGCGACCGACGGCTTCTTCGCCTTCGCGCGCACCGCCGAGCGGATCGCGCGCGGCCGCGCGATCGCGCTGACCACCTCGTTCCACACCGACACACCGGCCTACACCCGCATCTTCACCCGCCACACGATCGACCGGATCTTCGCCCGCTGGCCGCAGGCCAAGCGCAAGCTGATCGAGGACTGGGACGCGCCGGGGCGCCAGCGCCAGAAGATGGATCGCCGGCTGGCGAGCCACCTGCGCCAATGCGCGGGCGCGTTCGTCACCCGCGCCGAAGATCGCGATTTGGCCGCCGGCATCCTGGGCGAGGGGCGGGTCGGCAATCTGCGGCTCGGCGTCGACAAGGCGATGTTCGGCCCGCACCGGCGCGACGTCGCGCGGGTGCGGCGCGACTACGCCATTCCCGAGGGGCGGCGGATCGGGCTGTTCGTCGGCCGCGTCGACGTCGGCAAGAACGTGCCGATCCTCATCGAGGCCGCCGCGCGCGCGATCGGCGCCGGCGCGCCGCTGCATCTCCTGATCGCGGGCGTCGGCCCGCTCGCCGACGAAGCGGCGCGCCGGCTCGGCGACCGCGTCAGCATCGCCGGCTTCGTCGCGCCCGAGGAACTCGCCCGGCTCTATGCGAGCGCCGATTTCTTCGCGCTGCCGTCCGAAGTGGAGATCGGCAGCATGGCGACGATCGAGGCGATCGCGTCGGGCTGCCCGGCGCTGGTCGCCCACAACAGCGGCTCGCCCGTCCTGCTCGACCGCACCCAGGCGGTGCGCGCGGTCCAGAGCGGGGTCGAGGCGTGGACCGCGGCGCTGTGCGACCTCGCTGGCGATCCCGACCGGATCGCCGCGATGCGCGCCGCCGGGATCGACTATGGCGCCCGTCACCTGGCGAGCTGGCGCGAGGTGCTGCGCGACGACCTGATGAGCGGCTGGCGGACGGCGCTGAAGACCGTCTAGCCATGTTCGGCCGGCGGGTCCTGATCTGCGTCGCCCATCCCGACGACGAAGTGGTCGCCTGCGCGGCGGCGATCGGCCGGGCAAGGGCGGCGGGCGCGGCCTTGTTCGCGCTCTATCTGACCGACGGCTGCCTCGCCCGGGAGACGCTGTGGCCGTGGCGACGGCGCCGCCGCGACGCCCTGGTCGCGCGCCGCCGCGCCGAAGCCGGCGAGGCCGCGGCGCGGCTCGGGCTGACCCCGGTCGGCTGGTCGGCGCGGCCGGCGCGGCGGCTGTGGCGCGAGCTGCCGGCCGCGCATGTCGAAGTCCGGGCGGCGGTCAAGGCCTGCGCGGCCGACCAGCTGTGGGTTCCCGCCTATGAGGGCGGCAATCCCGACCATGACGGGCTCAACGCGCTCGGCCGGGCGTTCGCCGAAAGGCTGAGCGTGCTGGAATTCGCCGAATATAATTATTTCGGCGCCCGCGCGCGCGCGCAGGCCTTCCCGTACCCGAACGGCTCGGAGCGGACGCTGGCGCTGACGCCCGAGGAGCAGGCCGGCAAGGCCGCGCTGCTGCGCCTCTACGCCTCCGAGCGCGGCAATCTCGGCTATGTCGGCGTCATCAGGGAATGCTGGCGCCCGCTCGCGCCCTATGACTACGCCCGTCCGCCCCACCCCGGCCGCCTCTGGTACGCCCGCCACCAATGGGTCCCGTTCCGCCATCCGCGGGTGGACTTCACGCGGCCGGAGGCGGTGTCGGCGGCGATTGCGGGATATCTGGAAGCGTGGGGTCGGCGGCCGGCGGGGTGACGGGGAAGGGGCGGGCCGGGGATGGGGACGACCCGCGGTCGACACCGGAAATGCGCAGCGTCCGAACGCGGCCGCCGCCGCGACGACATTCGCCCCGGCCTCCGCATCATTGGGTTCGAGCGGCGCGTCACGGTCGCCTTCGCCGTGGAGGAAGGGCGCGTCGTAATCCTGCGGATTTCTTACGGCGGACGCGATTGGGAGGGCGACTGGCGATGACGCGCGGATGCGCCCGAGTCTCATCGAGGGTGCGGCTTACGATGCTGTGTCCGGGCCGGGCGGCGTGCGAGCGTCAACAAAGCGCACTGCCACCGGAACCCCGATCGTCTCGGCCGGGGGCGGCTCTTCGGGGAGGATTTCCGATCCGTCGCGGTCCGGCCGATTCCCGAAGCGCGCATAGCGGCCTTGGACTGGGGCGAGACGATGCGTCGCGCTGACGCCAGTAAAATGCACTGTCACCGTTTCCCCTTGTGGGAGTTCCCCGTGCGAAGCGGCACGGGGCGGGCGCCACCGGGCTACGGTAACAGTCCACTTCATTGACTCCTCGCGCCAATTGGCCCCCTTCGGGCCGTCGGTGGCTTCTCGCCGCTCAAGCCGCGGCAATGGTGATTTTGACGCCGAGCGCCTTGATCACGCCCATCAGCGTGCTGAGGCGCGGGTCGCCGTCCTTGGTGAGCGACTTGTAAAGTGCGTCCCTGGTCACGCCGGCGCCTCTCGCAACGCCGCTCATGCCTCGCGCACGGGCGACGTCGCCGAACGCCGCAGCGATGACGGCGGGATCGCCATCCTCGAAGGCGGCCTCGAGATAGTGGATTTGATCCTCGACCTCGGCAAGGTGCTCGACAGGATCCCAAAGCTTGGTTTCGATCGCCATCTGACTGATCCCTAGAGTTGGTTTGCGATGGATTTTGCGGTCTTGATGTCGTGATCCTGCGTGGACTTGTCGCCTCCGCACAGGAGGATCACGACGGCCTTCCCCACGTGGATGTAGTACACCCGGTAGCCGGGGCCGTAGTCGACGCGCATCTCGTCCACGCCGTCGCCGACCGATTTGGCGTCGCCCGGGCTGCCCATCTCGAGGCGGCGAATTCGGATGTTGATTCGTGCGATGGCGCGCCGATCGCGGAGCCCGGAAAGCCAAGTCACGAAGACTCCCGTTTCCCGAACTTCGATCATATGTATAATATGATATACAATCGCCGATCTGTCAAGAGGCGCAATACGGACAGACACGCGCGGCTCGGACTTGAGGTGACACGCCTCGCCAACACCCGGCGCCGCGCAGCCAGGCCGCCGTCGCGCCGTCGAGACAGGCGAATGCAAGCATTCGCCGACTTCGCGCTGCTGCGCTTCGCTTCGCCCCTGCCGGCTCAGCGCGACGCCTCGACCTGCTGGACGCCGCTCGACGCGATCCGGGGAGCGTCGGGCGCGCAGGCGCTCTCGTCCGGCAGCCTGTAGCGCAGCGGGCTGTGCCCCAGCAGCGTGTGCACATAGGAGCCCGCCTGGAGACTGTCGTGCACGGAGCGCGCCCGCCCGAGGATCATGCAGTGCAGCGTCTCGTCGGCGCTGTAGACGACGCTGAGACGGTCGTATTGCCTGTCGACGAAGGTCTTGCGGTCCTCATCCGTCAACTTCGGCGGCTGCTCGGCGTTGAATCCGCTGTACTTGTCGATATCGTCCTTGATCAGCCCGAAACAATGGTTGACGACCTGCAGCGCCGCCAGCGCCGAACCCGTGGGGACCCCGCCGACGAAGGGATTGCCGTGACAGGTCATCGACCAGACCGGATCGAGTTTGCCGCGGACGTCGATCCGGAACGGCAGATCGGCGGCCATGAAAACCTGGAAAGCCGAATCCCCGAATCTGGTCGCCCAATTTCTGTCCGCCTCGATGAATTCGGCGCGGGCGGCGTTCCATTCCTCCCCCGATTGCGCGGTCTCGATCGCCTTCACGATGCCGAAGAAGGCGTGATAGCGGGCGTTGACGAGATCGGACACGCTCGCATTGGCCGCGGCGGCGCCGTCGGTATCGGCCTTGATCGTCGCCGAGCGGCTCTCCCATTCCCAGCCGCGTTCCTGGATCCAGGTCGTCGCGGCCGTTCCCAGCAAGCCCGCGACGCCCAGCTTCGCCACCAACGACCCGCCGTCGTTCAACGCCTTCCGCAAATTCCTCGGCCATTCGCCAAACATCGCCGTTCCCCTGGATTAGCCATGCGCCGCCTGATGATTACGGAATGGTCAACCGCCCGCCGAGGACCCGGCGCGCCCGAGGTCGAAAGCGCCTCGGCCGCCCGGCCCGCGCGGCGGCGCTATCGGGCGGCTTTCATCCGCAGATGCTCGGCGAGAAACTGCAAGGCCCGGCTGCGCGCATCGGCGCGGGCCGCTTCATTCGTGCCTTCGATCGGCGCCCAGTCGTCTCTGCGATAGGACTCGACCGTATGAACCGGGATGTCGGGCGCGTCGAAGCCGTGATAGGCGCCGGGGTAGATCTGAAACGTCACCGGCGCGTCGCGCGCCTGCGCGCCGCGCAGAAACGCCTCGCATGGCTTGGCCGGCGTCCAATTGTCCAGTTCTCCCTGCAGAACGAGCAAGGGGATCGACGTGGTCCAGCTCTGCGCCGGCGCGTCGAGATGCGCCGCCTGCAATCTGTCGGCGCAGAGGCCGGGATAGAAGGCGATCGCCGCCGCAAAGTCATGGGCGGGCGGAGGGTTCGGGCGCCCGAGGCTGTGGGCCGGGATCGTCTCCAGCACGACGCCCCCGCCCTGCGACCAGCCGATCAGGGCGATCGCGTCGGCAATGACGAAAGGCTGGGATTGGAGAAAAGCCAGGGCGGCGTAGGCGTCGGACGGGCGCTCGGCCCACATGCGCTCGGTCTGATCCTTGACCGTCGTCGTGCAGGTCTGGCCGAAGCCGCGCGAAGCGGCGCTGTCGACCATCAGCGTCACATAGCCCTTGTCGCCGAGGAAATCGCGCCAGTCGCGGTAGATCGCGAACGGCCCTTTCGAGGCGCCGAGCCCGCTGCATCCATGCAGCATCACCACGGCGGGCGCCGGCGCGACCTGCGGCGGTCGATCGAGCAAGGCGGTCAAGGCGAGCTTCCCATCGAGGCTGCGAAACTGCACGCGCTCGTCGGCCCACGCCGGCGGCGCCTGGATGAGCGCGACGCCCACAGCCAGGGCGAGATACGCCGACGCCGGGACGCACCGCGCCGGCGGACAGCCTTCTGCGTTGCGATGGGAATCCGCCATCTTCGTCCTCTCCGGTTCGAGACAACGCAAACGCCCGGCGCCGCAGAGCCACGCCGCCGTCGCGCCGTCAAGCGCGACGCGCGGCTTCGCTTCGCTTCGCCCCTGCCGGACGACTTCGTCGCCGGGGGGTGACTGCGCGCCGTCGGCGTGGCCAGTTGGCGACCGTGACCTTTTGGTGCGGGGCGCGGCCGTGATCGGCCGCGCCTCGCACCAAAAGGTCACGGTTGCGGCGGGCCGGGGCCAGGCGCGCGGGTCAGGGTTCGCGGAGCGCCCCTTGGCGCGGAGCGACCGGTGTAGCCGGCTTGATCTCGAGGCGCGCGTCCGGCCCTGGCGGCGCGGACGGTTGCCGGGGGGTCGCGTTCGGCTTGCCAGGATCGCGAGACTCCCCAACCCCGTTATATTTCTCTTTTACAGAAAAATATCTTGACTCCAGCCCTTCCCCGATCCATAGTCACCATTCCGATCGACGGCCGATCCGAGCCAGGCGAACCGAAGGAGAGTCACCCGCCCCGAAAACCGCCCGGGACCCCTACGGCGGGCAACTCCCAGGGCGCCGCCTCTTTCAACGTCGAAGCGGCCTCCGAGGCGATCGTCGCGGTCGCCGGCTTTGGTTCGTTCGCGTCGCCATTCGCCCTCGTTCCAACGCTACCGGCGCCGCGGGGCCGCAAAATCCGCAACTCCGAAGGCTCGGGCGCAATGGGGGGGGGCAGAATGCTTTCCCCTCGCGCGCAAACCCTTGAAATCCCAAGGAATCCCATGAGGCCGGGGAGATGAAAAAACGTTCCAAGGAAGTTCCAGGGAGTTCCAAGTATTTCCAAAATGTTCCAAATATTTCCAAAAATTTCCGCCGGCCTCCGGGCCCGGGCGACGCGGAGGAATGGCGGGCCGAGCACCGCAAGGGGCTTGGCGGCGCCATTCGGCTTTGTTCCATCGCTGCCGCCGTCGGGGCCCTTCGAGCGCCCCGAGAGCAAGGGCGGCTCGGGAGCTGCGACGAGGCTTTCCGTTGCGCGAAAACCCTCATCCGGCCGGGTGCGCCAGCCCCTCCCGGGCAACGCTCCGCGTTCCCCCGGCGCCCGCGCTGAGGAAGGGCGCGCCGACCGACGGCGCGTCAGGGAAGCGGGGCCGCCGCGCTCATTCCGGGCCGAAGCGTCCCGCGCGATAATCGGCATAGGCCTGGGCGATCTCGGCCTCCGTGTTCATCACGAACGGGCCGCGGGCGACGACCGGCTCGCGCAGCGGGCGGCCGGCGTAGAGGAGCGCGCGCATCCCGCGCTCGCCCGCCGCGACGTTGACGATCGAGGGCGCGGCGTCCTCGCCGCGGGTGAGCTGCGCGACGTCGCCGGTCGCGACGGGCGCGGCTTCCCCGCCGATCGCGCCGGCGCCTTCGAGCACGACGACGAAGGCGTTGTAGTCGGCGGGGAGATCCTGGACGATCGCGGCGCCGGGGTCGAGCCGCAATTCGACCATGGTGACCGGCGCGAAATTCCGCGTCGGCGCCGCGACGCCGCCCGAGGCGCCCGAGAACACCCGGACCGTCGCGCCGGGCTCGCGGCGGACCGGCACGGAATCGGCGACGAGGTCCTGGTAGCGCGGCGCGGTCATCTTGTCCGCGGCCGGCAGGTTGACCCACAGCTGAAGGCTGTGGACCGTGTCGCCCTCGGCGGGAATCTCGTTGTGAATGAGGCCGCGGCCGGCGGTCATCCATTGCGCCTCGCCCGGCGCGATCGCCCCCGCATGGCCCTGGTTGTCGTAATGGTCGATGCGGCCTTCGAGCACATAGGTCACGGTCTCGATCCCGCGATGGGGATGCTTGCCGAACACGCCGCGCGGAAACCAGTCCTCCATCAGCGCGAGGAACGGATCGACCGTCGCCCAGTCGCCGCGCATCGCCGCCGGCATCAGCGGCCGCACGCGATGCTCCGGGGTCATGCCCTGGCGGATCTCGGGATGTTCGATGCGAAGGACGCCGCGGTCGAGGACGGGCATGGCTGTCAGCTCCTTTCGGGCCGCGCGCGGGTACGGCGGCCCGGACTGGGATATGGCATCGGGCAAGGGCTTTGGAAACCGGGGCGGGCGCGTCGCCGCAAGGGCGACGACAGGACGAGCGCCCCCCTTTTGCGTCCGCCTTGCGTCGCGCCGCCCGCACCCCATCTACCAGCGCACCTGCAACGTCCCGTGACGAGGCCCGCCATGCCCAAGCCCAACGCCGCCGCCTCCGGTCAGTTCGCCATCGGCGGAGACCTCGCCGTCAATCGTCTCGGCTTCGGCGCCATGCGGATCACCGGCAAGGGCATCTGGGGCGAGCCGGCGGATCGGGCGGAGGCGCTGGCGGTGCTGCGCAGCCTGCCCGAGGTCGGGGTCAATTTCATCGACACCGCCGACAGCTACGGACCGGGGGTCAGCGAGACGCTGATCCACGAGGCGCTGCATCCCTACAAGGGGCTGGTGGTGGCGACCAAGAGCGGGCTCGAGCGGCCCGGCCCCGACCGGTGGACGCCGAACGGGCGCCCCGCCTATCTGCGCAACGGCGTGACCAACAGCCTGAAGCGGCTGGGGGTGGAGCGGATCGATCTGTGGCAATTGCACCGCATCGACCCCGCCGTGCCGCGCGACGAGCAATTCGGCGTCATCGCCGCGATGCAGAAGGAGGGGTTGATCCGCCACGCCGGGCTCAGCCAGGTCAATGTCGAGGAAATCCAGGCCGCGCAGAAGTTCTTTGAGGTCGCGACCGTGCAGAATCTCTACAATCTCGCCGACCGCTCCAGCGAGGCCGTGCTCGACCATTGCGCCGCGCACGGCATCGGCTTCATCCCGTGGTTCCCGCTCGCCGCCGGCGACCTGGCGCGGCCCGGCTCCGCGCTCGATGCGATCGCGAAAAAGAACGGCGCGACGCCGAGCCAGATCGCGCTCGCCTGGGTTCTCGAGCGCAGCCCGGTCATGCTGCCGATTCCCGGCACCGGCAAGGTCGCCCATCTCGAGGAGAATGTCGCCGCGGCGGCGATCGCGCTGTCGGCCGAGGACTTCAAGGCGCTCGACGCGCAGGCAAGGCCGAAATAGCCGCCGGCGGGGGTCGCTGCGCTCAGCCGGCTCCCGTCGCGTCGAGCGCCCTGATGTCGTCGGCGGAGAGCTTCAGCCCGGCCGCCTTGATCAGGCTCTCCAACTGCTCGAGCGTCGTCGCGCTGGCGATCGGCGCGGTGACCCCGGGGCTGGCGATCAGCCAGGCGAGCGCGACCTCGGCGGGCTTGGCCGCGTAGCGGGCGGCGAGCGCGTCGAGCGCGGCGAGGATGCGATTGCCGCGCGGGTTGAGATAGGCCTTGACCCCGCCGCCGCGGGCGCTCTGGCCGAGATCGGCCTGCGTGCGGTACTTGCCCGACAGGAAGCCCTTGGCGAGGCTGAAATAGGTGATGACCCCGATCTCCTCGGCGATGCAGAGGTCGCGCAGCGGCCCCTCGAAGCCGGCGCGATCGTAGAGATTGTACTCCGGCTGCAGCACGCCATAGCGCGGCAGGCCCTGCTCGGCGGCGACGTCGAGCGAGGCGCGCAATTGCGCGGCGTTGAAGTTCGAGCAGCCGAACGCGCGGATCTTGCCGGCCGCGACGAGATCGCGATAGGCGCCGAGCGTCTCCTCGTGCGGCGTCTCGGGATCGGGCCAGTGCGAGAGATAGAGGTCGATGAAATCCGTCTGCAGCCGCTTCAGCGACGCCTCGACCGCCTCGGCGATGTACGCCGCCTTCAGCCCCTTCTTGCCCGGCCCCATCGGCGAGCCGACCTTGGTGATGACGAGCACTTGGTCGCGGTTGCCGCGGCTCTTCATCCAGTCGCCGATGATCGTCTCGGATTCGCCGCCCTTGTTGCCGGGCGCCCAGGCCGAATAGACGTCGGCTGTGTCGATCGCATCGAGGCCCGCCCCGGCGAGCCGGTCGAGCAGCGCGAACGAGGTCTTGGCGTCCGCCGTCCAGCCGAACACGTTGCCGCCGAACACGACCGGCGCGATGGCGAGGCCGGTGCGGCCGAGAGGGCGTTTGTGCATGGCTTGCTCCCGTGAAGTCCGGCAGCTCGGCGCCGGCGCCAGGCACTCTAGCAGAGGGAGCAACGGGCCGGAATCGAATTGCGGCGGACGGGGCGCGCGCTGTCGTCACTGCGAGCGGAGCCAAGCAGCCCAGCGGTCGTGCGGATTGCTCGATCGAGCGCCCGCGCAGCCACGAGTTTGCCTTGAAGCTTCCCGCCCGGAGCGCATCACCCGGCGAGGTCACGACCTCTGGGCTGCTTGGCTCCGCTCGCGGTGACGATCGGGCGGGGAACCCCCGCCACGCCTGCCGCGGGTCCGAAGCAATCACGCTCGCCTCAGCTCCCGACCCTTGCCGCCTCGCCAAACTTGGGCCAACACGGCGCGCGAGGTCCAGGGCGAGGCGGCGGCGTGACGGACGCGGCATCGGAAATCCCCGACGGTCCGGCGGCCGCGCCCGGCGAGGTGCTCGTCGCCTTCGCGCGGCTCGGGCTCGGCTCGTTCGGCGGGCCGATCGCCCATCTCGGCTATTTTCGCGCAGAATTCGTGGAGCGCCGACGCTGGATCGACGAGCCCGGCTACGCCGATCTCATCGCCCTCTGCCAGTTCCTGCCGGGGCCGACCTCGAGCCAGGTCGGCTTCGCGCTCGGCGTGCTGCGCGGCGGCGGCCTCCTCGGCGGGCTCGCCGCCTGGAGCGGGTTCACGGCGCCCTCGGCGCTGATCCTGCTGGCCTTCGCCTATGGCGCGCGCAGGCTCGATGGTCCGGTCGCGCTCGGCGCGCTGCACGGGCTGAAGCTCGTCGCGGTCGCGGTGGTCGCGCAGGCCCTGTGGGGCATGGCGCGCAGCCTCGCGCCGGACCGGACGCGGGCGGGAATCGCCTTCGCCGCGCTCGCGCTGATCGCCGCCGCGCCCGGATCGCTCGCGCAGGTCGCCGGGATCGCGCTCGGCGCCGGCGCCGGCCTCGTCCTCTGCCGCGATGCGGGCCAGGTCGCCGCGCGCGGCGCGCTGCGGTTCCCGGTCGGTGGCGGCGCCGGCCTCGCCGCGCTCGGGCTGTTCGCGCTGCTGCTCATCATCCCGCCGCTCGTGGCCGGCCGCGCGCAGGCGGTCGCCCTGTTCGACGCCTTCTACCGCTCGGGCGCGCTGGTGTTCGGCGGCGGCCATGTCGTGCTGCCGCTGCTGCGCGACGCCGTGGTCGGCCCCGGCTGGGTCACCGACCAGGCGTTCCTCGCCGGCTACGGCCTCGCCCAGGCGACGCCGGGGCCGCTGTTCGCCTTCGCCGCCTATCTCGGCGCCGTCATGGGCCCGGCGCCCGGCGGGCTCGCCGGCGCCGGAATCGCGCTGGTCGCGCTGTTCCTGCCCGGGCTGCTGCTGGTCTATGGCATGCTGCCGTTCTGGGACGGCCTGCGCGACCGCCCGCTCGCGCAGGCCGCGATGCGCGGCGCCAATGCGGCGGTGGTCGGCGTTCTCGGCGCCGCGCTCTACGATCCCGTCTGGACCGGCGCAGTCGCCAGCCGCGGAGATTTCGCGCTCGCGCTGCTCGGCTTCCTGCTGCTGACGGTCTGGCGGGCGCCGCCCTGGCGGGTCGTCGCCCTGCTCGCCGGCGCCGGCGCCGCCTCGGGCCTGCTGTGAGCCGGGGTCAGGTTTTGGCGAGCGCGTCGAGCGCCGCGTCGAGCCCGCGGAACGACATCGGCACCGGAATCGCATGGCCGGAACTGTCGAGGAAGGTGATCGAGCCGCGCCCGCTGAGCGCGCGCCAGCGGCGCAGCGTCGCCTCGTCGATCGCGGCGTCGGCGATACAGCCGCCCGGCAGGCAGCGCCGCCAGGGCAGGTCGAGCGGCTGCGGGTCCTTGTCGTCGGTCGCCACGCGCGGCGTGCTGGGGAAGCTGACGCTGGGCGGCAGCACGACCGTCACCCGCAGGGGATCGGCCGGCCCGACCCTGCCGATCGCGATCTGCGCGATCGGGCCCTGGGCGCCCGGGGTCTGGATGCTCTGGGCGACCTCGCAGATCCGCCGGGTCGGCTGGCCCTCGACGAGCCGCCGGCAGCGCATCGTCCAGTCGCCGAAATTGGCGGTGGTCGATTCGGGGTCGGCGCGGACGGCCGGCGCGGGCGGTCGGCCGGCCTCCGGCGTCTGCCCGGCGGCGGGCGCCAAGGCGAGCGTCAGAGCGAGCGCCGCCGCCAACCGCCTCGCCGCTCCGATCATGCCGATCCCCGCCGGGGCCGCGCGGCCTCGTCAGTCGCGCTGCGCGCTTCGCACGCCGTGCTCCTTCTGACCCTTCGCGGCCCGGCTGTCGAGAGGCGGGTCGAGGGACCGCAGCGCGGCCGCCAGCCTGCGCCATGCGGCGGGTCCGGCGGGAAGCCCTAACCGCAGCCGGTCGGGCAGCGCCTCGAACGGCCGGGTCAGGATCCCCTGCCCCGCCAGCTGCGCGAAGGCCGCGCGCGCGTCGGCGCGGCGGGCGAGGCGGAACAGCGTCGCGCCGCCGATGACCTCGAATCCCGCGCCGCCGAGCAGCCGATCGAGCCGCGCGCCCTCGCGCGCGAGCCGGACGCGCATGCGCGCCAGCCAGGCCTCGTCGGCGAGCGCCGCGCGGCCGATCGCGATCGCCGGGCCGCTGACCGGCCAGGCGCCGAGCGCGGCGCGCAGGGGGGCGACGAACTCGTCGGAGGCGAGCGCGAAGCCGAGCCGGACGCCTGCGAGCCCGTAGGTCTTGCCGAACGAGCGCAGCACGATCGCGCCGCGCGCCGGCAGGACCGGGGCGAGGCTGCGCCCGGCGGGGGCGAGATCGACGAACGCCTCGTCGACGACCAGCAGCCCGCCGCGCGCGGCGAGCGCGCGGTGGAGGGCGAGCAGCGCCGCGCGGGACGCCACGCGCCCGTCGGGATTGTTGGGGTTGACGACGATCGCGACGTCGAAGCCTTCGAGATCGGCGGCGTCCGCGACCGTCTCGACCCGGGCCCCGGCGGCGCGCCAGGCCTGGGCGTGGCCGCCATAGGTGAAGCCGAGCGCGCCGACCCGCGCGCCCGGTCGCAGCCGCGCGAGCCACTGGATCAGCGTCTGCGTCCCGGCGGCGGCGATCGTGTTCTGCGGCCGCGCGCCATAGCGATGCGCGGCGATCCGCTCCAGCGCGGCGAGATCGCCGGGCGAGGGCAACCGCGCCCATTGGTCGCGGGCGAGCCGCGGAAGCGGATAGGCGTGCGGGTTGACGCCGGTCGACAGGTCGATCCATGGCTGGGGCGCGCCCGGGAACAGCCGCGCGGCGGCGCCGAGGTCGCCGCCGTGATAGGCGAGGGCCCGCCATGCCGCGTCGAAGGGCTCGAGCCCGCTCATGAATTTCGCCCTGTCGCCCGCACTGGCCTTCGCGGCGCTGGTCCTCGAGGCCCTCGCCGGGTATCCGGACCTTCTCTATCGCGCGATCGGCCATCCCGTCACCTGGATCGGCGCCTGGCTGTCCTGGCTCGACCGGCGACTGAATCGCGAGACGCTGTCGTTCGGCGCCCGGCGGCTGGCCGGAGTCGGCGCGCTGGTCCTGCTGCTGGCGCCGGTCGGGGCGGTCGCGGCGGCGCTGACCCTCGCGGCGCCGCGCGGCTGGCCGGGCTTGCTCGGCCTCGCCGTGCTCGCCGCGAGCCTGCCGGCCCAGCGAAGCCTCGACGCCCATGTCCGCGCGGTCGCCGACGCGCTCGCGGGCGACGGGCTGGCGGCCGGGCGGCGCGCCGTGTCGATGATAGTCGGGCGCAATCCGCAGACGCTCGACGAGGCGGGCGTCGCGCGGGCGGCGATCGAGAGCCTCGCCGAGAATTTCGCCGACGGCGTGGTCGCGCCGCTGTTCTGGATCGTCGTCGGCGGTCTGACCGGCGGCGCGCTCTACAAGGCGATCAACACCGCCGACAGCATGATCGGCCATAAAAGCGAGCGCCATCGCGCGTTCGGCTGGGCGGCGGCGCGGCTCGACGATCTCGTCAACCTGCCGGCCTCGCGGCTCGCCGCGCTCTGGCTGATCCTCGCCGCCGCGGCGCTGCCGGGGGCGTCGGCGAAGGCGGCGCTCGCGACGGTGCGGCGCGACGCGCGGCGGCATCGCTCCCCGAATGCCGGCTGGCCCGAGGCGGCGATGGCGGGCGCGCTCGGCCTCCGGCTCGCGGGGCCGCGCGTCTATGGCGACGAGCGGGTCGAGGACGCCTTCATGGGCGAGGGCCGCGCGGCGGCTGAAGTCGCCGACATAAACGCGGCGCTGCGCGTCTATCGCCTCGCCTGCGTTCTGCAGGGGATCGCGATCGGCGCGCTCGCGCTCATTCTGCGAGGCTGAGCAGCGCGTCGAGATCGACATGCGCGGCCAGATGCGCGGCGAGCGCGTCGAGCGTGCGCTCGACCTCCGCTTCATAGGCGAGGTCCGAGCGCGCGCCGAGCCCGGCGAGCCAGGCCGCGCGCTGGGAATCGTCGGCGAACAGGCCATGGACGTAGGCCCCCGTGATGCGCCCGTCTGGCGAGATCGCGCCGTCGACGCGCCCGTCGGCAAAGCGCAGCAGCGGCCGCGCGCAGCCCGGGCCGGTGGTGCGGCCGATGTGCATCTCATAGCCGCGGAACGGCGCGCCGTCGGCGATGCGGACGCCGCGCGCCTCGGTGAGAATCTTCTCCCCCGCCAGGACCGTTTCGACGTCGAGCAGGCCGAGCCCTTCGACCGCGCCCGCCGGCCCCTCGGTCCCCTCGGGGTCGGCGATCCGCCGGCCGAGCATCTGATAGCCGCCGCAGATTCCGAGCACCCGGCCGCCGCGCCGCAGATGGCCGGCGATGTCGATGTCCCAGCCCTGTTGGCGCAGGAAGGCGAGATCGGGGATCGTCGCCTTGCTGCCGGGCAGGATCACCAGCGCCGCCTCGGCGGGGATCGGCTCGCCCGGCCGGACCATGACCAGCCGGACGTTCGGCTCGAGCGTCAGCGGATCGAAATCGTCGAAATTGGCGATCCGCGCGAGCCTCGGCACCGCGATCGTCACGCCCGCGCCGGCCGGGAGCGGCGCCCGCTCCAGCGCCATCGCATCCTCCGCCGGCAGCCGGCGCGCGGCGGCGAACCAGGGGATGAGGCCGAGCGCGGGCCAGCCGGTGCGGCCGGCGATGATCCGCATCCCCTCCTCGAACAGCGCGGCGTCGCCGCGAAACTTGTTGACGAGAAAGCCGCGAATCATCGCCGCGTCGGCGGGGTCGAGCACCGCTCTCGTGCCGACGATCTGCGCGATGACGCCGCCGCGATCGATGTCGCCGATCAATACGACCGGCGTTCCGCTCGCAATCGCAAATCCCATATTGGCGATGTCGCCGGCGCGCAGATTGATCTCTGCGGGACTGCCGGCGCCCTCGGCGAGGAGGAGATCGGCCTCCTCGCGCAACCGCGCGAAGCTCGCCAGCACCGCCGCCATCAGCCGCGGCTTCCACGCCTGGTATTCGCGCGCCCGGGCGTTGCCGACGACCCGGCCCTGGACGACGACCTGCGATCCGGTCTCGCTCTGCGGCTTGAGCAGCACCGGATTCATGTGGACGCTCGGAGCGACGCCGCAGGCCCGCGCCTGCAGCGCCTGCGCGCGGCCGATCTCGCCGCCGTCCGCCGTCACCGCGGCGTTGTTCGACATGTTCTGCGGCTTGAACGGCCTGACCTTCAGCCCGCGCAGCGCGAAGGCGCGGCAGAGGCCGGCGACCAGCAGCGACTTGCCGACGTCCGAGCCGGTCCCCTGGAACATCAGCGCGCGCGCGGTCAAAACTCGATCCCCGCCTGCGCGCGCACGCCCGCCGCGAAATGATGCTTGACCAGCGTCATCTCGGTGACGAGATCGGCGGCCTCGATCAGCTCCGGCTTCGCGTTGCGGCCGGTGACGACGACATGCAGATCGGGCCGGCGGGCGGCGAGCGCGGCGATCGTTTCGGCGAGCGGCAGGTAGTCGTAGCGCAGCGCGATGTTGAGCTCGTCGAGCACGAGGAGCCGGATCGTCGTATCGGCCATCATCGCGCGCGCCTTCGCCCAGGCGGCCTGCGCCGCGGCGATGTCGCGCACGCGGTCCTGCGTCTCCCAGGTGAAACCCTCGCCCATGGTATGCCAGACCATCTGGTCGCCGAATCGCGCGAAGGCCGCTTGCTCACCGGTCGACCAGGCGCCCTTGATGAACTGGACGATTCCGACCCGCCAGCCGCGCCCGAGCGCGCGCAGGGCGAGGCCGAAGGCGGCGGTCGACTTGCCCTTGCCCTTGCCGGTGTGGACGATCAGCAGGCCCTTGGCCTCGATCGGCTTGGCGGCGACCTCGGCGTCCTGCGCCGCCTTGCGCCTGGCCATCTTCGCCCTGTGCCGCTCGGCCTCATCGTCCATGCCGCACCCAAAAAACGCCGACTGACGGACCCCGCCCGATGCGCCCCCGCCCGACCCCGCGGGAGATCCACGCTTGTCCCACGCCCCGCCATTTGACAAGGGGTCGGCAAGCTGGGAAACATTTTGCCGCACGGTCCTTTCCCTTGAGGGGAAGGTGAAAAGGGAACGCGGCAGGGGCAACCCGATCCGCGGCCGCCCCCGCGACTGTAGGCAGCGAGTCTGCGCCAACGCCACTGGAGCGATCCGGGAAGGCGGCGCCGGCAGGGAGCTGCGAGCCAGGAGACCTGCCGTGCGCGATGTTTCTCGAACGGCTGCCGGTGGGGCGGTCAAGGAGCGATCATGACCATTGTCGCCTCGCGCCCAATTCCCGTCTTTCCCCGGATCGGCAAGATACCGCGGCGCCCGCGCCGATGACCGCCGGGCCCGCGGAGCCGGGCGTCACCCTGTTCGTCTGCGTGACCTGCCGGCACACGGATCGCGAAGGGGCCCTGCCCGGCCGCGCGCTCTACGACGCGGTCGAGGCGCGGCTCGCCGACGCCGCCGCCGACGATGTCGCGCTGCGCTCGATCGCCTGCCTGTCGGTCTGCAAGCGTCCCTGCACGGTCGCGATGGCGGCGCCCGGCAAATGGACCTATGTCGTGGGCGACCTCGACGCCGAGCTCAATCTCGACGACGTGCTCGACGCCGCGCGCAAATTCGCCGCGACGGCGGACGGGATCATTCCCTGGCGCGAGCGGCCGCTGTCGTTCCGCAAGGGGGTGGTGTCGCGCACGCCGCCGCTGGCCTTCGCGATCGAGGGAGCCTGACCATGTCGAAAGTCCCGGTCACCATCGTCACCGGCTTTCTCGGTTCGGGCAAGACCACGCTGATCCGCCATGCGCTGACCCACGCGCATGGCCGGCGGCTCGCGCTGATCGTCAATGAATTCGGCGATGTCGGGATCGACGGCGAGATTCTGAAATCCTGCGGCGCGGCCTCGTGCCCGGCGGAGAACATCGTCGAACTCGCCAACGGCTGCATCTGCTGCACGGTCGCCGATGATTTCGCGCCGGCGATCGCCGCGCTGCTCGCGCTCCAGCCGCCGCCCGAACAGATCATCGTCGAGACCTCGGGCCTCGCCCTGCCCAAGCCGCTGGTGAAGGCGTTCGACTGGCCGGAGCTGCGCGCGCAGCTCACCGTCGACGGGGTGATCGCGGTCGTCGACGCCGGCGCGGTCGCCGCGGGCCGGTTCGCCGACGACCCCGCGGCGGTCGCGGCCCAGCGCGCCGCCGACCCGTCGCTCGACCACGACAATCCGCTCGAGGAGGTCTACGAGGACCAGCTGCTCTGCGCCGACATGATCGTCCTCAACAAGACCGATCTGCTCGCCGCGGGTGAGTTGGCGCGGGTGCGCGCCGAAATCGCCGGCGCGATCCCGCGCGCGGTCAGAATCGTCGAGACCTGCGAGGGGCGGGTCGATCCGGCCGTGCTGCTCGGCCTGCGCGCCGCCGCCGAGGACGATCTCGCCCGGCGGCCCTCCCATCACGACGCGGAGGAGGGCCACGACCACGACGATTTCGACACGTTCGTCCTCGACATTCCCGCCATCGCCGAACCCGAGGCGTTCCTCGCGCGGCTCGCCGAAATCGCCGCCCGGCACGAAGTGCTGCGCGCCAAGGGCTTCCTCGAAGTCGCGGGCAAGCCGATGCGGCTGCTCGTGCAGGGCGTCGGCCAGCGGTTCCGCCGCGAATTCGACCGCCCGTGGCGCGCCGGCGAAGCGCGCCGCGGCCGGCTCGTGGTGATCGGGGAGAAGGGCGTCGACCGCGCCGCGATCGCCGCCGCCCTCGGCGGCTAGGGGCGCCTCATGCATCTCGCCCGGATCGACGCGCGCTCCCTCGACGAAACGGCCGCCGCCGTCGATCTCGAACAATCGCCCGCCGACATCGTGTTCCTCTCCTTCACCGACAGCGATCT